>JANWVR010000104.1 GCA_025056735.1 Saprospiraceae bacterium
CCCGCGGCGGGCGTGGCTGTGCTATGTTGAAATGATGCAGCACATTGAGGTGGATGGCAAAGACCTGTGCCGCCTTTCGATGTGTCAGCGCCTTGCCGGCGACGTGAAGGAAGCGAAAGCCACTGCGCGTCGGGCGCTCCAGCTCGACCCTTACCACGCTGAGGCCTGCTACCAGCTGGCGGCCGGCTTTGCCGAGGAGCATGATTACTGTCAGGCCTTGCGTTGGCTGCGACAGGCCGTACGCAACGACGAAAACCATGTCGCGGCCCACCAACTGCTCGCTGCCGTGTACAATCAGACCAATCAGCCATCGCTGGCCCACCGCCACGCCTGGCACGCCATTGAACAAGCCCCCGACTCCGCCGACGCCTGGACATGCCTGTTAGAAAGCCTGCTGCTGCAGCAAAACTTCAAAGATGCCGCGCAAACCGCCCAGGTAGCCCTGCAACACGCGCACACCGCTGAACTCCTCTACTGCGCCGCCGCCTGCCACTTCTTAGCCGAACAACGCGAGCAGGCCCTCGACCTGCTCCACCGCGCCTTCCAACACGCCCCCGAACACAGCGCCCTGCTCTTCCAATGGGCGCCTCACCTGCTTGACGACGAGGCCGTGCAAAAAGTCTTACAACTTTAAAAAAACTTTGCTCAACTAAATGCAACGTGCGTACCTTTGCCGGCCCTTTCGGGGGTAGTCACTCTTTTTTGGCAATAAAACTGCATTTTCTCACATGTTCGCGATCGTTTCCATCGCCGGTCAACAGTTCAAAGTTGAGGAAGGTCAGAAGATCTTCGTCCACCGGCTGGCAGCTCAGGAAGGAGATGCCGTCTCCTTCGACACCGTGCACCTTATTGACCGCGGCGCGGAGGTGTCCATCGGTACCCCGTACGTAACGGGCGCCCAGGTAAAAGCCACCGTACTGGGGCATTTGAAGGGCGATAAGGTGATTGTCTTCCACAAAAAACGCCGCAAAGGCTATCGCAAGAAGAAGGGTCATCGTCAGTCTTTCACCCAATTACAAATCGAAGCCATCGCCGGCTAACGGCCATCCATTCATCCACCTTTAAAAAGACTCCTCGTCATGGCACATAAGAAAGGCGTAGGTTCTACCGATAACGGCCGCGACAGTAAAAGCAAACGCTTAGGCGTCAAGATCTTCGGCGGCCAGAAAGCCATCGCAGGCAACATCATCGTGCGCCAGCGCGGCACGAAGTTTCACCCCGGCAATAACGTGTACATGGGGCGCGATCACACTCTCCATGCAGCTGTGGACGGCATTGTAGCTTTTAAGCGCACTTACAAGGATCGCCGCATCGTCAGCGTCATTCCGTTCTCGGAGGTAGAAGTGTTGGAAGTCGCGGCTCCCGAAGCTGTTCTCCAAACCGCTCCCAGCTCGCGTAAACCCGAAATTTCCGTTCCAGCGCCTGCAATAACAGAGGCGCCGTCCGTACAAGCGCAAGAGGAACTGCCCGCAGTAGAAGGGGCGCCTGCGGCCGTGGCCGAAGTACCTGCATCAGAGGCAGAAGCGCCTGCTTCGTCTATGGAATGGTCGGAAGCCGCGCTGGAACTGCCTGCAATAGAAGAGGCATCCGCAGCGGTGGCCGAAGCACCTGTGGCAAAGGCGGAAACGCCGGCAACCTCTGAGATACCCTCTGCCGAAGAAGCTGTTCAATCGGCTAAAAAGGCCAGTAAAAAAACGCCTAAGCTCAACGATCTCAAGATCATAGAAGGCATCGGCCCCAAAATCGAGCAGATACTGAAAGAGGCAGGTGTTGACACCTGGGAAGCGTTGGCCAATACTCCGGTAGAGCGCCTGCGCGAGATTCTGGATGCTGCAGGCCCACGCTATCAGGTACACGACCCGGCCACCTGGCCCGCTCAGGCGCGCTTTGCCGCTAACGGCGAGTGGGAAGAGCTGAAAGACTACCAGGACATGCTCATCGGCGGGCGCAAGCCTGAAGAATAAGGCTGGCGGCGCGAGTCCAGTTACGAAATCCATCCTTTACCACAAAAAGCAAGAGCGGTGGGCGTTCGCTGAAGAACCCCACCGCTCTTTTGTATCTTCTGACGCATGCTCAAGCCTTTCGTTCTGGTTTTTTTCGGCGGCGGTTTAGGCAGCTTAGTTCGCTATGGGCTCTGGCTTTTGCTGCGCCCCTGGCAGGCCCACTTTCCTTGGGCGACGTTTGCTACTAACGCCATTGCCTGCTTCCTGTTTGGCCTGTTTCTGGCCTGGCAAGGGCACGGCTGGCTGTCGGACGACCGCCGCCTGCTGCTGATTACGGGCTTCTGCGGCGGATTCAGCACCTACTCTACCTTTACCTCCGAGAGTTGGGGCCTGTGGCAAAGCGGCCACCACGGCGCATGGTTGGCCTACGTAGCGGGCCAGTTCTTGGTGTGCACCGCCTTTTTGCTGCTTGGGCTGCGTCTGGGCAGCTGAGCCTTCGCGCGTGTCCCTTACTTCGCGGAGGCGCGCCATTTAATGGTGCAGCCGATAGCCTTGGTTTCCGTGCGCGGTACTTCTTTGCCAGCCAGGAGCGCCTCGATGGCGTTTTCTAAATAGCGCTCTTTGACGGCATTCGGCTCCTCGTGGTTGTCGTCAATAGCGCCAATGTAGCGCACCCGGCGATTTTTGTCGAGCAGATAGACGTGCGGCGTGCGCGTGGCGCCATAAGCGCGCGCAATCTCCTGGGTTTCATCGTACAGATAGACGAACGGGAAGCCCTTCTCCTTGGCGCGCTTTTGCATGTTCTCGTAGCTGTCAGCAGGCTGGATGTCCTTGTCGTTGGGGTTGATGGCAATGACCGGAAAGCCTTTTTTCGCGTACTTCTTGTGCAAAGCAATGATGCGGTCTTCGTACGCCACTGCAAAAGGGCAGTGGTTGCAGGTGAAGATGACGACGTAGCCTTTGGCCTTTTTCATCTTGCCCAGAGAGACCGTTTTGCCATCCACGTTTTTAAGATTGAAATCGCGTGCTTCATCGCCTACGCGATAGCCACCGCTTTGCGCCCAAAGCGAGACAGCCGAAAAAAGGAAAAACAGGAGCGACAGTTGGAGTGCTTGTTTCATGTACTATAAAATGATTTGTTTGAATGATGAAATGCGTTTACTGGCCTAAGGCTTCCTGCACGGCCTTCTCGAGGTCTTCATAGTGAACCTGACGCTCAAAAAAGCGCTCAAATTTCTTCTTGGGTTGCACCACCAATGTTGCCGGAATGGCGCCCGACCACTCGGTAGCCACAACGTCTATCCAGTCGTTGGGCGTTTTTTCGTCCAGAAAAACAACGTGACTTTTCAGGGCATGGCGCTCGACGAACGGCTTGAGCCGGCGGTCCACATCGCGTCGAAAATCGGTACTGACGAGCACCACGCGCACGGGCTTCTGGCTGTATTCCGCGTGAAGTTTCTCAAAGTGCGGCAGTTCGGCTACACATGGCGCGCACCACGTGGCCCAGAAATTAAGTACATAAACCGTGTCGGAGGCGCCCGAACGCCAGGCGCTTAGCTGCGCCGATTTGATAAATGGTATCGTGTCTTGTCCCTTCATCAGGGAAAAAGTAAAGGTCGTTACCAGCAAGAGCAATAGGGTTTTTCTCATAGCGCACCATTAACGCGCTAATTGCGCGGATTGTTGGCAAAAATAGATGGACGGGCGTGCTTCCGCGCAACAGGTTTCAGAGCGCTCCCAATCTGCACAGGCTGCCGTCGGGTCTGGCATCGGTCGCGCGTTGTGCGCGACGCCGAACGGACAGACTCGTTTTTTACCAACGGCGAAACAAACATTTAATACAACTGCTGGCGCAACAATCGGCACGCACGTGCACCTTTGGGAGTTTATTTCTGAAGACCGTGCCGAAGCTATTTTCCTCGCTTTTGCGGGCCTCCGGAGTTTCGTCAAGTCTGCCAGCCTTTTTTCATAGAAAAGCCTTTTGCCTATGCCACAAGTTATCCAGACTCCCAATGGCATTGAAGTGCCGTTAATCAAGCCGCGCAAGTTTCTGGGCGAGCGTTCGAGCGCATCGGTGCGCTACACGGTAAACAATGCGCCAGATGTGCTTTTTGCGCTGTTGCAAAACCAACCTTTCCCGCAGCGCGTCATTCGGCTGAGCGAGGTTTCCGCTCAGGCAGGCGCGGGTGGCGAGGGCATTCAATTCGCCAACGGCCAGGGGACGGTGAGTTTTCAGGCGCGCGGACGGGTGGCTTCGGGCATGGCAATTTATCCTGACCCGGCGCTGCTGCTGCGCGAGTTGGGGCTGGAGGACGACATCAGCCCTGGGCTGCCGCTGAAGGCCGACCCGGCGAGCAACTATTTGCTGCTGCGCTGGGCATATGCGTTCGACGCGCGCGGCAAGGGCAACGCGCTCTTTGGCAGCGCGGCAGCAGCTTCGGCAAGCGCAGAGGGTCGTAGCGAAGGGCTATTTGCCATCGTGCGCCGCCTGCCCAAAGACATGGGCGCTGCCGAGGCCGTCTTCGAGGCCACGCAAAATTGGCTGCTGCCGGCGCAAATCACGTCGGCAGACGACCTCGAGCCGGGCACGTGGCTCATCGCCGAGGTGGATAGCAGCATTGCCGCTGGGCTGCAGGCGCAGTACGGTTTTCTATACAGTTGGGTGCGCGAGACGCAGGCGCAAGGCCTTTCGGGCGACATAGGGCTACACCTTCAACTGGGCGCCACCGCAGGCGTAGGGTTTCAGGCGTCGGGCCGCTTTGCCGTTGTCGTCAGCCGCGAGGGCAACGATCCCAAAGACCGCCGACTGCGCATTCGGCTGTTCAAGCAGCGCCAGCGCGGATGGAGCGCCAGTGCCGACGTGCGCGCCGGCCTCCGGGCCGACCTGAGCCGCTTCCTGCCGCCCAACCTGACGGACTTCGTCCGCGCAGCGTTCGGCGCGCAAGGGCTGCAGGTGCTCAAAGACTTAGAAGACATAGAAGCCTGGACATCGCCCGACGCCGACCTGCCCGGCATGCTGGCTGGCCTGAGCAGCCGGTACTTCCAGAAATTCGTCAAAGACACTACCAAAATAGACCCAAAAACAGCATTCGACGAAGCCAAAAAGACGCTGCAAACCTGGCTCGACCGCTGGAACGAGCTCGACCACGAGGTCGCCAGCTTCCTGTGGAAACAGGCCGAAAAGAAGGTGAACCTGACCAAAATCCGCGCATTTAACGAGCAGTTGCGGCAGATGGATGCCGAGAAAGCGCAGGCCTTTTTGCGCCAGCAAATCGAGAAGGTGGACTTTTTCCAGACGCTGGGCGGTCAGTTTCTGCTGGCGCTGCTGCCTGAGGAGAACGTGCTGACGCTGCTGAGCGACCGAGGTGTCTTCCAGCAGGTGCGCGAGCGCGCCCAAAAGGCGGCAGCGATTCTCGACGGCAGCGCGTTCACCGACCTGCTGGTGCGCCTGCAAAACCAGCTGAACAAGCGCCTGCGCGTCGAAGAGGCCGAAAAGTGGGCCGATGACTTAGAATTTGAACAGATAGACGAGTGGCTGCGCCTCAAAATGGCGCGCTTTTTAGATGAAAAAGCCTTTCAAAAACCGCACGTCCGGCAGGTGCGCGAGACGGTGCACCGCCTACTGGCGCAAAAAGAGGTTTTTTATGAAAAAGCCCTGCAAGCCCTTCAGCGCCACTACGGCTACGGCTTGAGCGCTGCCTTTCAAAAAAGCGCCAGCCATGCGGCGTTGGTGGACCTTACGGTGGACGGAGCAAAAGCCCGGACACTGCTTCGCCAGGCGCTGCTGGGCCGTTTCGATGCGATCCTCACCGCGCCGAAGGCCGGTGTTACGCTGCACGAAGGCACGCTCACGCACGGCATTCGCACGCAGAGCAGCATCGCGGTGCAGCTGCCGTTTGCGCAGGGAAGTGGCACTTTTTTGAACGAGAGCTTAGCCAAAGCCAGCGCCATTGACGAGGCCAATGGGCGCATTTTCGTCTATGACCTCAAGGCAACGGACACGGCCGTGAGCAACCGTACGCAGATGAGCGCGCTGACCATAGGCGCCCACGTCCGCACCTCGGGCAATCGCGTGCGCGTGTACGACGAACGCTCGCTGACGTATGCGTATTCGTTCCAGCAACTCCGGCCGGCCATGCACGCCGCTGAATTGAAGTGCCAGGTAAAACCCTATGCCCAGCAGTATCTGAGCGAAGCCCTCGGCCAGGATGCCGACGCCGCTGTAGACGCCTGGGTAGAAGCCTTGGAACGCGACGCTGAACGCTTGCACCCCAATGGCGCCGGCCTGCTGGGCGATACCTTGCTGCGCTTAGACGTAACGCTGCCCGCCCAGGTCGCTTCTGCCTGGTTGCGCGCACCCCTCAGCCCGCAAGCGCCGGAGTACACGCGCATGTCGCGCAACCTGCAACGCCGCATGCGCGAGCTGATACCGCTCTTTTACTTCCAGGACGCGCGCAAATACGGCGAAAAAGTCGCCCCGGCGTTGGTCGCCTACTCGGCCATGATACCCACGACGGGCTTCCGCCGGGAGGGCAACCGGTTGCTGCTGACCGACGATGGCCTGTACTGGAACTGGCCCGACACCGACCAGCGCCGCGCCCTGTTGCTGCACCCCGGCACGCAGGGCCGCCTGAGAGCGCGCCTGCAGGAAATACACGACCTAATCCAGCGCCTGCCCGGCCTACCGGCGACCCTGCGCAGAACGTACGACCCAGGGCGCATAGAAGCTTTCACGGACGACCTGCTCAACCTTCTCAAAGAAAAGCAAAGCGGGTTCGACAGCCTCTTCTTCACCGAGGCGACCATCATCGAGAAAGCCCGCGACGCCGGTGTGGCGCTGGCGCGCTTTCTGAAGGAAGCCAACAGCCAACCGGCGCGCGCAGTGCGCCATCTGGCGGAGTTTGGCGCGGCCATCACAGAGGCGTTCAATCAGCGGTTGGCGCCGGTCTATGGCGATACCGGCCTCCGGCCACTGGGTACAGCGCTGTTCGTAGAAGCCGCCCAGGCTTTCCTGCCCGCTGCTACACCTGTGCGGCCCCAGGCGCTCTTGCAAGCGGCCGTGCTCAAGCCCGATAGCGGCATTAAGCCCGACCCGCGTACGCCGCCTACCCAGGTAGCGCCAGAGGCCATACTCGTGTGCCGCCAGCTGAGCCAGCTGTGAGGTTTAAAACCGCCGAGGAGGCAAATCGCTCCGCAAGCCTCGGCATCCGCGGCAGTTGCTGTTTTTATGCTCACTAACAGCCCGTAACTCGTTGACTGGCATAATGTTAAAAGTGGGTCGTGTGCATCTGTCATCCCGTAACCCTCTGATATCCAAAGGGCTGCTGTGCCCTCTCGGGTTCTTTTATCCATCATGCTGACAGGCATCACATCCGGCTGCTGGCAAGAGGTGTGAATGTGATGTTTATCGGGATGTTTGATGCAGGAGGGAGGTATCTGCGTCTATCCACCCGATGAATTGGACGGTTACAGGATGATAGATGCGGTGTTACGCCCAAATTTCGGCTAACGGCTTTTAACCGATGGAATTGCAATCTATTGAAAACTGGATTTTTGAGTGTGCGCTTCTGTTAGCCCAGGTTTTCTATACGGACTCACTGTGTCCCAATTGCACAGAACAGCATTGCGGCCAGCTGGCGCAGGTTAGATGAGGAAGCGAGGATACAAGCATTTAGCGACCTTTGCCATTGCTTTTAATCGGGCCGCCTTAGGATATTTTTTAGATAAAAAAAAACCGGACTGGCCGGTGACAGAGAAGACACGACGCTATGCCAACGCTTTTCATTCGATTGGGCTTGATTTTGCTCGCTGCTGCTTCATTGTGGTGGGGCGCTGAAGCCAATGGATGGTTTCGCCTTTCCTCTAACGATGATGCGCACGGGCAGCTCGATACGCTCACTTTGCCACCGGCGGATACGCTGCTGCAGCCGCGCACGTATCGGGTCATTGGCGTGGGCGACATCATGCTGGGCACGAACTACCCTTCGCCGTCGTACCTGCCGCCGGAAGACGGCGCCACGCTGCTGGCTGAGGTGCGCGATACCTTGCGCCAGGCCGACGTTACGTTTGGCAACCTGGAGGGTACCATGTTTGACCACGGCGGCTCGCCCAAGCGGTGCCAGAACCCTTCGGTGTGCTACGTGTTCCGCACGCCCTCGCGTTATGTGCGGCACTTGGTGGATGCGGGCTTCGACCTGCTGAGTCTGGCCAATAACCATTCGGGCGATTTTGGCCCCGAGGGCCGCCGCCAGACGATGGAGACGCTGCGCCAGGCCGAGATTGCCTTTGCGGGATTAGAGGGCGTATGCGACACGGTGATCATCGAGCGCGCCGGTAAGCGCTGGGGCATGTGCGCCTTTGCGCCCAACACCGGCACGTGCGACCTGCGCAACATCGCCCGCGCTCAGACATTGGTGCGCCAGCTGAAGGAACAGGCCGATTTTGTCATTGTCTCCTTCCACGGAGGCGCCGAGGGCGCCCCCCACCAGCATGTGCCCAAACGCATCGAGTATTTCCACGGCGAAAACCGCGGCGACGTGCACGCTTTCGCCCATGCCGTCGTGGACGCCGGGGCCGATATTGTCTTCGGGCATGGCCCGCACGTTACGCGCGCCCTCGAGCTGTACAACGACCGGCTCATTGCCTACAGCTTAGGTAACTTCTGCACTTACGGACGCTTCAGCTTAGCTGGCCCGGCGGGCATTGCGCCTATCCTGCAAGTGGACATTGACGAGCAGGGCCGTTTCGTGGCCGGGCAAATTATGCCCACCTATCAGCAAAAACACCACGGGCCAAAGTTCGACCCACAGGGGCGAGTCATTCAGGCCCTCATTGAACTGACGCGGGCGGATTTTCCCGATACGCCGTTAGACCTTTCGCCCAACGGGCAAATTACCCGTCGCCCGGCAGAGTGATGACCCGGTACATGCCAACGAGAGCAAAAACGACCGCTGTTCTGGCTGAGAACTTTGCTACTTTTGCTTCGTCATTCTAACCATTAGCGCCACACCTTAACCACGTTATCCAGATTATTATGGCTACCGGAAGAAACGGCAAACCGGCCGAAACCTCCAGCAAACTCTATCAGCCGAGCAACCGCATCGTTACGCTCGATGAATTCATCATCCGCTCAGAGAAGGACTTTGAATTTGCCACAGGCGAGCTCACCGGCTTGCTGCGCGACATCGGCGTGGCGGCTAAGATCATCAACCGCGAAGTGAACAAGGCGGGCTTAGTCAACATCCTCGGCGTAGCCGACGGCAGCGACAACGCCTCTGGCGACATCCAGCAGAAACTCGACATTTACGCAAACGAGAAGCTTATTGAGTGCCTCAAAAACAGCGGAGAATGCTGCGCCATCGCCTCCGAGGAATGCGAGGATATCATCCAGGTAGAACCGGTGCATTCCAAAAAGAGCAACTATGTGGTGTTGTTTGACCCCTTAGATGGCTCCTCCAACATTGACGTAAATGTGTCGGTGGGCACCATTTTCGCCATTTATCGGCGCAAGAGCGACAACTCAGGGCCAGCCACCCACGAAGATTTCCTCCAGCCCGGCACCAAACAGGTGGCTGCCGGCTACGTGCTCTATGGCACCTCTACTATATTGGTCTACACGACCGGAAATGGCGTCAACGGCTTCACGCTTGACCCCAGCATCGGCGAGTTTTGCCTGAGCCACCGCAACATGCGCATACCGGAGAACGGCCAGTTCTATTCGGTCAACCAGGGCTACTATTCCAAGTTTGATTTGGAGCTGCGCCGCTACATTGACCACTGCAGCGACCAGAACTACGGCCTGCGCTACATCGGCTCCATGGTCAGCGATATCCATCGCATTCTCATCCAGGGCGGTATTTTCCTGTACCCCAGCACGCGCAAATACCCGAAAGGCAAGTTGCGTTTGCTCTACGAATGCAACCCACTCGCCATGATCGTAGAGCAGGCTGGCGGAAAGGCTATTAGCACTCAGCTGAAGCGCATCTTAGAAATAGAACCCAAAGAATTGCATCAGCGCTCTACCATAGCTATCGGCTCTCCCGTCATGGTGGACGAACTTAAAGGCTTTATCGAGCGCTATGCCGCCTTGCCGCTGTAACTGGACAACACATGATCCGAGCAGAAAACATCCACAAATCGTTTGGGCAGCAAGAGGTGCTCAAAGGCATCACCTTTACCTTTGAGACCGGCAAATGCAACCTCATCATTGGCCGCTCTGGCTCGGGCAAGACCGTGCTGGTTAAAATTCTGGTGGGGCTGCTGAAACCCACGAGTGGGCAGGTGTGGTACGACGACGTCGAGTTCACCCGGCTGAATGCTGAGCAAATGCGGGAAATCCGCATGCAAATGGGCATGCTGTTTCAAGGCTCAGCGCTCTTCGACTCGCTAACGGTGGAGGAAAACGTCCGATTTCCATTGGATATGTTTACTCGCATGACTGCCAAAGAAAAAGCCGACCGCGTCAACTATTGCTTGGAGCGCGTCAACTTAGCGGGCAGCAACAAAAAATACCCCTCGGAACTTTCGGGCGGCATGCAAAAGCGCGTAGGCATCGCGCGTGCTATTGTCCTAAACCCGAAATACCTATTTTGCGACGAACCCAACTCTGGCCTCGATCCTAAGACGGCCATTGTCATTGATGAGTTGATCCGAAGCATCACTCAGGAAAATAATATCACCACCATCATCAATACCCACGACATGAACTCGGTGATGGAAAATGGCGATAATATTTGCTTTCTCTTTGAGGGCCGCGTCGAATGGAGCGGCAATCGGCACGAGGTGCTGGGTAGCAATAACCAAAACTTGCAGTCCTTTATCTTTGCTTCTCCCTTCTTACAGCGTCTTCGGCAGGCCGCTCTGCGCCCTCCAGCTTAGCGCATAAGAATGAGGGCCACTAAGTAGTCGGCCAGCAGGATAAGGATATCGCTGTACACCACAGCGCGTGTGCTGGCTTGGCCCAGCTCGATACTACCGCCTTGTACGTAGTAGCCCTGATAGCAAGAGACGGTGGTCAGTATAAATGCAAAGACCACCGACTTGACGTACATCATAAACACATTGTACGGCTCGAAGAAAGAGCGCAACCCTTGGTTGTATTCGTCGTCGGTCAGCCAGCCCGTGGGTACGCTAGCCACATAGCCGCCGATGATGGCCACAAAGGCCGAAAACGTAACTAAAAGCGGAATAGCGACCAAAGCGCCCACGATTTTAGGTCGGATCAGGTAGGCCGCCGAATTGACTCCCATGACTTCCATGGCGTCAATATGTTCCTTTTGGCGCATGCCGCCGATTTCGGCCGTCATGTTGGAGCCCACTTTGCCGGCCAGCACTAAGCAGGTGATGGTGGGCGAAAGCTCAATAATGGCTAAGTCGCGCACAATATAGCCAATGTAATAGCGAGGGATAAGCTGCCCATCGAGCTGATAGGCAAACTGTATTGCCGCCACCGCTCCGATAAAAATGGAAATCAGGCAAACAATGATGAGGGAGCCGATCCCAATGTGGTTCATCTGGCGCATGGTTTCTTTCCAGTACATGGAGAAGTTCTCCGTGCGCCCGAAGGTCTGCTTCATCAGCAGCAGGTAACGGCCGAAGTGGTAAATAAAGTTAAAACGCTTATCTATGACGAGCATGGCAACGCGCGTGGATGACGTTACAAAGGTAGAAAACTGATAGCATTAGCAAAGATTGCGCCCTTAGGCAAACTTTAAGGCCATAGGATGGTTTGGCAGGCTGGCCGCACTCTTGCGATTGCTGAAACGCGAAGAAGAATTCTATTCAGAAGGCACAAAGAAGCATAAGAAGGGTTTTTTATGCCACAACATAATTCTACAACACACCCGCCCGTAGCCGTGATTAGCGGAGCCACCAAAGGGCTGGGCCGCGCCATTGCCGAGCGTTTTGCTCAAAACGGCTTTGACCTGGCCGTCTGTGCGCGGACGGCTGCTGATTTAGTGGACATGCAACAGCACTGGGCAGAGCGCTATCCCAGTCGGACACTCTTGGCCGTACCTGCCGATTTGGCCCAGCGCGCGGATGTGGAACGCTTCGCGGAGGCGGTGCGCAGTCGCTGGTCGCGCATAGATGTGCTGGTCAACAACGCCGGCATTTTCCGCCCTGGGCGCGTGTGCGACGAGGCGGAGGGCACGCTGGAATTCCTCATCGAGGTCAACCTGTACAGCGCATACTATCTGACGCGCGCCCTGTTGCCGTTGATGCGGCCGCATCAAAGCGGCCATATTTTTAATATGTGCAGCATCGCCAGCCTGAATGCTTACCCGAATGGCGGCTCTTACAGCATTTCCAAGTTTGCGCTGTTGGGCTTTTCTAAGGCGCTGCGCGAAGAGCTGAAGACCGAAGGTATCCGCGTAACGGCACTGCTGCCCGGCGCCACCTGGTCCGACTCCTGGCGTGGCGTCGAGTTGCCCGCGGAGCGGCTCATGCAGGCCGACGATATCGCGCAGCTGGTATGGGCAGCCTATCACTTATCGCCCTCGGCGGTGGTCGAAGAGCTGGTGGTGCGCCCTCAGTTGGGTGACCTGTGAGGCTGTTTACGGCTACTTAACGGCCTTGTTGCGTTCCCAATAATTGATTTGCTCTACCTCGTCGAGGATGGCTAAGTAGTTGAAATAGCGCAATTCGCTCACCTCGCCGCGCTCCAAGGCCGCACGTACGGCGCAGCCCGGTTCGTTGCGGTGCAGACAGGCGGCGCCAAAACGGCATTGCGCCGACAGGCGGAAAAATTCGCGAAACGAATGCGCCACGTTTTGTGGGTCTTTGTTGTTGAACGACAGCGTCTTGATACCCGGCGTGTCAATGATATATCCCCCAAAGTCCAATGCGAACATTTCGGCGAACGTGGTCGTATGTTTGCCTTTGCCTGAGTAATCGCTCAGGTCGCCTGTGCGCAGGTTTAGGTGTGGCTGTATGGCGTTTATCAGGCTGCTTTTGCCCACCCCTGACTGGCCGGAGAGCAGCGTCGTCTTGTCCTTTAATGCCTCCTTGACAGCCTCTAAGCCCTTGCGCTCGACGACCGAAGTAGCCAGCACAGTATATCCAATACCTTCGTAGAGGGCTTTCATTTCAAAAAACACATCCACAGCGCGCTCGTCGTAAAGGTCGCCTTTATTGAACACGATGACCACCGGGATCTCGTGCGGTTCTGTCATCAGCAAAAAGCGGTCAATAAAACCCGGCTTCAGATCGGGCTGCACCACGGTGGTGATGAGCATGGCCTGGTCAATGTTGGCCGCCAGCAAGTGTAGGTCGTGCTTGCGCCGCGGCGACTGGCGCACCACGTAGTTGCGGCGCGGCAAAATCTGGACGATGACCCCCTGACCTACCTGTTCGGGCTTTACCTCTACACGATCGCCCACAGCCACCGGATTGGTCAAAGGCATGTCCTCTAATCGAAATTTGCCGACAATCCGGCATTCCCACACCGCACCGTTGGCGTCGAGCCTGACCTGATACCAACTCCCCGTTGATTTGACAACCGTTCCCGTTTGCATAGTAGCTGGCAAAGGTGCAGAAAAAACCTGTGGAAAAATAATTGAAGTAAGCAGATGAGCGAGAGACATGGATTTAAATCTTTAAAAATCAATGTTTTAAGACCGCTTCGCCAAGCGGCATCTCCGTCCTGCAAGTGTTAAAATTTTACGCTGTTGTTTAACAAATATTTCAGAAAGTACTTTCTTCGCCCTTGCAAAAAGCGATGCTGGATGGGCAACATCAGCGCCAAAAAGAGGCGGATGCGAGGACCCTTGAAGGCGAATTTGCTGCGCAGCAGACCTTTTTGTTTTATTTTTTGTAAAAATGTTTGGTTACTATCGCACGTCTAAATACTTTTGTGCGCCGGTTGGCGAAAGAGCCGAACGACAGAACCAACCTGAGTCATCCATTGTGGGCATCTGCCCCCAGGATTTGAGCAAATGCAAACGAATGCATTTTAATCCGCAGCCGTCCACGCCAGGGCATGTTTTCAAACAGCAGCCATGTGAACGATGGCTTGGGTAAAAACCGACCATATGGGCAGGAAAGAAAAGTTTGTTTACAACACACAAACCCTTAGCTACGAACGTGTAGTTGTCCCCCTTCGAACAAGAATTCTACAGGCCTTTGGTTTCTTCTCGGCCGTTTTGGTAGCGGCTATCGGCCTGCTCGCCTTACTGTACCATTACTTCCCTTCCCCGCGCGAAAAGGAGTTGCTACAGGAGATTGCACAAATGGAGCGCAAATTTGCCCAGCTCAACGAAGAGATGGACAACATGTCTAAGACGCTCCGACACATTCAGGAGCGCGACGCTTATGTGCATCGCGCGGTGTTTGGTATGGATCCGATTGACCCCGACGTCTGGCAAGCGGGTACGGGCGGTCACGAATCGCACCCGGAAGTGAAAGCCTTCAAATACGGAGGCGAGACCATCCGACAAACGCTCATCCGCATGGACGTACTCCAGCAGCAGATGGCTATTCAGGCGCGCTCGTTGGACACCATCATGGCCTTAGCCAAAGACCAGGAAAAGATGCTGGCGAGTATTCCCAGTATCAAGCCCGTGCGTGAAGATAAGCTGCAGAAGAGCATGAACGTGCTATCGGGCTTCGGATACCGCATCCACCCGGTATATAAGATTCGGAAGTTTCATCAGGGCGTTGACTTCCCCGCGCGCATTGGTACGCCCATTCAAGCCACTGGAGACGGCGTAATAATAGAGGCTGGTTGGCACCAGGGCTATGGCAATTGCGTGCGCATCAACCACGGCTACGGCTATGAAACCTGGTACGCCCACATGCACAAAATGTCTGTTCGCGTTGGCGAGCGCGTCAAAAAAGGCCAGAAAATTGGCGAAGTGGGCGATACAGGCCTGTCTACAGCGCCGCATTTGCACTACGAAGTGCACTACAAAGGCAAACCGATCAATCCGATCCACTTCTGCATGGACAATCTGACGCCGTTAGAATATCAGGAATTGGTCAACAGCGCCAGTGCAGCTAATCAGTCGCTGGACTAAGCGGGCACGGGTAAAATGAAGCGGCCCTCGCGTCACCGAGATGCGAGGGCCGCTTGCGTTTCAGGCCTCCAGCAACTGAGCAGCGTGGTTTTCCGTATCCACCTTTGTGATGATGCGCTCGATACGCCCGTTTTCATCAATGACAAACGTAGTGCGGTGGATGCCGTCAAAAGTCCGGCCCATAAACTTTTTGGGCCCCCATACGCCGTAGGCTTCGGCTACCGCGTGGTCTTCGTCGGCCAGCAGGCTGAAAGGCAGGTTGTACTTTTCGATGAACTTTACGTGTTTTTTTACCGGGTCGGGGCTTACGCCCAAAATGGCGTACCCTTTGCCCACGAACTGGCTGTAACCATCGCGCAGGCTACAGGCCTCGGCCGTGCAGCCCGGCGTGTCATCTTTAGGGTAGAAGTAAAGCACCAATTTTTTACCCTTAAAATCGGACAGGCGAACAATTTCGCCCTTCTCGTTGGGGGCCGCAAACTCGGGAGCAGCATCCCCTTCTTTTAAATGAAACATAGCGGTGTAAGTGTTTTTGGCGGCAGTAACAACTATCGCCGTACAGCGGTTTTTTCCCAGCGGAAAATTGCCCACACAAATCCACTCCACAGCACTGCACCAATGGCCAGGTGCGTCCACAGCGTTTGCGGAAGCACCGCCCTCAGGGCCAGGCTTAAGGCGTACAAGGTCCACGCGCCAACGACGTAGGCTGCCATTCGCCCCAGCGGATACGGTACCGGATAATGGCGCCGCCCCATGTACCACGTAGTAACGCACAGGAACGCATAACACACCAGCGTTACCCAGGCGGCGCCCGTATAGCCGAAACGCGGAATGAGCCACAGGTTCAGCCCTACCGTCAATGCGGCGCCGGCGGTTGAAATCCAGGCGCCCAGCACTGTGCGGTCTTTGAGGCGATACCAGGCCGAAAAGTTGTAATAAACGCCCAAAAACACGTTGGCCATGAGGAGTATTGGCACAACGTGCAGACCCGACCAGTAGTGAGGTGCAATGAAATACTTGACCACATCTAAGAACAGCAGGATGCCCAACATACCGGCCACGGCGGCGGCTGTGAACCACTGGGTTACGCGGGCCTGGTTTTGCAAGGCGTTGTCCGTGTGGGCGTTGCGAAAGAAGAACGGCTCCGCTGCATAGCGATATGCCTGAGTGAACAGCGAAATCAGGGCTGCCAGTTTGTAGTTCGCCCCGAAGATGCCAACCTGCGCTAAGTTCTCCTCCGTCGAGCCAGGCAGCAGGTATTTGAGCATGGCCCGGCTGAACATTTCGTCCACGATGCCGGCAAAACTGACGATAATCAGCGGCGCGGCATAGGTAACCATACGGCGCCACAGATCTGCGTCGAACAGGGCTTTTACGCGCCGCAATTGGGCGCTCAAAAGCAGCATTGTAACCGCGCTGGCGATGAGATTGGAAAGAAAAATGTAGCCCACCGGGTTGTCGGGCGACCACACGGCATGCACCCATCCGTACCCATGCCGGCTGGCCCAAGGACAGAAGACGAGCCAGAACAGATTCATGCCGATGTTCACGCCGATGTTCGTCAGCCGAATGGCGGCAAACCGCAGCGGGCGTTGCTCCATGCGCAGGCGGGCAAAGGGCAGTTCGGCTAAGCAGTCCAGCCCCAGGATGAGGGCAAACCAGCGCACGTATTCGGGATGCGCCGGGTAGCGCAGTGCGTCGGCAATGGACGGTGCGAACACGAGCATAGCGGTTACGACGACTGCCGTTGTGGCCAGCAGCGACCACACGCCCGTGCTGTAGGCGCGTTCGCGGTCTTCGAGCGGCGTGCCAAAGCGAAAAAACGCCGACTCCATGCGGTACGACAGCACTACCATAACGAAAGCCGACAGGGCATACAGGTCAATGACGACGCCATATTCCGCTGTGGAGGCAAGCACGCGCGTATAAAACGGCACCAGCAGGACGTTGAGCAGGCGCCCGACGATACTGCTCAGCCCATACAGAGCCGTCTCGCTAGCTAACTTTTTGACAGACATGCGGTATTGAAAGGCCGTGCGCGCTGCGCCCGGGGGTTGAAGGTGTTACATGGCGGTAGCGTCGTCATTCCACTCCTGGCCGTTTCATCGGGTAATAATGCACGCCTGCGCCGAAGACCCAGCCTTCTTTGCCTGAAGGGGTGCGAATGTTGACCCAGTAGTCAGTAACCTTTTCGCGGCCGAGGTTGATCTCTTCGGGTTGGTCGCTTTTTTTATTGAGATAGAGCACGGGCGCGTGGAGTTTGAGCCGCTCGACGACGGCGCTGTGTCGGTTGGGTTCTTTGCGCACGTTGAGGCCGTCAATGGTAACGTAGAGGGTGCTGTACTGAGCGGCGGTAGGGGGAGCAGCGGTAGGCGCAGGTTGCGGCTCCGGCGTGAGGGTGGGCCGTTTGGGCGGTGGGCCAGCAGGTGTGGGCTGCGGTGCGGCCGGACTGGCGGTTTGTGGCGGGCCGGCTGGCGCGGGTGCAGACGCAGTGGGCTGCGGTTGCGGCAGATAGACCGTATCGCGTTTGGGCGCGGGGCGTTCCTGGGCGCGCAGCTCTTCCTCTTCGGTGGGCGCCCTTCGGATGCGCTCGCGGCGCGACTCGGAGCATTTGGAAATGGCCCACAGCGCCACGCTAAGCAGGAAGGCGACGACGATGAGCGACTCCACCTGGGGTATTTTTTTCGCCATGAGAAAACGGCATTTTTGCTAAAGAGCGCCAGCAGTTGCAGCAAGCCGTCGGCCTGCCCTACCTTTAGCCGGCAAAAATAGCTACGCGCTGCTGGACATGACGGACGCTTTGTTGTATCAAATTGCGCTGACGTTTCTGCCGCAGGTGGGCGCCATCACGGCCCGCACGTTAGTGAGCTATTGCGGCGGCGCCGATGAGGTATTTCGCGCCTCGCGCCGGGAACTGCTCCGAATACCCGGCATTGGGCCGACGATAGCCGAAAGCATCGCTAATGCTGGCGAAGCGCTTAAACGCGCCGAGGCAGAGCTGCATTTTATCCAAACGCACGGCGTACAAGCGGTTTTTTATACCGACAGCCGCTATCCGGCGCGGCTCAAGCAGCACAACGACAGCCCGGCGCTGCTGTACTTTAAAGGCTCGGCCTCCGAATGGCTGAATGCTCAGCGCATCGTCTCGATCGTGGGCACGCGCCAACCAACCGACTATGGCCGGGCAGTATGCGAGGAGTTGGTAGAGGGTCTCCAGGCTTACGATGCCCTCGTTATCAGCGGCTTAGCGTTCGGTATTGACGTGGTGGCGCACCGTAAAGCCGTCGCGCTCGGTATGCCCAACATAGCGGTGCTGGGGCATGGGCTGGGGCGCATCTATCCGGCGGAGCACCGCTCCATCGCGCTGCGCATTGCCGAAAACGGCGGCTTGCTCACCGAATTTACCCACGATACCGGCCCGGAGCGCGAACACTTTCCCATGCGCAATCGCATCATCGCGGGTCTGTGTGATGCGCTCATCGTAGTGGAAACGGGCGCCACGGGCGGCTCCATGATTACGGCCAACATCGCCCAACAGTACGGACGCCCCATCTTCGCCGTACCCGGGCGCCTGCGCGACCCCAAAAGCGCCGGCTGCAATCGCCTCATCCGCGCCAGCATAGCCACGCTCATCGAGTCGGCTGCCGATGTAGCCACAGTGCTCAACTGGAGCGAAAAGGGCAAGATGCAGGCCGTGCAGCAAACGCTTTTCTTAGACCTCTCGCCCGCCGAGCAGGCGCTGGTGGACATTATCCGAGCGCGGCCGCAAATTCCTGTGGATGAGCTGGCCTTAGCGGCTCAGTGCGCTCCAGGCCAACTGGCTGCCCTGCTGCTGGGGCTGGAATTTAAGGGCGTCATCCGAACCCTGCCCGGCAAACGGTACGAATTAGCGCGATAGACTCGCGTATTTCGTCGCTTTTCCAACATTCCAACATTTTAACGCCGCAAAGGCTTGTGTCGAGTCTGTTTTTCGGCGACATTTGCCAGCGAAGTTTCGCAACCCCGCATCTACCCATAGCGGGCGCGCTAATCCGATGGAGTGTCTCCGGAATACTTGTGCCACCCAAAATTACTCACGTTAAAATGCTTCCTTATGACCGCCTTTTTTACCCAATGGCCAGCCTGCGCAGCGCTTTGCGTTGCAGGGACCTTCGCCTCCTTTGCCCAGACGCCTTCGGTAACGACCAACATCCCTACCGACCTTTCTGCCTGTGAGGAAGCGGTCTTCTCCATTGAGGTGGCCAACCCTGGAAATCAGCCGTTGGCAGCCGGTACGTTGCAATACTGCCTGACGTCGGGTCTGACTTTTGCCGGCGCTACGGGTATTGCCGTGTCCGACAGCGCTGACGCGCGTTGCCCGGTACTAACGCTGCCTGCCTTAGCGCCCCAGGGCAAACTGACCTTCTCGCTGCGCGTGCGCGTGGGCTGCTTTGCTGTGGATGTAGGCGACCGACGCGACACGATACGCATCACTTCAGGCGGCATGCCCCAGCCGCTCGTGTTGGGCAGCGCGTATAACGTGCGCACGCCGCTCATCACACTGACGCCCGGCTCAAACTGGTCGTTTGCCGGCTCCAACGGCACGGTATTCACCCGCACCTTCACCCTACGCAACGAGGGCGTAGGCAATGCTTACCGCGTGTTTGTGATTGACCCTTACAAAACGGCCGGCCTGGAGCTCGTCCAGACCACCGGCGCCTTTAGCGGCGATACGCTCCTTCTGACAGGCAGCCATTTGGGAACTAAGGGCTTTCTGGCCTTCCGCGACTCGGTTGTGGTTACCCAAACATTTCGCCTGAGAAGCTGCACGACGGCTGGTACGACGGTCGCCTATGGATGGTCTTGCTCCGGCGCTCCTCCTTGCGCCGTTCTTCGTTTTCAACAATACGAAACGAGAAGCGACACTGCCAGCCCAACTGTGGTGGAAGTCCGCCTTGGTCGTCCCTTCAAGACGCCACAGCCCTGCCAGCAGGATAGCGTCGTCTTGAAAATAGAAAATAAAGGTCAGGCCCCGGCTTTTAGTATAGAATGTGTGCTGGGGGTGGCGCCCATGTTTTCCCTGTCTGCTGAGGAGTCTGTGAAAGACGACGCCTGCTACCCGATGACCCAATTCCGGGTAGGAAACGCATTACTGGCCGACGCTTCGGCAGGCTCACCCTCCGAACCGTTTCGATTTCTTTTTTCAACCCTCACGACCGACCCCGACGGCCCGGGCGGCCTGAGCGACGAAGACGGCGATGGTCAATTCGACGACTTAGCGCCAGGCGCTACGGCATCGCTGGCCTTCCTCTTTGCCATCAACCCGTCGTGCAAACAATGCAATCAACTTTTTGTGCAACAGTTTATCATCGCCGATGTCCACTTCACTGACGCCTGCAAACAACCGCAGACGAGTTTTCTGCAGAGTCCGCCCAATATCGGCATTGGCTTCGACAAAAGCGACTTAGACATTGAGCATGATTTTATCCTGTTTGCCGACTCGGTTTACACCTTTTCTTATGTGTTGGACGCCACGTTTTTTGGGCTATCGCAGATATGTCCTAACGACAGCATCATCGCGCAGTTTACTCTGCCCATTACGCTGAAGCGCCCGTCAGCTTTTTTCCCGGAGATGGATGGCCAGCCGCTGCCGTGGTGGCAGCCCAACGATACGACCATTAACTTGCGGCTGCCGCACGAGCGCGGAAATCTGTCGTTGCCGCTGTTGGTGGTGTGCCCACCCGACATTGACAACTCGGCCATCTGCACACCCTCCTATGAGCCGCGCACGTATCGTATGCCCCTGCGCATCTATTGGCGCTGCGGCAACGGCTGCCCGCAAACGTACGAGCTGATCTGCATCGGCGGCCCATTCTTTACAGTGGACTGCCCACGCCCCAAAGACACCAGCCAACAGCACGGCATCTTTGCCGACACCTTCTTTGTGCAGCGCCTGTCGTTGGGCTATGTGGACAACCTCCTCTCTGCCCGGGTTAGCCCGCAGCCCGGCCTGCAATTAGACATCGCCTTACCTTTCGATACGGTGCTTATGCAAGGCCGAGGCCGCATCGAGGGCTTTCCGGGCGAGGCCTTCGACTCGGCTAAGGTGGAAATTTACTACTGGAACGGTGTCGAGCCCTACTTCCAGCACTTGAATACGCGCATTTTATTCGACGACTTTGAGACCGGTGCTTCGGTCAACTGCACCAATCTATCGCCTGCTTATCGGTATGTGGATGGCTACCACGTGTGGGCCTTCGACTTGCTGCCGCTGAGCCAGCCGGGTGGGTGTTTGGCAGCCGCTGGCGTTCGCCCTACCGTTGGCGACCGCATCCGGGTGGAAGTGCTGAGCGTCATGAGACAGCTGCTGCCCAGCGACGTGGCAAGATTTGTAAACGACCTGCGCATACGCTTCCCTTACCGCTATGGCGGCGACACACTGCTGTGCGAAACGTTTAATGCTGCCTTCCGGTGCATCAATCCTTACTACGAGGTGAGCATGTTTGCCTTTCTCAAGGACGGCGTCTGCGGGCAGCTCTCCGTGGACGTCGCGCTCATCCAGGGCATATCTGACGACGTAGATAACGACCTTTTCCCAGGCGAAATCCGACCGCTGTTTGTCTATGACACGCTGACGATTGCCGTGTTGCCCGGATATGCCTACGTGCCGGGCAGCTCCCAGTGGTTCTACCGCCAGGGCGACGGCGCTCAGGGCCTGCCGCCGTTTGCCTCGCAGCCTTTGGCGGATCCGGAGATCATTCCTTTGTTTGATGGGAGCGCACTGCTGCGCTATGTGCGACCTGCCAAACTCCCCGTTACAGACTATTACATCGGCGGCGCGTTCTCCACGCTGTCGCTTTTGCTTGAGGTGAATTGCCCTGCCGATACACCGGTTTTTCCAGTGCGCATTGTCGGCAACAGTTACTACAGCCTCTACGATACCATAAGCGTATTTTATTTTGGCGCTTTTGGCCATTTTGAAGACCTCAATGAAACGCGGCTGACGACCGACCATCCGGTGTCGAACCTGCGCACGCCGACCTGGAGCGTCCGGCTGTGCAACCCCAGCGACGGCATCGAGATTCCCGAGCCCATGGTGTTTTTTGAAAACAACAGCGACCTGCCGCTGCTGTCGGTGCAGCACGTTACGCCCTTCTTCGACACACTGGCGCTGACCATTGAGGCCGGGCCAAACGGCCAACGGTTCGTGCGATTGCCAGCCTTAAGTCAAAACCAGTGTATCGAATTGAGGATCCGCGCTGCGACGCCGCCCGATTGCCAGCCCGACACGTTGCGGCTGCGGGCGGGCTTCCAGTGCGCGGGCCAGAGCGAGCCGTGTTTTCTCAAAAACGAGCTAGAGCTCTACTTCCGCTCCCAGGATGCAGTCCCGCAGGTGATCGCCTCGGGCCCGCCGCTGCCCGTAGACCTCTGTTCTCCGGCTTCTTACGAGGTGTATTTAGTCAACCAGGGTGAAGGGCCGATGTACGACATTTCTGTGCTGGTACGCCTGCCCGAAATTGGCCAGACGTATGTGCCGGGCAGTCTTTCAGTGGTGTACGACACGATCGCCGTGGCGCTGCCCGACCCGCAAATAACGCCCGAAGGGCTGCGCATTACCTTGAATCTGGCCCAGCTGCCCCTATTTATAGAGGCCCTACCCGGGCTGGCAGCTGCTCCTAAAAATGCCCTGGTGTTCCGTTTTCAGGTGAGAGCCAACTGCGACTATATAGACGCCGCGCGCATCCGCTACGGCGCGGCCTGGCAAAATGCCTGTGTCGGAGCAGAGAAATCGGTGGGGCCTTTTGCTGCGCCCAAAATGAACATTCTCGGCGCCCCGACGGAGTCCAATAACTACGCCGTCACGATAGCAGCGCCCGTTCCCTTTGCCTATTGCGGGCGCATACCGCTGCGCGTGAGCATCGTGAACCCGGGCAATCTCGGTCCCACGCGGGCCAATGAAAAGGTGCGCCTGATGCTGCCCGAAAGCTTCCAGTATGTGACGGGCAGCCTGCAGCCCATACACAACGGCCCAACGGCCGGCCCTGTTGTCTTGACGGCTGACGGCCAGCGTTTCCTGGTTTTTGGGCTGCCTGCGGGCGTGCAGGCCGGCGATTCTATCGTTTTCCTCCTCGAGGTGCGCAACACGGCGCCCTTGACGGCTTGCACAGAGATCTACGCTATTGCTGCGCAGATGCTCCAGACGGTAGATCTCCCGTGTGGCCCCCTTCGCTGCCCGGTGGACTTTGCTATGCTGGAATTCGATGCCTCATTGGTGTTGGAAAAACCCACCTACCAGCTGGTGGGCCTGGAGGGTGTGTCCATACCGGCGAATGCCAATTTGGAAAACTGGCAAATGGAGGTGCGCATCCTGAACGCTTCGGCGGTTGCTGGCGGCGGCGCGCTAACGCTCCAGGTGCGGTTGGATGCCGACCGGAACGGCCAATTAGACCCGACCGACCCGCTGCTGAGGTCGTTTAATGTGCCCACCGATGGGCTATTTCCAGGCGTTGCTCAGGCGTTTGATTTTACGGTTGACGTGTCGGCAGCCCAAAGCTGCTCTGGGCTATGGGTGGTGCTGGCGGATAGCGCCTGTGCCTGCCAGCCAGATGCCGTGTACGTTCCGTTTGTGCCGCTGCGCAATACCGGTCAAGACCTTACCCTTTGCGCCGGGCAAACGGTCAGCCTTGGCGGGCCGCCTTTGGCCGGAGCGACGTACAGCTGGTCGCCGGCGTCGGCGTCATTGAGCAATGCCGCTATAGCCAATCCGACCTACCGCTATACGGGGCCTTTCGATGCCTCGCTGCAGCGCCAGGAGCAGCTGCTCCTGCAGACGACGCGCGCCCAGGGGTGCACTTCGTTCGACACGGTGCTGATCACCGTGCGCAAGGTGGAAGCGACCTTAGCGATGTCACCCGTTCTGTGTGCGGGCGATAGCACGGGCGCGCTGGCAGCCTCGGTGCAGGGCGCATTGCCGCCCGTGCAATATCGGTGGAGCCCAGGCGCTAGCTCAGATAGCCTGCTGCTCCAACTGCCCGCCGGCACGTACCGGCTAATAGTAATAGACTCGCTGGGCTGCGCCGACACGGTAGCAGCCATCGTAACCGAGCCGGCGCCGCTGGGTCTACAGCTAACGGCGGCAGATTACAACGGCTTTGGCGTCTCCTGCGCCGGCGCTACCGACGGAGCCATCAGCGCGGCAGCAACAGGCGGCGTCCTGCCCTACACTTACGAATGGCTGCCCTTCGGCAGCGGGCCAAACCCGACGAATTTACCTCCAGGCACGTACGCGCTTACGCTGACCGACGCCAATAACTGCACCACAGAAGCCGTCGTTGAACTTACTGAACCGCTGCCGCTGCAGCTGTCACTAACCCCTCAGGACGAACGTTGCGCTGGCGCGGCCAACGGCAGCATTGCTGTCTCGATTTCGGGCGGCGCTGGGCCGTATCGCGTCAACAACCGGCCGCCAGGAGGTGCTCTTCAGACACTTTCGGGCCTCTCCGGCGGCGCCTACACGGTGGTGGTAACGGACGCTAACGGGTGCAGCGCCAGCGCCGACACAGCGCTGCAGACGCTGACCTCTCAGGTGTCGGTCCGCTCAGACTCCGCCGCCTGTTTTGGCGGCAACGGGCGCGCAGAAGTGGTAGCCTCGGGCTACCCGCCCTTCACGTATCAGTGGTCGAACAATACGGGTGCTCCCAGCATCACGGCGCCGGCTGGCGCTTACGCTGTAACGGTTTCCGATGCTTTGGGCTGCACGTACGTGCTGCAAACGACCATTGCTCAGCCGCCTGCACTCACAGGCCAGGCGCTGGCCCAGCCGGTACGGTGCTTTGGCGAGGCTAATGGCCGCATCGAGCTGACGGCGCAAGGCGGCACGCCGCCGTATCAGTTCGACCGGGGCGGCCAACCTGTTAGCACTCCGTTGACGGGCTTAACGCCAGGCGTTTACACCCTGCGCCTGACCGACGCTAAGGGCTGCACGGTGCTGCTTTCGGCAACGATAACACAGCCGGCGCCGCTGCTGGCCACGGTCAGCACGACCGACGTGCGCTGCTTTGGAGAGCGCACCGGCCAGGCCGCCGCACAGCCTACGGGCGGCACGCCGCCTTATGTCTACGCCTGGTCGAACGGCAGTGCTGCCGCCACGGCGCAAAACCTTGCCGCAGGCACCTATACGCTGACGCTCACAGACGCCAATGGCTGCACGCTGTCCGTCAGCGCCACCGTGCGCGAGCCGGCGCCTTACGAGCCGGCGTTTGTGGTAGAACGCCAACCCTGTGCCGACCGGGCCAACGGCATTCTGGCCGTGTCGGGCTTCCCACCGGGCACGCGCTATGGCCTCAACCGGCCGCCGAATACCGACGCGCCGCGCTTCTCCGGCGTAGGCGGCGGGCCGCTCACACTCAACGTCATAGACTCGGCAGGCTGCCGCTTTGCCTACGATTTTTCCATGCCAGCGCTGCCGGCACTGCTGGGTCAGGCCTTCTCCGACACCACTATCCGGCTGGGCGATAGCGCCTGGCTGCGCGTAGAGGTGTCGCCAGCGGCGGTTGCCGCCAGTCTGGTGCGTTTTCAATGGCTCAACCCTGCCGCAGTGCTGTCGGGCTGTGATACGTGCCCGACGTTGTGGGTTCGACCGCTGCGCACAACGCCCTATGTGGTGGAATTTACCACCGAAAACGGCTGCCGCTCCGAAAGCCGCATCTTGGTAAGCGTCGTGCGCGACAGCGTGTATGCGCCCAACGTCATTCAGGGAGAGGCTTCTTTAGTCGAAAATCAGCGCTTCACCCTGTATGCCCGGCCCGGCGCCCTGCGCGAGATTCGCCTGCTGTGCGTGTTCGACCGCTGGGGCAGCCTCGTTTTCGAGCAGCGCGCTTTTGCGCCCAACAACCCTTCAGAGGGCTGGGATGGGCGCTATCGCGGTCAGCTCCTGAGCCCGGGCGTGTACGTGTGGTATGCTGAAGTGGAGTACTTCGACGGCGTGGTGGAGCTGCTGCGCGGCGACGTTACGCTTATCCGCTAAGCCTTGCCGAGGTTGACAGTCGTTTTATAGAAAACATTGTCAGCGTCCCACCTGTCGGCTCGGGCCTTTTACAAGCGCTCCATTCTTGGGACAAACTTTTACTCCTGACATCGGGCGCTTATCCATAATGTGATGTTTGTCAGGATATTAGATGAAATACGGGGGAAACCAGCCCGTTTCACCCGATGAATCGGGCGGTTACAGGATGTTCGATGTGCCCGCTGCGAAATAGGGCTGTTTCCTGAAGTAAACAGTGCCCTGCCTCGCCTGCGTGAGGTCAACGTTGTGGCGCTTCAGGCCGTCTGCCCGATTTGCATGGCTAAGCGCAGGCCTTCTTCGATGGCGCGTTCGGCGTCGAGTTCGGCGGCTAAGCGGGCGCCTCCGATGCAGTGGACGCGCAGGCCGGCGGCTTCGAGCGGGGCTTGCAGGTCGCGTAGGGGTTCCTGACCGGCACAGATGACGACGTTGTCCACAGCCAGGATTTGCTTTTGCCCGTTGGCAGTCAGGTGGAGGCCTTCATCGTCAATGCGGTGGTACTCGACGCCGCTCCAGAACTGGACGCCGCGGTTTTTGAGGGCGAGGCGATGTGCCCAGCCGGTGGTTTTGCCCAGACGAGCGCCCATCTTACCCTTCGTGCGCTGCAACAGCCATACCTGGCGGCCCGTGGAGGCAGGTTCGGCTTGGCCCAAGCCGCCTCGAACGGCGTAGGTAGGGTCAATGCCCCATTCGCGCAAATACGCTTCAGGAGTAACGTGGGCCGGCACGGTCAGGAAAGTAGCCACGTCGAAGCCAATGCCGCCGGCGCCAATGATGGCTACGCGCTTGCCTACGGGCCGAGCGCCGCGCAGGACGTCTATGTACGACAGGGCTTTGGGATGCTCTGCGCCCGGGAGGGAGGGCTGGCGCGGCACAACGCCAGTAGCAAGTACGACGGCCTCGAAGCGGCCCTCTGCCAATTCTTCTGCGCTGATGCGCCGCCCAAAAAACATCTGGACATTAGCGTTTTTCAGGCGCGTGTGGAAGTAGCGGATGGTTTCGGCAAACTCCTCTTTACCGGGGATGCGTTTGGCCAGATTGAACTGACCGCCCAGTTCGTGCGCAGCCTCGAAGAGGTGTACTTCAAAGCCCATTTCGCCCAGTTCGGCGGCGCACGACATGCCTGCTGGGCCAGCGCCCACGACGGCGATGCGGCGTTGGGCATTTTCTGGTTTCAGAACAGGAGGCGGCAGCAGGGTTTCGCGGCAGGCGCGCGGGTTGACCAAACAGCTGGCTTCTTTGCCGGCGAAAATGTGGTCTAAGCAGGCCTGGTTGCAGGCGATGCAGGTGTTGATTTGTTCGGGGCGTCCCTCGCGGGCTTTTCGGGCGAAGTCCGGGTCGGCCAGCAGAGGTCTGGCCATGCTGACCATATCGGCCTGGCCGGAGGCAAGGATTTCTTCGGCTTTTTCGGGCGTGTTGATGCGATTGGTGGCGATGAGGGGGAGGCGCACGACGCCGCGCAGGCGGGCTGTTACCCAGGCGTAGGCGCCGCGAGGCACGACGGTAGCGATGGTAGGGATGCGCGCTTCGTGCCAGCCGATGCCGGTGTTGAGCAGGTTGGCGCCGTTTTGTTCGAGCGCCCGGGCTAAGGCGACGATTTCATCCCAGGTGCTGCCGTCTTCCACGAGGTCGAGCATGGAGATGCGGAAGATGACGATGAAGTCATGTCCGGCCTGTTGGCGCACGGAACGGAGCACCTCGATAGGGAATCGGAAGCGATTTTCGGCGGCGCCGCCCCATTCATCGGTGCGTTTGTTGGTGCGCGGGGCGATGAACTGGTTGATGAGGTATCCTTCGCTGCCCATGATCTCCACGCCGTCGTAGCCTGCTTCTCGGGCGAGGGCTGCAGCGCGGCCGAAGTCGCGAATGGTTTCGCGAATGAGGCGGGGCGACATTTCCCAGGGCCGGAAGGGCGAGATGGGCGCGCGCAAGGAGCTGGGCGCTACCAGCAGCGGGTGCATGGCATAGCGGCCGGCGTGCAGGATTTGCATGGCGATTTTGCCTCCTTCAGCATGGACGGCTTCCGTAACGACGCGGTGGCGGCGGGCTTCGGCGGTGGTGGTCATTTTGGCGCTAAAAGGCGCCAGCCAGCCGCGCCGATTGGGGGCGATGCCGCCAGTAACCATCAGCCCTGCGCCGCCGCGGGCGCGGGCCGCGAAGTAGGCAGCCAGACGCGATAGGTCGCGCCCGTCTTCTAAGCCGGTGTGCATAGAGCCCATCAGGAGGCGGTTGGGCAGGGTGGTGAAGCCCAAATCGAGGGGGGCAAACAGATGCGGAAAGGGTGTGCTCATGCGTCAGGGCAGGCTGAGAAGGCGCCTTTGGCGCGTCGTTATCGTTGTTATTGCCAGCAACAATTGAGGGCAAAAAAAGGATAACTTTCGCTAACGGGCGAACTGGAGGCGTTGCAGCAGCTGATCGGCCAGGCATTGGCCGGCGCGTCGTCCCTCCTCGCAGGAGCGTCGGAAATGAATACCGCCGAGCATAGGCGCAAAGACGGCCTCTTCAGCGGCCTGGCGGACGGCGCCGAAGGTGCGTTCGGGCAGGACGAAGGGGCCGCCGTCGGGCGTGAAGAGGAGGCTGCCGGAGTGCGTGCGGTCCACAAGGCCGCTATCGCCCAGATACCGGATGATGATGTGTGCGCTGGCGGCAGCTATGGCAGCGCCCTCGCTGGGGTATTCCGGGTGTGCCGGAGTGAAAATGGAGGGTCGCCAGTTAGGGTCTATATTTTCCTGGATGTACGTGATGGGGCGCAGCAGGAAATACTGGTATTTGACTGACCAGCACAGCAAAGCGGCGTCGGCGGCAGCCAGGCCGAGCAGGCAGTACAGTTGGGCGCAGTCGACTAAGTGATTGCCGCCGCGTTCGAGCAATTGGCGGGCAATGTTGAACCAGTGGCCGGCAGCAGTACTGGAGCGACCCGGGCCATCTTCCCAATGAAAAGCAACAAGGCGGTTTGCAGTAGTTTTTGGGATATTGGCCACTTCCTGGGCCTGCAGGTACCAGGAGCTGTTGCTGTTTATGGCGTAGGGCGGCGGCGCCGGCGGCAGGCAGGTGGTGTTGGGTTCCCAGACGAAGGTGTTGACCTGGCGCCAGAGCGGTTCTACAGATGTTTGGCCGGGCGCTGAGGGGGTCCAGTATTGGGGGTGGCCATCATCGCGGGGTGGGAGGGCCGGGGTGATCTGGCGCAGGCCGATGCGACCATCGCGTCGAGCGCGCGCGGCGATTGCTGCGGCGATGCGTCCGCCCAGAAGACGAGAGTCCTGGCGAACGCGCTCGCTGATGCCGCGCCGGACGAGGGTATCCTCTTGCGCGGCGGCAAGCACTTCTAAAGCCGAACGCTGGTTGTTAGGCATGTTTTCCAACACTTCGGGTAATACGTTGCGCATGGCTGTGCAAAGCACAATTCCCCAGTCGTATACCCTGTTGGGGTCGAATGCGGGCGCTTCATAGTCGCGAATCTGGCCGCTCAGGCTTGTGCTGTTAGCCACGCCATGGCAAATGGCTTCCCAGGCAGTCAGGCCTACGTAACCGAGAACGCGAGCGGCTTCGGGAGGGCTAAGGTGCTGCTCTTGAATGGAGGAAAGGGTCAGGGCTATCCAGTCGTTGAGAAGGCGGCCTTCGTAGCGCTGGGCTTGATAGGTCAGGTGTGCGGATGCCGATGGGCTTTTCTCCCGCTGGCAGGCGAGCCACAGCAACGTAAACAGTATAAAAAATGCGCCGACTTTTCTCATGATACGGATTGATGATGCAAAGTTCGCGCTTTTTCGCCATACGGCGGTTAATTCCCTGCGCCGTTAGACATTCTGGCCGCATTGAACGTTTTCCAAATGCAAAGGCCTACGCGCATTTGGATGATATAAGGGCAAATATTTTGCCAGCCTTTACCCGTCTGTTTTGTCGCCTGCCAGACAGGAAGCAGCGCAGCACGGGTTTCCAGGCCGCCTGATGGGCAAAAATCGCCTAGCTGGTACGGAAATTGCCCTTTTTTAAATCTACTACGCTACACACATACGCTATGACCAGTCCTGCAGTGAGAACGCTCAGCGTCGTTATTGCCGACCCGCAGCCCATCTTCGTGGAGGGCCTACAACAAGCGCTTTCTCTGGGGAGCAGCCACTACCGCTTTGACATCCGCGGCGTGGCGGCCCAGTTCTCTGACCTGTCGCCTCTGCTTTTTCAGGAGCAGCCCAACTTATTGCTGTTGGATATCATGCTGCTGGGCGGAGAGGTGGCGCAATCGTTAGCGGGTCTGCGAAAAGCATATCCTTACGGGCGCATTTTGCTCTTCACGTACAACGACGACGTACGGTTGCTGAAAGCCGCTCTTCGCGGCGGCGCCGACGGCGTTATCCTCAAATCCGCTTCTGCCGAGGAGGTTTTCTCTGCTGTAGAGGAGATTTTATCGGGAAAAACCTACTTAGGCCCGGGCCTGACGCTTAACGAGCACATGGCTGGTTTGGGCATGGACCCTACCCTACCCGACACGCGCTTTGCCCGAAAATACGGCCTGACGCGCCGCGAAATGGAAGTGCTGCGCTACATCGCGCAGGTTATGAGCAACAAGGAGATTGCCCAGCAGCTCTTCATCAGCGACCAGACCGTCAGCGTGCATCGCAAGAACATCATGCGAAAGCTCAAAGTGAATAACACGGCCAGCGTCGTCAAAATTGCGCTGGAAAATCACTTAGTCTGACGTTCCCTCGAAAAATTGGCACAAAACCTGCCTTCTCTCTGCCGTAAAAAAAATGGCGGGAGGAGGCAGGTTTATTTTTAGGGAATAAGGCATTCTTTTTGCAGCGAGCAAGACATTTGTATAAAACAACCGACCTTTATCCCAGGATTCAGGGCATCGTCCCTCCCGCATAATCTCACATCTCATGGTTCCATTTATCTACCTTAATCACATGAATCAGAATCGCTTTACTCTAACCGTTTTCGGGTGGCTGCTGCTGGCTTTGCTGGCCTTTGGCGCAGCCACACCCGCCCAGGCGCAATGCACGATGACCTGCAACAATTTCGTGCAGATTTCCTTGGACCAGGACTGCGAAGTGGCCATAGACCCGGACATGATCTTAGAAGGCAACGGTTGTCCAAACGGCAACTTTGTCGTCGAGATTCGGGTCAACGGCGTGTGGGTGCCTGGCATTGTCAACGCCAACCACATCAACCAGACGCTGCAAGTGCGCGTGCGCGAGCTGAACAGCGGCAATAGCTGCTGGGGCTACATTTTAGTGCAGGACAAGCTCGCCCCCCAGATCACCTGCACAAACATCACGCTGGCCTGCGGCATTACCAATTACACGCCGCAGTACTTGCAAAACGAGCTCAACATCAGCGCTGCCTACCCGAATGTGGTGGAAAACTGCGGCAATACCACCCTGTCGTACATTGACCAGTTTACCGATCTGCCCTGCAACGGTACCATCAATGGCCTGACCAACATCAGCGCCTATGTGCGCCGCACCTGGACAGCTGTGGACCAGAGTGGCAATTCGGCTTCGTGCACACAATTTATTTATTTCCAGCGCCGCAGTGTCAATGTGGTGCAGTTCCCGGCCGACATAACGATCTCTTGCGAAAACCCTAACACACACCCGTCCAATACGGGCGTGCCGTTCATTACTGAATTTGGCCGGCAATTCCCGCTCTTCCCGCAAAACACGTTCTGCGAGCTGAGCATTACCTACACTGACCAGACACTGCCCATCTGCGACGGCTCGCGCAAAATCCTGCGTACCTGGACGGTGCTCGACTGGTGCCTGCCCACTAACCCGGGCACAAACCCTCGCCAGCACCTGCAAATCGTCAAAGTCCAGGACGACGAAGGGCCCGTGGTAGATTGCCCGGAAAACATTACCGTCAACACGAACCCGCAAAACTGCGTGCGCGACCTCGACCTGCCGGATGTGATGATCGAAGACAACTGCTCGCGCATCAAGGATATCTGGGCCGAATACACGGTGAACGGTATTGGCCGAACGCTGGCGGGCAAACTGCAGAATTTTCCGGGCAACAACCCCTGGCTGCCCGATACCTTGGGCGTGTTCGGTGTGGCGCAAGGGCTGCCGTTGGGCAACACGCTCATGCGCTACGTAATACGCGACGACTGTGGCAATACCTCGACCTGTCAGTTCCTCATCACCGTGGCCGACCAGACGCCGCCCAACGCAGTATGTGTCGAGTTCACCAAAGTGTCCTTAGGCTCTTCGGGCGTATCCTTAGTGAACGCCAGCACCTTTGACAAAGGCTCCTACGACAACTGCTCGCCGACAGTGCGCTTCAAAGCGCGCCGTATGAACCCCAACAGTTGCCAGGCCAACGACCGCTTCTACGATCAGGTGCGCTTCTGCTGCGAAGATGTGGGCAAAAGCATCACGGTCATCCTGCGCGTTTACGACATCTCGGTGCCCAGCGGCGAAGTGTCGCTCGAATTCGGCGAAGACAACGCCAACGACTGCATGATCCAGGTAACCGTAGAGGACAAACTCAAGCCCACCTGCACCGCACCGAGCAACGTCACGGTATCGTGTAAAAACTTTGACCCGTCGCTGTCGAAATACGGCACTGTGCAAGGCACCGATAACTGCTGCATAGACAGCAGTTGCGCTGAATTAGTCAACCTGGCTCAGTTCGATACGCTGTGCAACCGCGGCACCATCACGCGCGTTTTCTGCGTCAGAGATTGCGCCGGCAATTCGCAAACCTGCTCACAGCGCATCTTCGTTACCTACGAGCAGGATTACTTCGTCCGCTTCCCTAACGACGCCATCGTTACTGCCTGCGACGGTACGGGCAACTACGGCCAGCCTACCTTCTTCGGCAAAGACTGCGAGGCACTGGCGGTGTCACACCAGGATGAAATTTTTACCGTTGTGCCTGACGCTTGCTTCCTCATCGAGCGCACGTGGACGGTCATTAACTGGTGCAGCTATAACCCAAATCAAGGGCTGACGAACGTACCCAATCCGGAGCCCAATTCTATTGCTAACCACCCGTCTAATTTACCTGGCCCTACGGTGTCGCCCGCCGGCACACCCGCGCCTTGGGCGCCTACTGTCGTCTCGATTACGCCAGGCGCACCGCCGACCAACTACTCCACCTACTGGAGCACAACGACCAACGGCTATCGCTATAAGCAGATCATCAAAATCATTGATAACCAGAAACCTATTCTCGAAAACTGCAAGGCCAGCCCGGACACCGTGTGCGACCTGACGAACAACGATGCCAACCTGTGGAATGCCATGTACTGGTGGGATGCCACCACGGGCAGCCATGACCTGTGCGAGAGCCCGACCGACCTGAGCGTTACGGCTACCGACCTGTGCTCGGGCGCTAACGTTAACTTCCGATACCTCTTGTGCTTAGACCTCAATGGCGATGGCACTCGGGAAACCATCATCAGCAGTACACAGACGGGCTTAGGCGGCTTAGGATGGAACCGCGTCAACTTCAACAACGCCTTCAATCCCAACTACACCGGCGGCGAGGCGCGCGAATTTGACTTCCGCCCGGTGCCACCCAACCAGAAGTACGGCTTTGCCCTACAGGTAACCACCAGCGGCAATAAGCGCACTGCCGCCGTCCGCTGGAACACGCAGCAGTCGCCCAACACGTTCGTCGTGCCTGAGCTGCCCTATGGCTCGCACAAGATCATCTGGTACGTGGACGACGGCTGTGGCAACGAACGCACCTGCGAGTGGGTCTTCGAGGTGAAAGACTGCAAGAAACCGACCATCGTTTGCAGAAACATCAGCGTCAACATCATGCCGACGAAGATGATCACCCTCAATGCAGCTGACTTTCTGCAATCCACTTCCGACAACTGCACGCCTGCAGATAAGCTGGTAACCGCCATCCGCAAAAAAGGGCAGGGCCAGGGCTTCCCGACGCTTCCTAACGGCCAGCCGCAAAAGACAGTAACCTACACGTGCAGCGATTTGGGGCCGCAAGAGGTGGAAATCTGGTCGCGGGATCTGGCGGGCAATGCCGATTTCTGCATCGCTACCGTCAACGTTCAGGATAACATGAGCGCCTGTAGCAGCCAAAACGCCAGCGTGGCCGGTGTGCTGAAAACCGAGAAAAACGAAGGTCTTGCTTATGCTGAAGTCAAACTGAATGTCGCCGTCGGAGGGCTCCCGCCTGCAGAAGCCTTTGCCATGACCGACAACGATGGCCACTATGCCTTCCCAGGCGCCATACCCACGGGCGCCTCGTACGAACTCACACCTATTAAAGATAATGACGCGCTTAACGGCGTCTCGACGTTCGACCTGCTGCTCATCAACAAGCACATCCTCGGCCTCGAGCCGCTCAACAGCCCGTATAAAATGATCGCTGCCGATGCCAACAATAGCCGCTCCGTTACCACATTTGACTTGGTGGAGCTGCGCAAACTTATTCTCGGCATCTACACCGAACTGCCCGCTGCGCCCAGCTGGCGCTTTGTGCCTGTTGATTTCGATTTTCCCGACCCGACCAACCCGTTCAAAACGCTCTTCCCAGAGCACATCTCGAACACGAATGCACTCGCCGACCGCCTCCATGAAAATTTCATAGCCATTAAAATAGGCGATGTCAACGGCAGCGCTGTGGCCAACGCCACCTCCGCTGAGGAGCGCACCAGCGGCACAAGCTTCCTGACCTCAGACGAGCGCCGCGTCAAAGCTGGCGAGGTGTTTACTGTCGCTTTCCAGCCCGAATCCGCAGCTGCTTATCAGTTCACTTTGGCCCACCCGGACTTAGATCTCATAGACATCCTGCCGGGCGAAGCACTCTCGCGCGACCACTTTGCCGTCTTCAGCCAGGAGCGCGCCCTGACGGCAGCCCTCGACCGCAGCACGGGCTTTGCCCTGCAATTCCGCGCCCGTCGCGACGGCATCCTTAGCCAGATGCTGCACCTAAGCAACCACATTACCCGCACTGAAGCCTACAGCGCCGACGGTCAGAAAAAATCCCTTGCTCTACGCTTCAACAACGGCCCGGCTCTCGCTCCAGAAGCAGCATTTGAACTGTTGCAAAACACGCCTAACCCGGTGCGCGAGTTTACGACTATCGTCTTCTCGTTACCGCAGGCCACTGAGGCAACGCTGACCATCACCGACGCTGAGGGCCGCCTGATTAAGCGCATCAAAGGCCAATTCTCAGCCGGCCTCAACAGCACGGTGTTGCAGCGCGCCGAACTGCCCGCCGGGCTGCTGTTTTATCAGCTCGATACGCCTACGCACAGCGCAACTAAGAAAATGTTTGTGATGCAAGAATAGGCACCCCGCGCGTGTCTGACTTAGAGAGAAGTTCGTCCACTGGCCCGTCTTTGCAATTTATGCCGAGACGGGCCAGTGCCTTTAAATAGCCCAGCCCCTCTGCAGGCTTCTAAGGAGTTGACGTGTCTGACGAGAAAAAGCCTGCGGGTCTGGCCATTCGCGCTGTGTCTAAGTGTTTGTTGGTGCAATAGCTGCTTTGCCCAGGCATCAGGCTGTAGCCGGGTCGTTGACAGGCATTTTTTCAAAATAGTGGAGGAGTTTGCTCATGCTGTCAGTGAGTTGGTCAAAGGTGGGCGTCTCTTTGCCAACGAAGATGAGGAGGAGGGCGATATCCAGGTTTCGATGCTCCAGTGTCTGGTAGAGCAAGTGTTTGTGTAGCCGATAGGCTTCTCGCACCTGTCGGCGGATTCGGTTGCGTACTACGGCTTGGCGATATCGTCGCTTAGGCACGCTGACGGCTACCTGAGCGCGGTTGGTCTCGAAGCGCGCTGCTTGTCGCTCGGTTGGGGAGAGCGGCAGCCACACAACGCGCACCGGGAAAGCCATGAACGAGCGGCCTTCTTGGAATAGACGCCCCAAAAGTTTTCGGCTTCTGAGGCGTTCGCAGCGCTCAAATGTGTGCATAGGACTACAAAGATGCGATGTGCAAGGCAGCGCAGGGCAAAAGCAAAGCCGTCAGCGTGCTTGCAGACGCGCTGACGGCTTTGAAAAACGGATAAAATTCCGTCCGAAAGGACGGCAGCCGTTTATTTCAAGCGTTTTTCGTCGGAGACGGTGAGCTTATAGCGGCCTTGTCTGCGGCGGCGGGCCAATACGCGGCGGCCATTTTTGGTGGCCATGCGGCTGCGAAATCCGTGCTTGTTTTTGCGCGCGCGTCGAGATGGTTGATAAGTGCGTTTCATCGCTATTTTTTCAAAAAGTACGACTGGTCTGAAAAACGGGCTGCAAAGGTAAGGGCCTTCTTTGGGAAAAAAGCATTTTTAGAAAAAATGAAATTTTGGGCACGGGTCAATTAGCGCTTGTGTCAGTGGGCAGGTGGTTGGGTTTGGAGGCCAACCGCCCAAACAAAGGAGGGTATGGCTGGGCGTGGGGTGGGTTTTTCAAAGTACAATTGATAGGATTGGAAAGGCAGTTGTTTACATACCCAGCCGGTGGTTTCGCCGTTTCCGCCCGACCAATCGAACGGCTCAATGCGCAGGTGTTGGCGAAAATCGAGCGCTTTGAGGCCGTAGGCTTTGTAAAGGCTTTCCTTCGCCGTCCAGAAGATGTGCTGCAGTTCGAGTTGGATATCGGTAGCGAAGGTGCGCACGAAGTCGGTTTCCTCCTCGTGCAGGAAACGCGAGGCCAGTTGCGGCATTTTATCGGTCAGCACTTGCAGGTCGCAGCCGGCCGGGGTGTCGGCCAGCAAGGCGCCTACCAAGCCCTTTGAATGGCTCAGCGAACAGTATAGGCCATTTTTATCGGAAAAGAAGGGCTTGGCGAAGGCGTCTTTGTCTAAAGTCCATCGGTCTCCGTTGCCGGTAAGGAGATGGAGCAGGTAGCGCACGGCCAACCATTCCCGGCGTCGCAGGCCTTTGTAGCGCGCCAAGTCGGCCTCTTCGGCAGTGGTCAAGTGGAGGTGCTGCCGAAAAAATTCCTCCTCTTCGACGATGTGCCATACACCGAAGAGCGGCGGCTGCCGGTGAACAGCGGGGAGGTATCGGGTAAACAGCAAAGGCATAGTTGGCGGACAAAGGTACGCCTTGATCAAAATTTTTGTCTGATACTACCGTTCCATTGCGCAAAAGCCTCATGCCAAAGGCGAGGCTTTTGCTCGGCGCATATCCTGTACTTTTGCCCAAACTTTTTGCATCGCATGACGGTACACGCCCGATTACTGATTTTTGGCCTTCTCTTTACGGGGCGCCTTTTAGTGGCTCAAGACCAGCATTTTACCCAGTTCTACGCCTCGCCGCAGTTGCTCAATCCAGGGCTTACAGGCGCTTTTGAAGGGCGCTATCGCGTCAATGCCCTCTACCGCGATCAATGGCGCAACGTACTGGATAATCCTATCCGTACCTTCGCGGTGGCCGGCGACCTGCGCCTCAATCCACCTTTTTCCCGCTTTTCGCAGGACGCTGTGGGACTGGGCCTGACGTTTTTTACTGACCAGGTGAGCGTGCTGGATTTTAGCACCACCCAAATTGCGCTGGCGCTGGCTTATCACAAAGCGTTAGACGCTGACGGCCGCCAATACCTGACGCTGGGCGTTCAGGGTGGCCTGACGCAGCGCAACGTCAACTATGCCTACCTGAACTTTTCCGACCAGTTTGATGGTTTTACAGGCTTCGTCTTGCCTACGGGCGAACAATTTCCGGAAAATAATTTTGCTTATCCTGATTTAAATGTTGGTCTAAACTATTTGCTGCGCTTTGGGCGCAGCGGGGCGCTGTTCGCTGGGGCCGCCATTCACCACATTTTGGAGCCGCGGGCCACCTTTTACAACCAGGGTATTGCTGGCGACCGTTTTTATAAAAAAATCTCGGGCCAACTGGCGGCCAATATTCCCATCGGCGCTTCGCGTACGTCGCTGCTCCCTCGCTTTTTGTTCGCGTTACAAGGGCCGCATGCACAGATCAACGCCGGCACGAATGTGCGTTTTCCGGTAGGTCGCTATGGTACTTCGGCTGTACATTTGGGCAGTTGGGTCAGACCTGTGCGCGGTGTCAGCGGCTTTGGCTTAGATGCTATCGTAGGTCTGATTGGCTTTGAGGTCAACAACGTGCTTTTTGGCATCAGCTACGATATCAATCCGGGCGCCCTCAGTTTTGGGCGTCGCCAGGGCGCGTTGGAGTTCTCAGTGGCCTATCTCGGTGAATACGAGAATGAGCAGATCCTTTGCCCGAAGTTCTAACGATTACACGGCCCGCTGGCCTCAGGCGCTATGGGTTTTCATTGGGCAGACTGGCGAAACGCCGCGGAAAAAATGACGCTGCGCCGCGCGTGGAATGCTGTTCGGGTGCTGACCTCGTATTATTTAACGCGCCTGATCGGGGTGCCGGTGCAGTGGGGGATGCCTATCTCTATCAGTATTGAACCCACGACAGCCTGTAATTTGCGCTGCCCAGAGTGTCCCAGCGGCCTGCGCGCTTTTAGTCGGCCTACCGGTAATGTGCGCGCCGACTTCTTTCGCCGGATAGTGGACGAACTAAGCCGCGATACCTATTCTTTGTACTTCTACTTTCAGGGGGAGCCCTACATCCACCCAGAGTTTTTCGACATGGTGCGCTACGCTCACGAGCGCGGTCTATTTACAGCTACCAGCACCAACGGACATTTTTTGGATGCCGAGCGAGCACGCCGCACGGTAGAGTCGGGTTTAGACCGCCTCATTGTTTCGGTGGATGGCCTTACCCAAGAGACCTACGAGCGCTACCGCGTGGGCGGGCATCTGGCGCGCGTTGTGCAAGGCATCCGGGAGCTAGCCTACTGGAAACGCCGTCTGCGTTCGCGCCGCCCGCACGTCATCGTTCAATTTCTGGTCTTCCGCCACAATGAAAGCCAGATAAACGCTTTTAGACGCTCAGCTCTCGGCTGGGGCGCTAACGAAATACGCCTCAAAAGCGCCCAGGTCTATGACTACCAGCACGGCAACCCGCTTATTCCGGAGCAGGAGCGATATGCGCGCTATGTAAGGCAGCCCAACGGGACCTGGGCGCCGCGCCACGCCTTAGCCAACCGCTGCTGGCGACTCTGGCACGCCTCCGTCATCACGTGGGATGGCATCGTCGTGCCTTGCTGTTTCGACAAGGATGCCCAACATCGCTTAGGTGACCTTAAGACGGCACCCTTTCGCGACATCTGGCACGGCGCAGCCTATCGGCAGTTTCGACAGCGGCTGCTGCGCGGGCGAAAGGAAATTGACATCTGCTCCAATTGTTCTGAAGGCTGCCGCGTATGGGTCTGATTACTCCAGCGCCTTCAGCCAGGCAGCCAGCCGAGCCGGGGGAATGAAATGGGCGAATACCCACCAGCCCAACAGCGCCCCCACAGCATTGGCCAACATGTCATCGTACTCGAAGGCTCGATCCGGAAAATAGCGAAACTGTACGTACTCCAGCCCTGCACCGATAAGCGAGGCCACGACCACCGTTGCAATACCGTGATAGAGCTCTGCGCGCCTGCGCCAGCGAATAAATCCCCAAAGCGTCAGCCACGACAACAAAGCGTAAGCAGCCGCATGCGCTATTTTATCGGTTGAGAGCAGCTGAAACTTAGGCATCGAGACGCCACCCGTCGTGGATAAAAACACAACGGCAGCTAGCCACAGCAGAGCGGGAGCAAAGGCGCGCATCATTGAGGCGAAATTAGGCTCCTAATGGCAGATGCGCGAGGGATTACACATAAAATTCCCTTTTCCACTCTAAAAATTCGAGGCCGTGAAAGAGCGAGCGTCCGCGCAGCGAACTCTCATTCAAACAACAAAACGCGGCGTTTATCTTAAAAATAAACTTCAAGGATGGTGTCATTATTCGTTGATTTTCTTTATTTTATGAGAAAAATTATTCGATTTTAACATTGAGTTCGATTAAAAAACGCTCAACAAAGGCGAAATTTTGTCCTTACTTAGGGCGTTTTTGGGCCGCACTTTTGTACTGTCAAAAAGCATCTGCCTCTAATCTTCCCGCATATGCAAAGAATTTTTCTCGTATGTAGTCTCTTGCTGTCGGTAGTGATGGTTTCTGCCCAGGGCTGGGAGCGCGTATTTGACGGCGGCGGTCAGGGTCAGATCAACGACATCAGCCCCGCGGCAGATGGAGGGTATGTTGCGGTGGGCTATTATGCCAGCCTTAACCGCGCCCGCCTTTTTAAGACGGATGCTGATGGCAAGCTTCAGTTTACGAAAGACTTTTCTTTAGGTACGCAGACGACGGCTGAAGGGATAACTGTTTGTCCTGATGGAACCTACGGGATTACGGGCTTTACCCGGACGGGCATAGCACCTCGTCGCGCTTTTATTATAAAGACGGATGTAAAAGGGAATGCGCTGTGGACGTATTTTCTACCGAGTGCGTTTGACACGGAGGCGAAAGATATCGTCGCGCTTAACGATGGTAGTTTTGTCGTTTGTGGTTACCGCAAAAACAGCGCGGGTACGGAAGACGGTTTGGTTTTTCGCGTATCGGCGAGTGGGCAATTGCTGTGGAGCAACGTCTATGGGGAGCCTAATGTAGTGGAAAAAGCCAATGCTTTGGCCATAATGCCCGATGGCTCGGTCGTAGTAGTGGGTGAAAAGCGGGTAGTTCCACGCGATATTTGGGTCATCCGGGTTGCCACTGCAAACGGCAATCTGCTGTGGGAAAATCTCTTCAATTTCTTTGAAATAACCAGCGGCGTGCCCGCGGACGACGTGGCGCGAGCAGTGGCTGCCGACACGGATGGCCACATCCTCGTTGGTGGTCGGAGTACCTATGAGGAGAATGGTGTTGGTCTTTTGATGAAGATCAACGGGCAGGGCACAGGCCAGGCCTTATGGCGATCGGGCTTTTCGCAAGCGGATTTGTACGGCATTGTGAAGGCGAACACGGGCGAGATATACGCCACGGGCACGAAAGCGACCAACCAGTCTGAGGATGTGTACATTGTGCGCGCCAGTGCGCTGGGCACTAAAATATGCGACATTGCCGTGGGGCGCCCAGGCTTCGACCAGGGCATGAGTATTGTCGTTACTCCAGACGGCGGCGCCATTGCCGCAGGTGTGGGCGAATTTTTCTTCCCTACGATTGGCTCGGAAGCCAACCCGTATTTAGTGAAGATGGACCGCAACTGCGTGTCTTTTTCCAGCTATGTTTCGGGTAAAATCTTCTACGACATCAACGGCAACTGCCTGCGCGACGCCAACGAGCCAGGGTTAGAGAACTGGATTGTACGTTTAGAGAGCACCAACTTCACGCGCTATGCCGTGGCCAAGAGCGGTGGCGAGTTTTTGCTGCTGGTAGATACGGGCAACTACAAAGTCAAACTGTTCCCGCCCAACAACTCGTGGGCCTCCTGCACGCCAGAAATACCGCTTAAGGTGTCGGGCTTTTTGGATACGTTCGCGGTGGATATTCCGGTGCGCGCTGTATCGCTGTGTCCGCGCAATGAAGTGGATGTAGCTACGCCCATTTTGCGCCGCTGCGCTGAAAATATCTACACGGTTCGCTATTGCAACTCGGGCACGTTGCCCTCGGCGAACACGCGCATCGAGGTTGAATTAGACCCTAACCTGACGCTTATCAGTAGTTCGATACCTGCCACATTGGTGCAGGGCAACACCTATGCCTTTAACATCGGTCTGCTGCCAAACGGTGAGTGCGGCTCATTTAGTTTTAAGGCATTCCTCAACTGCAACACTCTTACGGGCCAGGCGCACTGCGTGCGCGCGCACATTTATCCGGACTCGTTCTGCAATGTGAGCGGGTGGGATCGCTCTATTGTGCAGGCGCGCGCCACATGCGAACAGGGTACAGTACGCCTTAGCTTAGCCAACGTTGGTACGGGCGACATGCAGTCGTCGGTAGGTTTCGTCATCGCGGAGGACGTCATCATGCTTACGCAGCCGGGTGATCCGCTCTATCGCCGCCAGCTGAAAGCCGGCGAGGAGTCTACGGTATGGACCACACCTGCTAACGGCCGTACGTATCGCGTCATTGCTGAACAAACGTCGGGCTATCCGGGCACCAGCTACCCCACTGCAGCCGTAGAAGGATGCCGTTCCGACACCAGCGCAACATTTACCACTGGCTTTTACACCATGTTTGCGGAGGACGACTTAGAGCCCTTCCGCTCTTACGATTGTCAGGAAAGCCAGGCTCCTGACTTTAATCCCACGTACTTAAAAAGAGGCCATCCCAAAGGCTACGGCGTAGCTAACTACGTCCGCCCAGAGACTGAAATGGAATATTTAATCCAATTCCGGAATGCCGGTACCGATACAGCATTCCAGATCATCGTGCGCGATACGCTGTCGCCGTTCCTCGATCCCGCCACAGTGCGTCCGGGAACGGCCAGCCATCCGTACGACTTCGAGGTGTACGGCGGCGGTATTGTGCAGTTCACATTACCCAAAGCTGCTCTTCCACCGCAAAGCGGCGCCAACGAGGGCTTTGTGAAATTCCGGGTGGCTTTTGCGCGAGGGCTACCCTGCCGGACGGAAGTGCGCAACACCGCTGCCATTTACTTCGACTTCAAGGCGCCAGCGCTGACCAACCAGACCTTCCACACGGTGTGTGCCTTAGACACTTTTGTAGTGGTCAAGACCAAAGACATCCAATGGAAAGGCGCCGAAGTTAAGGTGTATCCCAACCCATTTGAGGACAGTGCCATCTTCGAGATAATAGATGCACCCGCCACGGGTTACATGCTCCAAATCTTTGACTTACAAGGAAAACGCCTCTTTAATCAATCCTACCAACAACCCACGTTCCGACTGCAGCGGCAACAACTGCCGGCAGGTACATTGTTCTTCCGCATTACGACCGACCGCGGAGAACCTATTGCCTCCGGAAAGCTCCTCGTCCGATGACGAGAGACCTCCCAGCCATTGCCAACAACCGATTTTTACCCATAACCGCTTACCCACAAGCGCAAAAACCGCAGGTATAATCCCCTGCGGTTTTTCTTTTGGAAGCCCTCTAAGCAGTCGCCAAAAATAAACAAGAAAAAAATGGATGCAAAGGCCGCGCCTCCGGCTATTTGGGTTACACGGCTTTTGCCTTCAAAAAGCCACTAACACTTGAGGGAGGGATTGTATTTTTGTGCTGACTCTAAAAGAAAGGACTATGGCGGGGCGAAAAGTGTCTTTTCTCACAGTGATCCTTGCTGGCACAGCCATAGGTCTGGCCTTAAGCGCTTACGCGGCTTCTAAGAAAAGCCCGGCTTTTCGCCGTCGGGTGACTAACTATGTGTTGTCTCGTCTGCAGTTTTTGAGCAGTCGGATGCTCGAGCGTCTGACCTCGTTTTTAAACCTTGAACTGCCCGAGGGAGAGGAGGAAGTGTCGCCAGATATCTCTAAGGAAGCCGCTGTTGCTGCCGGGCCTGAACAGAAGGCGCCGTTGAGCGAAGAAGATATCCGCACGGCGTTTTCTGCAGGCGCTGAACGCGCCCGTCAGCGCCTTGCTGAGCGGTGGGCATCGATCCGGCATAAATGACCGCTCTCTCGCCATATCTGTTTGCCGAATATGCCTGAAACGAAAAAAGATACCGAAGAACTGCTCCAGTCTGCGAGCGAAACCGCGACCTATCTGCGCGAATACGTCCGGCTGCAGGTGGACTATCTCCGCTTAGACTTAGCCGAACGCATGGCTAAAGTAGCGTCTGTGCTGGCTGCTTTTCTGGCTATAGGCGCTTTGCTTACCTTTGGCTTTTTCATAATAACCATCGCGTTGGCGCTCGTGCTGGGCGAATGGTGGCACTCGTATGCTTTAGGCTTTCTGGCTGTTGCCGGTCTTTACTTAGTGCTGGCAGCGCTACTGGCGGCGTTTCGAGAGCCACTGCTCACCAACCCGCTGCTGAACAACCTGTTCAAAGCCTTTTTCCAAAACACGGACGAACCTGAGCACTATGAATCGCAAAAACATCCATAATCTGCGCGACCTGGCCGCTGAAAAAGCCCTCTTGCGCGCCAAAATGCGCGTAACAGAAGAGGAATTGCTGGCCAGTGCGCTGCGCACGCGCAACGCCTTAGAGGCGTATGTGGAGGAAAAGATGGAGATACCCAACCAGATAGGCCAGCTGTTGAAGCAAGACGCTCAGCAATCCGTTGGCACAACGTTGCTGCGCACCCTCCTGCAGACGATTGGCGTTAACCCGCGCTGGAGCAACGTCTTGCTGCTGCTGGCGCCGGCCGCCACGGCATTTGCCCGAAAGAGATGGCAACAGTGGCGCGAGCGCAAGAAAAACGCACCGGCGGTGCCAGCAGAAGACCTCACTTTGCCTCGTTGAGCGCCCAGTTGTAATCTAAGTATGTCAGAGGCGTATGAGGCCCTATGGGCGTGCTGAGGTAACGGTTGAGGTAAGCGCGTACGGAGCCGGCGTCGCGCTCGAAGTCGCCGCTAAACCAGGAAAAGATTTTAGACACTTCCGCTTTGTCGGGGCCAATGCGGTTGCGGAGCGGGTCGCTGATAAAACGGCGCATGGCGTCGTCCAGCTGCGCATCTAAGCGTTCGGCGAGGAAAGCCTCATTGCGCAGCGGCGGGCAGGAATAAGAGGCGCAGTTGATGGCTGCGTGGATGCGCGCATCTTTGAACACCGGGCGCAGGATGTTGTGCTCGATGTTGTTCAAGTCGTATTCATAGCCCTGGATGCGGATGAACTTGATATCCCACACCGAATTGACGAAGGCGATGCCGCTTTTGATGTCCTTGATGCTGCTAACAGGGTAATGGCGGAGGATGAGTTGCACGGTATAGGCGTTGTAGGCGTTGATCCAGTAGGCCATTTGCTCGGCGCGCGTCCAGGTTTTTTCGTTGGGGTGTGCGCTTTCTAATAGGCGCAGGTAGGCGTTGAGTTCGGCGCTATCGCGCAGGAAGTCGCGATAGCGCACCAACCCTTCAGGGCTGACGTACTTGCGGAGCAGGGCGTCCCAGCGTTCGTGCGAGACCGGACGCGAGTCCACATCGCGGCGGATAGCGCGGCAGTTGGCGCAGGTAAACCAGACGGTGAGGACGGCCAGCAGGGCTATGAGCAGGAAGAGTATTTTTTTCATGCAATAAGAAGTTAGCGGATTTCAATGCGCGCCGGAGAGCGTCGCTTCGGCCCCTGCTTTGGGGTGCCGAAGACAAGCATAATAGAAGCGCTTAATGCAGCGCGGTTCGATGCCGAGGCGGAACAGCATAAAAGCGCCAGCATTGGCCAATTGCACGCGCAGCCAGCTGTTGTGGTCGTACTTGCGGGCCGACACAACGACGTCTTTGGGCAAGATGCGCAGCGGATACTGTTTCATGGCTTTACGCAAGAAGTCGTATTCCTCCATGACCACGAAGCGCTCGTCGTAGCCGCCCATAGCCTCGAAGACATCGCGCCGGATGAAGAACGTTTTATCACCACCTTGGCACCACAGACGCTGGAAGCGTGTGAAGTAAGCGTTGATGCGCAACAGGCGGCTGGGCGAGTCGAAGCGATAGCGATAGCAACCCATGACGGTGCCAGTGGCTATTTCGGCTTCAATATCGGCGGCAAAGGAGGGCGGAGGCAGGGTGTCGGCGTGCACGAAGTAAAGGACATCGCCCTGCGCTGCGCGAGCGCCCGCGTTCATCTGAGCAGCGCGGTTGCGCTGCGGGCAGGGCACTAAGCGCGCGCCTTCCTGAAGGGCGACAACGGCAGTATCGTCCGTGCTCCTGGCGTCGGCTACCAGGATTTCAAAGGCATACCCCTGGGCGTTCGCCCGAAGGTAGGGCAACAGACGACGCAGGTTGTCGGCCTCATTAAGCGTAGGAAGGATGATGGAAAGAAACATACATCTCAAACATCTACGAGAGCGCAGAGAGGGAGGTTTTGCCGCACAGTAAAAAACTGCAGTATTGCAAATGCTCTAGGCATAGGCGCTAAAATTATCCGACAACAGCAGTACACTTCTGAAACTGCGCCCAATACCCATGCCTACCTTTGCACACAGAAAAAATCACGATCGCCATGAATGACGTCAAGGGCAAAACGGCTGCTGGCTACCTCAAATACGAGCTGAAGACCTTCGAGAAAATACCTGTGCGTATCTGGGACGATGCCCGCGAAGCGTCGCGCTATGTGGCACAGAGCATTGCGTTGGCCATCCGTCAGAAACAACAGGACGGGGAGAAAATTGTACTCGGTTTGGCAACGGGTAGCACACCCATCAAAGTGTATGAAGAGTTGGTGCGACTGCACAAAGAGGAGGGCCTGAGCTTCCACAACGTGGTAACCTTCAACTTAGACGAGTACTACCCCATGCCCAAAGAAGCGCGGCAGAGCTATTGGCGTTTCATGCGTGAATACCTGTTCGATCACGTGGACATCCCGCCCGAAAACATCCATATCCCTGACGGTACACTACCCATTGAGGACGTAGCCGCCTATTGCGACCGCTACGAGAAGCTGATTGATCTGGCTGGCGGGATAGACATTCAAATTCTGGGTATCGGTCGTACAGGCCATATAGGCTTTAACGAGCCCGGCTCCTGGGAAACTTCCACCACTCGCATGGTGCGACTCGACCACCTGACGCGCCAGGACGCCATTAAAGACTTTGGCAGCGAAGACGCTGTGCCTTATCGGGCCATTACAATGGGTATCGCCAGTATTTTCAAGGCCCGTACCATCTATCTGATGGCTTTTGGCCAGCATAAAGCCAGCATCATTCGCGAGGCAATAGAAGGCGAGGTTACGCACTCCGTGCCAGCGTCCTTTTTGCAAAAACACCCCAACACCCGCGTCATCTTAGACCGCAGCGCCGCCGAAGACCTCACGCGCATGAAGGCGCCCTGGTTGGTGGGCATCTGCAACTGGACCGACGACCTCATTTGCAAAGCCGTCGTTTGGCTCTCGCAAAAGACAGGTAAGCCCATCCTGAAACTTACCGACGAAGATTACAACGAACACGGCCTGAGCGAGCTGCTCATCGAGGAGGCGAACTACTATGAGCTCAACATCCGCATCTTCAACCGCCTGCAACGCACCATCACGGGCTGGCCAGGCGGAAAGCCCAACGCCGACGACACCAACCGCCCCGAACGCGCCTTACCAGCGCGCAAGCGCGTCGTCCTCTTCAGCCCGCACCCCGACGACGACGTCATCTCTATGGGCGGCACCTTCCAGCGCTTGGTAGATCAGGGACACGACGTGCACGTGGCCTACCAGACTTCAGGAAACATCGCCGTACATGACCACGATGCCTTACGCTATGCCGAGCTTATGCTCGAATTTGGACAAACTCAGCAGGTGCTCCATGAGGAAAGCCGCGCCCTATACGAGAAGGTCATTCACTTTTTGCGCAATAAGCGAGCAGACCAATTGGACATTCCTGAGGTGCGCGCCATTAAGGGCCTCATCCGGCGCGGAGAGGCTCGTGCCGGCGCCCGGTTTGTCGGCCTGAACGACGACCACATCCATTTCTTAGACATGCCTTTTTACGAAACCGGCGCCACACGCAAAATGCCGCTGAGCGAAGCCGATATCCGCATCATTACAGACCTGCTCGAGCGCATCCAGCCGCATCAGGTCTATGCTGCAGGCGACTTAGCCGACCCGCACGGCACACACCGTGTTTGCCTGGATGCCATCTTTGAGGCCTTCCGCCGCCTGCGAGAGCGCCCCTGGATGAAAGACTGCTGGCTGTGGCTCTACCGGGGGGCCTGGCATGAATGGGCCGTGCACGAAATCGAAATGGCCGTGCCCATGAGCCCCGTGCAACTACGCCGAAAGCGCCAGGCCATCTTCATGCACCAAAGCCAGAAAGACCGACCGCCCTTCCCTGGCGACGACAGCCGCGAATTCTGGCAGCGCGCCGAAGACCGAAACCGCGCCACTGCCCACACCTACCGCCAACTGGGCTTAGCTGAGTACGAAGCTATGGAAGCCTTCGTGCGCTGGAAAGGCCTAGACGCCTGAAAATCAGCCGCCTACACCTGGCCTACAGCCTCTAAAACCAGCCAGAGCACGTAGGCAAGGTACAGCCCAAACAGTAGCCATCCTTTAGGACGATACATAATTTGCTTCTTAAGCACCAAGCCACCGGCAAACATCAGTATCGTAGCCAGCATGCACACGATAAAGTCTACCAGCGTGATTTTGCCAATGGCCAACGGCCTGACGGTGGCGCTCACACCCAGGATGAAAAAGGTGTTGAAAATGTTGGAGCCAACCACGTTGCCCATGGCCATATCCGCTCGCCCCCGCAATGCTGCGGCCACCGACGTGGCTAACTCGGGCAACGAAGTGCCTACGGCCACAATCGTCAGACCAATGACGGCCTCGCTAACCCCTAATGCTCGAGCAACGCCGATGGCGCCATCAACCGTTAGACGGCCCCCATAGGCCAGCGCAACCAGCCCACCCACTACCCAAATAAGGGATAACCACAACGGCCGATGCGCTAAATCCTCCGTAATAAACAACCTTTCCTGACGAGCAATATTATAAGTGTAATACAAATAAATCGCGAAAAAACACAGTAAAACCAGGCCGTCGGAGCGGGAAATCACTGCCTGTGAATTCAGCGAGCGGTCTAAGTGGTGGTCGCCCGCCATCAACATGACGACAATAATCCCGACAAAACTAAATGGAATATCCTTCCAGATGGTGTTGTGTCGAATGCGCAACGGCTGAATGATGGCTGTCAGGCCCAAAATAAGGCCAATGTTGGCCGTATTGCTCCCGATAACATTGCCGATCGCCACCTCACCCGAGCCATTCAGGGCAGCGATCACCGATACCACCAATTCGGGCGCCGAGGTGCCAAAGGCGACCACAGTCATGCCAATAATTAGATCAGAAACCCCTAAGCGTTTGGCTAAGCTGGAAGCGCCTTCTACTAAGTAATGGGCACCACCGCTGACTAAGGCAATGCCCAAAGCCACAAATAAAATAGAAATAAGCATGTTTTTACAAAAGTAGGCGAGTGCTCGAGGCCGTAAAGATAGCGGCAGCAGAATTGCTTACGCATATACACTTTTTTCAGCAGAACACCGCACCTTTGGCGGCTTAAACAACCACGCCCGACGCCGCTATGCTATGGATGCGCTCCTCTTTGGCGTTTTAGCCCTGAGCCTTTTGCATGCCCTGATACCCAGCCACTGGCTGCCGGTAGTCGCTATCGGACGCCAGAACAGCTGGACAGCGCCGCAGACGCTATGGGTTACCTTCCTGACGGGGTTGTTTCACGTGCTGAGCACCGTGCTCATCGGCCTCTTGCTGGCTTTCGTAGGCGGCTGGGTCTCGCATCGAGTGGAAGCCTTTACGCGCTGGATAGCGCCGGCGCTCCTGATCGCCTTAGGCGCATTCTACCTGTACCAGCACTACCGCCACAATCACTTCCACCTGCACGCCCAGCAAACGCGCTGGGGCGTTGTAGGCACGCTGGCAGCTGCCATGTTCTTTTCGCCGTGCTTGGAAATCGAAGGCTATTTCCTGACCGCCGGCCAATACGGCTGGGCATTCGTCGGCCTGCTCGCCCTCCTCTACGCCCTCGTTACCATTACCGGCATGCTCATCTGGGTATGGCTGGCCCTTCACGGCCTGAAACGCTTAGACTGGCACGCCTGGGAACACAACGCCGGCCTCATCACCGGGCTAACCCTCGTTGCCTCTGGTATTGCCCTGTTGTTCTTTGAATAAAGGATGCTGTGCATGGCTTGCATGAAGGCTGTAAACATGTCGTCCCTGTCGGGACGAGGGCAGCGTTCAACTTCAAATGCTGGGAAGTCCCAAGGATTTGATTATCAATGCTAAAATCATCATTCATTACCCAATTCACCACCAAATTTTTCCTTTTTCCCTTTTCACTTTTCACTTCCTCCTCTCCCGTCTAAGCGTCTTCACCACCTGCTCATAGGAATGGTCTATCAGCTGCCGCAGCAAAGCATCGCCGATGCTGCCTTCGAAGTCCACCGTGTTCCAGTGCTTTTTGTTCATATGCCAGCCCGGTTGCACCTCGTCGTAGCGCTCGCGTAGCTCCAGTGCGTAGGCCGGCTCGCACTTCAGGTTGACGCTCAGGCGCTCGTTTTTGAGGTCGGTGATGGCAAAAATTTTGCCCTTGACGCGAAAGCAAAGGGTCGTCTCGCCGAAGGGAAAATCCTCTGACGTATCCGGCTTGCTCAGGCAATAAGCGCGCAGTTGTTCGATGTTCATGGATTGGGATGCGGTTGCAGATGAACTATTGACCCGTCTTTTGAAGCGCCCGACGCATTTTTTCTACGTCCTCTTCTAACGCGCTAATAGCCGGGTTTTCGGGCAGGTAAACGATGCGCAGCAGGTCGCCGCTTTTCAGGCGCAACGCCTGCTCGCTGCTCACGGCCGGGGTGTGTCGGAGGGTGCGACCATCGGGCGCTGTGTAGCGATACGTCAGCCAGTAACGCCTACCGCCGCGCGTAGAACGGCGCGCGTGGATTTCTTCTACATATGCCACAGCAGCAACGCCTTCTGTTGCCAACCGCCGCATCTGGAGGGCGCGCTGTGCCAGGCGCCAGACGTTGTAGCCCACCAGCCCTGCCAGAATAACTCCGAACGCCACAGCTTCCCACTGGCGCGCTAAAAGCCCAACCACTAGGCTGATCACCACCACAAAGAGGAGCAGCAGGAGCACGATACCTCCTAAGACCACGGCAGCGCTGTTGGACAGGATGTGTTTCATTCCATGGAAACCTGTTTGGGTGAACGGGTGCGAATTCAGGATGCTGACGAGCAAAAGGTTTAGCGGGTTTCGCCCTGAAATTCGTAGCGCCAGGGGGCAATTTCTTCCTCTAAGACGCTGACGCCTGGGCTTTGCGGCAGATAGACGATGCTCACTGTGTCGCCGATGTTCAGGCTTGCCCACCGGTTGCTGTTTACCTCTGCCCGGAGGCAAAACGAACGACCGTTGGGCGCAGCATACCGGCAAACTAAATAGTAAACCTGGTAATCGGACAGGTAAGCCGTCCACTTTCGCTCAACGTGCGCTACGCCGCCAACGCCCTTCGCGGCCAGCTGTTGAGTGCGGTGGTTTCGCCGGTGCGTGTCCGCGACGCCGTATGCTAACAAGCCCACGGTAACGGCCCCTATGGCCAGATTGAACCACAAGCGGCTGCGCTGGTAGAGAAAATTCAGCACAAGAGCGCCCGCTCCAGCCAGCAGTGCGAGAGCGCCGTAAATCCACCAGGAAATATCGCCGACAACAGGCATGAAGTACGCGCGTTTAAGTGGCCCAAACACCCCGCCCCCTGAAACCTCGCGTCCAAGTTCCGTCAAAAGCCCCGAATTTTGGGCAAAATTTAGCCTTCGCCAAACGTTGCAAAAGCATCCACTGCAACCCAACCGCCTTGTTTTCACATGTTTATCCAGAAAAAAAGCCTCGTCGCCCGCATAGGAATCGCCCTGTTGTGCAGCTTGAGTACCCTGCGCCTCTCCGCCCAAATGGAGCGGACAGTGTACCAAATCTTCGCCGTGGACTCTATCGAAACCGTCGTTATTGACATGGTGAACTTCATCTACCCGGAGGTGCACCTTTGGGCCGGCACCAGCATCCTCACTGAAGTACACGTGCAAATTTGGGACGCCTCGCCCGAGCGCGTGGATACGCTTATCAGCAAAGGGCGCTACGCCTTCGAGTCGGAACGCCAGGGCAATACCCTGCGTATCTATTCCAAAACGCGACGCCGCGAACCCATCTACATGTTCCGCGAAAGGCAGAAAAAACAGTGTCTGGAGCAGACCGTCATCAAGGTCTTTGTACCCGATTTTTATGAAATAAACCCCGCCGAATGGCGGCCCGACCAGGTGGACAAGCCTAAAACCCTGCGGCGAAAAACGCCGTGAGAGACGAAGAAGCCCGCCACTGGCAGCGTTTTTTGCCAGCCAATTTTTTTTCCGATAAAAACGGAACACACGTACCATGGCTACCCTTACCGAGATTGCCCTCCTGCCCCAGGAGCGCTACGACCCTGAGCGGTTGCGGCAAAAAGCCGCCGAGGCGCTGGGCATTTCGCCTGCCCAAATCGGGCATTTAGAAGTGCTCAAGGCGTCGTTGGATGCGCGCGGACGCGAGCCCGTGTATCGCCTGCGCATAGCGGTGTACGCGCCCGATGAGGTGTTTGTGCCGGAGCCGGCTGTGCTCAGCGGCTTTCGCCCGGTGAGCGAGCACGCTCCGCGCGTACTGATTGTAGGCGCCGGGCCAGCAGGCTATTTTGCCGCGTTGGAATTGCTCGAGCGCGGTCTTCGGCCCATCGTGCTCGACCGCGGCAAGGATGCGCGCGCGCGGCGGCGCGACCTGAGGGCCATCCAGCAGTTGGGCGTTGTCAACCCGCATTCCAACTATTGCTTTGGCGAGGGCGGCGCGGGCACGTACTCCGACGGCAAGCTCTACACCCGCTCGGTGAAGCGCGGCGATTGGCGTAAGGTGCTGCGCCTGCTGGTCGAGCACGGCGCCAAGAGCGACATCTTAGTGGAGGCGCACCCACACATTGGCTCCAATAAGCTGCCGGGCGTGGTGCAAAACCTGCGCGCCACCATCGAGCAGTACGGCGGCGAGGTGCATTTTGGCCAATGGATGACCGACCTGCTGCTGCGCGACGGACGCGCGGTAGGCGTTGTTACACAAGAAATTACGGACGTCGGCCCCGGCCCTGTGCGCGAATGGCTGGCCGACGCCGTCGTGCTGGCCACTGGCCACTCGGCGCGCGACGTGTATCGGCTGCTGCACGCGCGCGGGCTGCGCCTGGAAGCCAAGCCCTTTGCCCTCGGCGTGCGCGTGGAGCACCGGCAGGCATTAGTGGACGCCGTGCAGTACCACCGCCCCGAACGCGGCGAGCACCTGCCAGCAGCCAGTTACAGCCTGACGTGCCAGGTGCGCGAGCGCGGCGTGTTTTCCTTCTGCATGTGCCCAGGCGGCCTCATCGTGCCCGCAGCCACGGCGCCCGGCGAAATCGTTACCAACGGCATGAGCATGAGCCGCCGCGACTCGCCCTTCGCCAATTCGGGCGTGGTAACCGCCATCGAGGCAGCCGACCTGAAGCCCTGGCAACGCCACGGCGTCTTCGCCCACATGGCCTTTCAGGCAGAAGTGGAGCAACGCATGTTCAACGCCGGCGACGGTAGCCAGCGCGCCCCCGCCCTGCGCCTCACCGACTTTGTAGCCGGGCGGCTGTCCGCCGACCTGCCCGCGTCGTCCTACATCCCCGGGCTGTTTGTGGCCCCACTCTACGAACTGCTGCCGCCCTTCGTCTATCAGCGCCTGCGCGAGGGGCTGAAACAGTTTGGCCGCCTCTTCCGAGGCTATCTAACCGCCGAAGCCGTCGTGGTGGCGACCGAAAGCCGCACCAGCGCGCCCATCCGCATCCCGCGCGACGCGCACACGCTCATGCACCCCGATGCAGCCTTCCTCTATCCCTGCGGCGAAGGCGCAGGCTATGCCGGCGGCATCCTCTCCGCCGCCATGGACGGGCAGCGGGTGGCCCAGGCCATCGCCGCCGCGCTCAAGGGCTAAAGACGCCCCGCAAGCAAACGCGCGCGCAACGCCTCAGGATACAACACCACCTCCTGGCGCAACAGCCTCGGAATCGGCATCCACACCCCGCTGCGCAGGTTGCCGTTGTCGGTAATGGGCACCCTTTCGCTGGCAAACAACTGCGCACTCACCGGCCTGGCCCGAAAGAGAAACACAATCTCGTGATGCTGCCGCTCGCCGTAACGGAACAGGTTTTCAAAAACCTCCAGCAGCTGCACGTCTTCCAGCTCCGTGTCGAGTTCTTCGCGCATTTCGCGGCGCACAGCCTCCTCGGCGCGCTCGCCGTGCTCAATGCCGCCGCCAGGCGGGCGGTAGTAGGTGTACTGCTCGAACTCATGCCAGAATTCTTGCAGCAAGAGGCAGTCGTTGTGTTGGAGCAGACAAAGGGCAATAGCGCGCATTAAAAGTGGAAAGTGGAAAGTGAAAAGTGAAAAGTGGGGAATGGAAAGTGAAAAATGAAAAATAGGGGATGGAAAGTGAAAAATAGTTTTTGTCTTCGTATTTCTTGAATTTGGCGCTATTCGTGCAGCAGGTGGTAGTTTCGGTATTCGCCGGGTCTCCAGCCGGTGTGTTGTTCTATCCAGTGGGAGAGTCGGTCTTTCCAGGACCATCGGGCGTGCGTGGGGTCGGCGTCGAAGTGCCAGTTAAGCGCTTGAATGCGCGGCTGCATGACGGCCGGGTGCGTGCCCTGGAAGCGTTCCAGCGGTTCGGTTCCGTCGTAGGTATAGATGGGGGCATCGCCGGCTCGCTGTAGGGCGACGTCGTCGGGGTGCCACCAGCGGTGGAAATGGCGCTGCTTGCGCTGTTGGGCCTCAGGGGGTTTCACCCAGCCATAGTGGTGGATGTAGGCGTCGAGCAGGCGCACGCGCAGCTTGCGGCCGTCGAGACGGAAGCCTTGTGCGTCGCCCCAGGAACGGATGCGCTTGTCGTTGCGCACAATGCGCACCTCGCGCCGGTACCAGCGGCGGCTGGCGCCGATGTAGTCGTAAGAGCCATAGAAATGCCGGTACTGGAACAGCAGCCCCTCCGTTTGCGGGTCGCGCCACCAGCGCCGCATGGCCGCCTGAATGGCGGGCAGGTCGTCTTCGTGGACGCACTCATCGGCCTGGATGTAGAAGCACCAGTCGTATTCGGGCGATATGGCGTCGAAGGCCTTGTTGGTCTCCTCGGCTAGCACGCGCCCGCCGGTGCGGAGCGTTTCGTCCCAGATGGTTTCCACAATGTGCAGGCGCGGGTCGTTCAGGCTGCGCACCAAGTCGAGCGTCTCGTCTTCGGAGCGCCCGACGGCTACGACGAAGTAGTCGCACGCGGGCAGGATGGAGCGAATGGCCTCCAGCACGGGATAATCGTACAAAAGCGCGTTGCGCACGAAAGTGAAGCCCGCTACGCGGGGAGAGTCGTTCGTCATCGAATGCAAAGAACGCAACGCGCAGCGCAAGTCTGTGCGGGGCAGGCGTAGAATTTCTATGAGGAACTCAAAGGCTCTGTTGGGCCAGCGCCTGCGCCTTTAGCGCGGCCACACAGGCCGGATGGAAGTGCTTTTCTTACAAACCTTTAGCCGCCGCGCTTCGTTTTGCATTCTATAAAACAATCTATAAAACAAACCATTCATCGCTATGAACACACTCCGACCACTCCTGATGCACGTGGGAGCGCTTTTGTGGATCCTCCTCAGCGGCGCCACGGCTTTGTTGGCTCAAAACGACGACCTGCTGTCGTTGCTGGAAGAAGAGCCTGAGATAGAATACACTACAGCCAGCTTCAAAACCACCCGCGTCGTCAATGGCCATTCCATCGAAAACACCGGCGCCGGCGTGTTGGACTTCAAGATTTCACACCGCTTTTCGCCCATCAATCAGGGCTTCTACGACATCTTCGGCCTCGACGGCGCCACCATCCGCATTGGAATGGATTACGGCATCTCCGACCGCCTGATGGTGGGTCTGGGCCGCAGCAGCAAAGAAAAAATCTACGACGGTTTCGTGAAATACAAAATCTTGCGCCAGGCCACCGGCAAACGCCAAATGCCCATCAGCCTGTCGGCACTGGCCGACGCGCAAATCAAGACGGTGCGCTTTGCCAACCCTGACCGCGAAAATCGCTTCTCCTCGCGGCTCTATTACACGTTCCAGGTGCTGCTGGCGCGCAAGTTCAACGACTACCTGACGCTGCAGCTGATGCCTACGCTGGTGCACCGCAACTTAGTGGAGACGCGGGCGGAGAAGAACGACGTGTATTCGCTGGGCGTGGCGGGTCGCATTCGGCTGACGCGCCGCGTTACGCTCAACGCCGAGTACTACTACGTGCTGCCTAATCAGCTGGCGTCGCAGTACGTCAACGTGCTGTCGGTAGGTTTCGACATCGAGACCGGCGGACACGTGTTTCAGCTGCACTTTACCAACTCGGCCGATATGACGTACAAGGGTTTCATCACGGAGACAACCGACCGGTGGTTTGGCAACCCCAACGGCATTCGCTTTGGGTTCAACATTTCGCGCGTGTTTACGGTGGTTCGTCCGCCGGAGTTCCGCTAAGGGCGCTTAGCGACAGGCGGGCTCTAAGAGGGTGAGTGCGATGGCGTTGGCGTCCAATTCGGCTCGGATGCTGTAGGGCAACGTGGCCTGCTCGTTCATGTGCCCGAACGGCAGGCCGTACGCGATGGGCATGTCCAGCTCACCTAAGCAAAGGCGCAGCGTTTCGACTAAGGAGAGCGAGAAGTCGCCGTTTTTGGGCGCACAGTCCACGAATGTGCCCAGTGCGATGCCGGCGGCTTTGCGCAGGTCGGTGGTCTGGAGCAGTTGCGTCAGCAGGCGGTCAATGCGGTAGGGTTGTTCGCCGACGTCTTCGAGGAAGGCGATTTTGCCCCGGAAGGAGGGCTGAAAGGGCGTGCCCACGAGCGCCGCCAGCAGAGACAGGTTGCCGCCGATGAGGGGGCCGCTGGCTTTGCCCGGGCGCAGGGTCATAGGCGTCGGATCGGTAGCCGCGGGCGAGGCGCTCAGCGTGTAGGGCGTCTGTGGCGCTGTGAGGACAGCCCCCAGGTGTTGCAGCGTCTCTGGCGGCAGCTCCGCCGAGGCGCCTGGCGCGTGGAAGGTGATCAGGCCGGTGCGCTGCCCAATGGCTATGTGCAGCGCCGTAATGTCGCTGTAACCCATAAACGGCTTAGGGTTTCGGGCGATGAGGCGGAAGTCCACATGAGGCAGCAGGCGCGTGGCCCCGTAGCCGCCGCGCGCACACCAAATGGCGTCCACCTCCGGGTCGGTAAAAGCCCAATGCAGGTCGCGTAAGCGCTCGGCGTCCTCACCGGCCAGATAGCCGTAGCGGCGGCGCAATGCCTGGCCCTCGCGCACGCGATAACCCAGCCCGGCTATGTTGGACAAAGCCCTCTGCAAACGCTCCTCCGAAACCGGACCTGCCGGAGCAATCAGGGCCACAGTAGCGCCCGGACGCAAACAGGCCGGCCGATGACGCGGCGACCGGTGTAGCGACGGCCAACTGCCACTGCCTGCCAACCACCAGCCAACGGCGCCCAAAAGAGTTTTTTCCATAAAAGAACGGCGTGTCATGACAAAACCTCCCGGGCGCAAACCTCGCACAAAGGCCGGAAACGGGGGGTTCCGGATACGGGCCGCTGGATAGGATGCCCGTCAGGATTAGGGATGAAAGTGTGTGAGGGAGCGCTTCGTACCCTCCGGTAAACCAGAGGGTTACAGGAGAGTAGATGAACATGATGAGAGTTCCAGGCGGGCGGCGGCACGTTCCGTGAAGACGGCGCCTCAAGTCAACTCCTCTGCGGTCCTCTGCGGTTTTTTAATTTTTTAACCGCCAAGGGCCGTGGAGAGACGACACCCGCCACCGGCAAAAGCGCATGCCCGAAAACACATCTACCATCCTGTAACCGCCCGATTCATCGGGTGGATACGCGCGCGGCCCTCTCTCACACATCTACCATCCTGACGAACATCACATCTATGACTCCAGCCGGCAGATGTGCCACGGGCGCCCGGAAACTGGAGTTTCCGGATACGGGCTGCTGGATAGGATGCCTGTCAGGAGGATAGATGAAAGTGTGTGGGCGCCTCATACCCTCCGGTAAACCAGAGGGTTACAGGATGATGGATGAACATGATAGGGGTTCCAGGCGGGAAGCAGACGGCGCCTCAAGTCAACTGCTATGCGGTTGTTTACATCCTCTGCGGTTTTTTAATTTTTTAACCGCCGAGGGCCGTAGAGAGACGACACCCGCCACCGGCAAAAGCGCATTAGCCAAAGCCAGCAAACTTATTGACGCCTTTTACTTTTACGATGGAAAATTTGCATTTTCGTGTGGGGAAAGAGGCCGTTAGAACCAATTTTATTTTATGGACGAAAACGGCGGTAAAGTTGCCGATTTGGGCATATAGGACGCCGCAAGTCTCCGCTTCGGCTGGCGTTGTGCCCGTTGGTGAAGCGGTTAGGTCTTCTGCGCAGGTTGTACATGGCGTTGGTGATGCGTCTCTTCGCCCGGCGCTACCGGGCCGGCGAGGCGCCAGAGGTTTCCCTCTCTATCCATAAGGGCCCTCTGGCGTCAATGCGGCTCCTCTTCTCCCAAATCCAAATCCCAGCCCAAGAGGTTCACCTCCAGCACTATTCCGAAGGGTTTGGGGTTCTCCGGATTGGGAACCAACAGCCCTGCGCACAGCTGCATCCGCCGTGTCAGGTTGTACATGCCTCCGAGCACGGCTACGGAGGAGTCATTATTTCCGCTGATCCAGTCGCCCATAAGATAAAACCGCTTACCAACCTTGACCTCATAGCCCAGCAAAACGCCCAAATGGTTACCAGTGCCGACAAACATGCGGTTGGTGTGATAGAGCCCGCCAACCAGCCGGCTTTTTCTTTCCATGAAATAAAAGACGCCTAAGGCATAATTGAAAAAAGCCAGCTCCTTGTTCATTATTTTATGGCTCACATTGACGCCCGCCTGAGCGCCCAGATTGAGGTCGAACCTGCCGCCGAGAATGACCTTTTTTTGCAGCGTCGGCATGATGTACGGGTACAAGGCGCCCATGTCGGGGTTGTCGTTGTAAAACAGTCTCCACTCCGGCGTGAAGTACACCCCTTTGCCCACCAGATTAACGCCAGCATCCCAACCGCGGCCCAGACCATAGACGAAATGCCCCTTGGACTCCAGCTTACTGGCGTACAGGTTGACCTGGTGCTGATAAAATACCTTATTTTTTTCGGTTACATCGCCTGAAGGAATATTAAAAAGATTTTGCTGGGCAGACAATTTAATTATTGATAAAAACGCCAAAACAAACGATATATTTTTCATATGTGGGTATTTTTTGTGTAGAAAAAATAATGCACTCAGGCTTTATAACATTGCATTCTGTGGGCCTTAAGGTGTGGCGAAGTAACTGCCGACTCGGAGGCTTTGTTTTGAGTGGGTAGTCAGTATATTATTCTGTTGTGTTAGGTATTGCTCATATTGGCCAATTGCATATTAGCCGGGTGGTTGGGTAGGCGGCTGGGCAGGCGGTGTTGGGGGAGGGCGGAAGAGAAAGCCAGCGGCCCGACTCGTTTGCACGAGCCGGGCCGCTGGCTGAATTGGCCAAACAAGTTTGGCGGGCACTGGGCCAAACAAGTTTGGCCGTTACATGGTTATTTCAGGTTGAAAGAACCGGTGCCGACCAGGAAGCCTTTGTTAAAGATTTTGACGTTATAGGTACCTTTGATGAAGCTCTGGCCGGGCTGCCAGGCGCCGCACACGTTGGTTTCGCCGTTGTTGTACTGACAGGTGGCAGTGGTAGTGTAGCGGAAGTCCTGCTCCTGGCGCTTGTCCTTAGCAATGCCAGAGCCGAGGCTCTCGATGGCCAGCGTAGCGCCGGTGGGGTCAATGATGGCGATGTAGAATACCTCTTCGCCGGCCTCTACGACTTCGTTGGGTTCGGTGGTAAAGCAGATGTTCAACTTATCCACGCGGCTGGCGCGGGTCTTGGTCTTTTCCTTGCCGCTGCTGCGCACATCTACGGGCTTTATGGTGATGTCCTTGACGCGGATAGCAGAGGCGATGTCCACTTTTCGACTCAACACTTTGCGCTCAGACTCCAGCTGCGACTTTTCCGAGATGAGCGCAGCCTTGGCACTACTTTCTTCGGCTAAGCGCGACTGGGTCTGCGACAACGACGTGCTGAGGTTGCTGACCTCTTGCGTGAGTTGCGTGTTTTTCTCCGTCAGGATACCGATTTCGGCTTTCAGTTTTTCGATTTCGGCTAAGTACTGCTTTTTCTGGCTCTCGAAGCGGCTAATAGCAGCGCGGTAGTCGCGATTTTCGCGGATCATGGTCTCGATTTGCGCCTTCTGCTGCTCGAGTTGCTGCAATTGCTGGTTGATTTTTTCGTCCAGCTGTGCATTGAGGCCTTTTTGCTGTTCCAGCTGAGCCACAGCGTCATTGTACTTTTGGTCCAGTTCGGCGAAGGCTTCTTTCTGGAGGTTCAGCTCCATTTTGCTGGCCTCCAAATCTTGCCCTTTGCGGTAGGTCTGGATGAGGAGGAAGATGCTCAGTCCCAACAGGACTGCGATGGCAATGCCGGCGATGGTGAGCAGACGTTTGGAGTTGTCGCCCGAAGGGTTGTCGAAGTTAGGCGAGTTGCCAAACGTAGGCTGATTGAAAGAGGGAGTGCTCATGATGTTGTGCAAATTTAGGTTTAACGAATGAAAAAGTATGGTGTCGAGAAGTAAGGCTTTTCGGCAGGGTCGAGCAGGGCAATTTTGCTTAGAGTGCAGCCACCTCGGCACTGTCGAAATTCGCGGATAAAACTACGCGAGTTGGCTGGATGGTATGCGAGTAGAGGCAAAATTTTGTCTTTAACCCTGAAATGGTGGTAAATCCGAACAGTATTTCAGGGAAATCCCGCACAGCGCGCCATCTGGTATCCACCGAAATCTGTGCAGGTCGGCTTACCTTTGCCAGACAACCAGAAAAGCGCCGCCGTATGGCTGTTTGGGACAACTATGATCTGAGCAACATCCTCTTCCTCGACGTAGAGACCGCGCCAATAGCGCCCAGCTACGACGAGTTGAGCGATGACCTGCAGGAACTGTGGGCGCATAAGGTGCGCAGCCTGCGCCGCCAGCCCGACCTGGAAGAGGAGATTATTGCCAACGACTTTGAGCAGCGCGCCGGCATCTACGCCGAGTTTGGCAAAATCATCTGTATTTCAGTGGGTATCCTGCGCTCAGTGAACGGCGAGCCTCGCCTGCGCCTGAAATCGTTCTACGGGCACACGGAGGCGTCCGTATTGCAAGAATTTTGCGAACTGCTCGACCAAAAATTTGCAGACCCGGCCCGCTTCGCCCTATGTGGGCACAACATTCGCGAGTTCGACGTGCCCTACATCTGCCGGCGGCTATTGGTCAACCAACTACCGCTCCCGCGCCTGCTGGATATTGCCGGCCAGAAACCCTGGGAAACAAAACATCTGCTGGATACCATGGAAATGTGGAAGTTTGGCGATATCAAAAGCTTCACTTCCCTACGCTTGCTAGCCGCCGTGTTTGGCTTCCCCTCGCCCAAAGACGACATGGACGGCAGCGACGTATCCAGCGTCTACTGGCAAGACCGCGACTTAGAGCGCATCGCCACCTATTGCGAAAAAGACGTGGTCGCCACCGTGCAACTCTTCCTGCGCTTCCGGCGCCAGCCGCTGTTGAATAGCGAGCAAATTGAAGTAGTAAGATAGGTGAAAAGTGAAAAGTGAAAAGTGAAAAGTGGGGGTGTTGCCCTGGCTTTTGGGGATTAGCGTTTTTTCTGTGAAGCCCGTTGAGAAGGTGAGGAGTGGGGGGAATGCCTTTTTACGTAGCGTGTAGTTTTTTTCTTCGTTTTATCTATATGCCCAAACACAAGATAGCACCTTCGTTGCTGGCGGCTGATTTTACCCGTCTGAGCGAGGAGGTGGAGATGGTGAACTGCAGCGAGGCAGATTGGCTGCATCTGGATGTGATGGACGGGCGCTTTGTGCCCAACATCACCTTTGGCATGTTTATCGTGGAGGCGGTGCGGCGGCTGTGCACCAAGCCGTTGGATGTTCATTTGATGATTGTGGAGCCGGAGCGCTACGTGGAGGCTTTCCGGAAGGCGGGAGCGGACGTCATCACGGTGCACTATGAGGCTTGCCCGCACCTGCATCGGGTGGTGCATCAGATCAAGGAGACGGGCGCATTGGCAGGCGTGGCGCTTAATCCGCACACGCCGGTGAGCGTGTTAGAAAATCTGCTGGAAGACATAGACTTAGTGTGCTTGATGTCGGTCAATCCGGGATTTGGAGGGCAGAAATTCATCTATCAGACCCTGCCCAAGGTGCGGCGGCTGCGCGAGATGCTGACGGTGGCCAATTCGCCTGCGCTCATCGAAGTGGATGGTGGCGTGGGGTTGCAAAACGCCGAAGTCCTTTTGCGCGCCGGCGCCGATGTGCTGGTAGCGGGCAGCAGCGTGTTTGGTGCTCCAGACCCGCAGGCAACCATCGCGACCATGAAAGCGCTCAATGAAACCTGGCTCTGACCCTCGCGCGCTATGAAGAAGATAGACAAGCTCGTGCTGACCAGTTTTTTCGGGCCGTTCTTGGTGTCGTTTGCCATCGCCCTGTTTGTGCTCATCATGCAGTTCCTGTGGCTGTACATTGACGACATGGCAGGCAAAGGCATTGGCATGCTCATTCTGCTGGAAGTCATCGGTTACATGTCTATTTCCATTTTTCCGATGGCACTGCCGATTGCGGTGCTCATTTCATCGGTGATGGTACTGGGCAATCTGGCCGAGCGCTACGAGCTGTCGAGCATGAAGTCGGCAGGTGTGTCGCTGTTGCGCATCATGAGCAGCCTGATCATCGTTTCGTGTTTCATCGGCATTTTCTCTTACGTCTGCTCCGATTATCTCAGCCCGTTGGCCAATCTGAAATTCAAATCGCGCCTCTACGATATTCGTAAACAGAAGCCCGCGCTGGCCATCGAGGAAGGCGTGTTCAACGACGATTTCCGCCAGTTTGTCATCCGCATTGGCGACAAGGCCAAAGACAACGAGACAATCCGCGACGTTTTCATCGAGGATCAAAGCCAACTGGGTCGCCTGAAGCTCAACGAAATCATGGCCGACAGCGGCCAGATGTTCACGACCAAAGATGGGCGTTTCTTCGTTATGAATCTCTACAACGGTGCTCAATATCAGGAGCCCAGCCCAACGCGCCTGCGCAGCGACGGCAGTAGCGGGGCGCCATTCATCCGCCTGACCTTTCAGTCCTGGACGAAAGTGTGGGAGCTGAGCGAATTCGAGATGAGCCGTACCGACGAAGACCGTTTCAAAGGACAGCGGACGATGCAAACCATCAAGGAACTGCGCCACAGCATAGACTCGCTTCAGCGCGAAATGGACGAGCAACGCCGCGACATGGCTGAAGAGTTGCTGGCCACGCTTAAGCGGTTGGAAAAGAAGCCCGACCCCCAAAACGACCCCATCGAACGGGAGCGCCTGCGCCAGGACTCCATCCTGCGCGCTAATCGGAAACCCGGCGACCCACCTCTGCCTGAACTGGTGCTGCCCGACTTACCCCGGCAAGCGCTGCAAAAAGCGCTGGCGGAGTACGCTACCTGGACCGAAACGTTTGAGCCGCCCTATCGCCCACGCCTGTGGCAGGAAGGACTAGTGCAATTGCGCCTGAGCAAATCCGTCGTCGAGCGCCGCTCCAACCAGATCGAATACCGCCGAAAGGAGGCCGCCAAAATGGGCTACGAGCTCTACGCCAAGTACAGCTTTGCCGTGGTGTGCGTCGTTTTTCTCTTCATCGGCGGCCCCATGGGCGCCATCATCCGCAAGGGCGGCTTCGGCTACCCTATCCTGGTGTCTATCGTGTTCTTCGTAACGTTTATTATGCTGACCATCCTGTGTCGCAAGCTGGCAGAAGCCTACATCCTGACGCCCTTTTGGGCGGCCATGATGCCCAGCTTTGTGCTGGTCCCCATCTCGGCCTTTCTCACCTGGCGCGCGCTGAACGACACGGCCATGTTCAGCACCGACCGCATAGACCGCATAGCGCTACGCATGCGCCGTTACTTAGAAAAACGCTTTTTAGGTTCATGAAACAGGCTTTTTGGGCCAATCCCTGGTTTACCATACCTGCGCTGGTGTTCATCAACGCGGGTTTGCTGCTTGCGCTGTTTTTACCCCCGGGCATGGAAATTCTCCATCTCAACGACTGGCGCAGGGAACCGCTCAACACGTTTTTTCGCTGGGCGACCCGTTTGGGAGAGGTCTGGCCTTTCTTAGCCATCGGCCTGCTGAGCCTGCTGTGGCGCTACCGCATCGCTGTGCTGCTTGCTATGGGTGGGCTGCTCATTTTTACTTCTTCTCAGTTGCTCAAAGTAACCGTCAGCAAAGACCGCCCCATGCTCTTTTTTGCCAACCATGGGCTGACCGAGCGGGTCGTGCTGGCGGGCGAATGGCCCCACGGTGGACGCACGAGTTTTCCCTCTGGGCATACGATGACGGCCTTTGGGCTGTTTGGCGTCCTGGCTTTGCTAGCGGGTCGGCGTCGGCCTGCGCTGAGCTTAGCGTGTGCCGGCGCTGCCGCGTTGGTGGGCGTGTCGCGCATTTTTTTAATTCAACATTTTCTGACCGACGTAGTGGCAGGCGCTTTGCTGGGGTTACTGGCCGCTGGCGTCATCTGGGCCATAGACCAGCGCTGGCTGAGCCAATACACTGTGCTGGACTCTGGAATTTTGAATAGGCATCGCTCTTCGCCACCTGCCCCTCAACCGCCGGCGGTCTCCTGAAGGAGCCGATACAACTGCTGGGCAGCAGCATCCCAACGGAACTTCTGGCGCTGAAGGCGCCCCTTGCTGACTAACGCTTCGCGCAGCGCAGCATCGCGGTACAGCGCCAACAGACCTGCGGCAATCTCACTCACGGACTCGGGATTGACCAAAAACGCCGCTTCGCCCGCCACTTCGGCCAACGCCGTGCGGTCGGAGCACAGCACAGGCACGTCGCAGGCAAAGGCCTCGACCACCGGCAGACCAAAACCCTCGTTCAGCGAAACATTTACCAGCGCCAACGCGGCTGCGCACAGGCGCGTCAATTCCGCTTCCGACACGTACCCCAAAAGGCGAATGTCGCTGCTGAATTGGGCTTTGTGCAAAGCCTCTCGCACCGGCTCGCTTAGCCAGGCCATGCGCCCGGCTACCAGCAGCCGCACCGGAGCGCCCGTTTGCGCCTTAAACGCATCGAACGCCGCGATCAATCGCGACACGTTCTTGCGTGGATGAATGGCGCCGGTGTACAAAAAATAAGCCTGTCCATCCGCGTAAGCATCCCGAACTGCCGCGCATTCCGCCGCCGACAAGGGCTTAAACGCGCTCCGATAACCGTTGTACACCGTGGAGATACGCTCTGCCGGGACGCCAACACGCTGGAGAATGCTCTGGCGCACATATTCCGATACAGCAACAATTCGGTCAGCGCGCTGGATAAAACGGGGTAAAAAATGCCGATAATAGTGCCTGGGCAGCCACGGCACGCTGTGCGGCTCTTGCAAAGGGATGAGGTCGTGCACAGTCAGCAAGGTGGGCGTCTTTGCCCGCAGACTCAGATAGCTGTCTGGAGAGAAAAAAACATCGGGCCGATAGTGCTTCAGCGCGCGCGGCACGGCCCATTCAAACCAGACCCACCAAAGAAACGGATGACGAGCCGGCGGAAAGAGTACGGCAGGTAACACGTTCGGCGCGTAAAGAAATTCGGGAGCGTAGGGGCGGTCAAAAAAGAAAATAAACTCGTCTTCTGGGTGTGCCGCCACCATGCGCCGCATCACCTCGTGGGTATACCAGCCCAGACCCTCCAGTCGGCCGGCTAGCAAAAAGCGCGTATTGACGGCAATGCGCATGCAAGTGTATTAAAATGGCGAGCAAAGGTAGCGGCGTGGTGCTGCTCTTCAGTACCGCTCACAGTAGCGGCATTCGGCAAACCATTGTGGCTGCGGGCTGTTTTTACGCCCGTGAAAAAGACCCTTGTACTGGGTGCTACGCCCAATCCTGACCGCTACGCCTATCTGGCCGTTCGGGCCCTGCGCCGTCATGGACATGAAGTGGCGCCTGTGGGCATTCGCAGCGGCGAAGTGGACGGCCTGCCCATTCTGCTCGACCAGCCCGCCTTGGAGGGCATCCATACGGTTTCGCTGTACGTTGGCCCGCAGCGCCAGCCGCCTTACTACGACTATCTGCTGTCGCTCAAGCCGAAGCGCATCATTTTCAACCCGGGCACCGAAAACCCTGAGCTAGCGGCTTTAGCCCAGGCGCACGGTATTGAGCCCGTGGAGGGTTGCACGCTGGTCATGCTCAGCATAGGCGCTTACTGACGTCCGTCCACCGTTGGCCGCCCGATGCTGGCATAGTAGAAGCCCTGATCGCGCATCAACTCTAAGTCATAGACGTTGCGCCCATCGAAGATAACGGGCTGGCGCAAGCGCGCTTTTATCTGCTCGAAGTCCGGCGTGCGAAACTCGCCCCATTCGGTAGCGATGAGCAGGCAGTCAGCGCCTTCGAGTGCATCGTACATCGAGCGGGCATAGACGAGTCGGTCGCCGTACTGGGCGCGGACGTTTTCCATGGCCTCTGGGTCGAAGGTCTGCAGGCGCACGCCCTCGGCCAGCAGTTCGTCAGCCATGGCTAAGGCTGGCGCCTCGCGGATGTCGTCGGTATTGGGCTTAAAGGCCAGCCCCCACAGCGCCATAGTGCGCCCGGCAAGTTGGCCGCCGAAAAAGTCGCGGACTTTGCGGACCAGCGCGTTCTTCTGGCGTTCGTTGACGCCCATGACAGCCTTTAAGATACGAAAATCGTAATCATAAGCCTCTGCCGTATGAGACAGTGCCTGCACGTCCTTGGGGAAACAGGAACCGCCATAGCCGATGCCTGGGAACAGGAAACGCTTGCCGATGCGGCTATCGCTGCCGATGCCGATGCGCACCATGTCCACGTTAGCCCCTACGCGCTCGCACAAGTTGGCCATTTCATTCATAAATGAAATGCGCATGGCCAGATAAGCATTAGCGGCGTACTTCGTCATCTCGGCAGAGCGCTCGTCCATAAAATAGATCGGATTGCCCTGCCGGACGAACGGCTCATAGAGCTGCTTCATCAGCCGGCACGCACGCTCGCTGGAGGCGCCTATAACCACGCGGTCGGGCTTGAGGAAATCCTCCACAGCCACCCCCTCGCGCAAAAACTCAGGGTTCGACACCACATCGAAGCGGTCGCGCGGCAGCCGCTCGGCCAGAATGGCCGCTACCTTCTCTGCCGTGCCCACTGGCACTGTGCTCTTGTTGACCACCACCCGATAGTCCGTGATCATCCCGGCCAACTGGCGCGCCACACCCAACACGTACGACAAATCGGCGCTGCCATCTTCCCCAGGCGGCGTAGGCAAAGCCAAAAACAGGATCATGCTCTTTTCTACCGCCTCGCGCAGATCAGTCGTAAAATGCAAACGCCCCTCCTTCGTGTTGCGCTCAAAAAGAACGTCTAACCCCGGCTCGTAAATGGGGATTTTGCCGGCCTTAAGGGCCTGCACCTTAGCCTCGTTGTTGTCCACACAGATGACGTTGTTGCCCGTTTCGGCAAAACAAGTGCCCGTTACCAGGCCCACGTAGCCAGTTCCGACGACGGAGATGTTCATGAATTATGAATTATGAATTATGAATTATGAACGAAAAGAGGTTGATGTGGCCTTTTGCCTGGCCAAGCGGCTAAATGCCTTCTAAGCCAACCATGTCTTCGGGGCGTACCCAGCGGTCGAATTCTTCTTCGGTGAGGTAGCCGAGGGCTAAGGCGGCTTCTTTGAGGGTCAGGCCCTCGCGGTGCGCCTTTTGGGCGATTTCGGCGGCCTTATAGTAGCCGATGTGCGGGTTGAGCGCCGTAACGAGCATGAGGGAGTTGTTGACGTGGCGGCGGATGTTTTCATGGATAGGTTCGATGCCCTCAGCACACTTGTCGTTGAAAGATACGCAGGCTTCGCCGATGAGGCGGGCCGAATGCAGGAAGTTGTAGATCATCATAGGCTTGAACACATTCAGCTCAAAGTGGCCGGTGGCGCCGCCGACGTTGATGGCCACGTCGTTGCCGAGCACCTGGGCGGCCACCATCGTGAGGGCTTCGCATTGCGTAGGGTTCACCTTGCCCGGCATGATGGAGGAGCCGGGTTCGTTGTCTGGGATGTGGATTTCCCCGATGCCAGCGCGTGGCCCGGAGGAAAGCATGCGGATGTCGTTGGCGATTTTCATGAGGCTCACGGCGGCCGTTTTCAGGGCGCCGTGGCTTTCCACAATCGCGTCGTGTGCAGCCAGCGCTTCGAACTTGTTGGGCGCTGTAACGAATGGCAGGCCGGTCAGCTGGGCAATGTGCTGCGCCACTTTCTCGGCGTAGCCGGGCGGCGTGTTGATGCCTGTGCCGACGGCGGTGCCCCCCAACGCCAGCTCGCTCAGGTGCGGCAGCGTGTTTCGGATGGCGCGCAAGGCATGGTCGAGCTGCGCCACATAGCCCGAAAACTCCTGCCCCAGCGTCAGCGGCGTAGCATCCATGAAATGCGTGCGTCCGATCTTCACCACGTGCATGAAGGCCTCCGATTTGGTTCGCAGCGTGTTGCGCAGGCGCTCGAGGCCCGGAAGCGTTACTTCCGTCAGCATCTTGTAGGCCGCAATGTGCATGGCCGTCGGAAAGGTGTCGTTCGACGATTGCGACTTATTCACGTCGTCGTTGGGATGCAGTACCTTCTGCTCGTCGGTCAGCTGCCCGCCCGCCAGCACGTGCCCGCGATAGGCGATGACCTCGTTGACGTTCATGTTGCTCTGCGTGCCCGAACCGGTCTGCCACACCACCAACGGGAACTGGTCGTCGAGCTGGCCCGCCAGAATTTCATCGCACACCCGGCAGATGAGGTCGCATTTTTCTGCCGACAATACGCCTAAATCGCGGTTGGTCAGCGCTGCTGCCTTTTTCAAATAGGCAAAGGCCCGAATAACCTCAATGGGCATGCGGTTGGTCTCGCGGGCAATTTTGAAGTTCTCGATCGAGCGCTGCGTCTGAGCGCCCCAGTAGGCGTCGGCGGGCACTTGCACCTTGCCCATCGTGTCTTTTTCGGTGCGGAAGGTCATGGCTATTTGTTTGATTTGCGCGGTGAACAATTTGCGGGCGCAAAAGTAAGGGGCCATCTCAGGCCAGACATGAAAAATGCCGCGCCTGCTCTCCTGCTCTACGACCGGCAGCAACGGACGCCCAACCACCGAGGCCGACTTAGAATTCTGAGGCAGCATAGCCCTCTGAGGCCGTTTTCTAAAAGTAACGTTAAAGTTGCTAAAACTTTAAAATGGCGCAGCGCAAAAGAGGATTAAAGGCGTATAAATTGCTACCGCTTAGATGAACGGGTCAGAATGAAATGAAAAACACCACCCTTTCGACGACATAAGCCTTATGCGTTTCTTAGTTTTCTTCTTGCTTTGCGCGACCTGGACAGACGCCGCTGCAGGGCAATCCCATATCAATAGCAACGGGAATGGCCGCACGCTACTGGCGCCCGTACGCATTGTGGTGTTGGGCTCTTCTACAGCTGCCGGCGCTGGCGCTCGCCCGATTGACAGCGCCTGGGTCAATCGCTACCGCGCCTACCTCAAACGCCTCCACCCGGGCTGCCAGCTGGTCAACTTAGCCAAAAGCGGCTACCAGTCCTTCCATCTGATGCCCGACGGTTTTAAACCCGGGCCGGGCTACCCGGAACCCGACCCGGAGCGCAATATCAGCCGCGCTCTGTCGCTGCAGCCCGACGCCATCATCGTCAACCTGCCCTCCAACGACGCCGCCGCAGGCTATGACGCCGCCACTCAACTGCGCAACCTTGACATCATCGCCCATACGGCCTGGGCCGCCGACGTGCCGCTGTGGTTCACTTCCGTACAGCCGCGCAATTTCGACAGCCTCAAGGTGCATACCCAACTCCAGGTGCTCGAAGCCATGCAAAAGCGCTTCGCCGACCGCTTTATCCCCGTGTGGCAGCGCTTAGCCACGCCCGAAGGCACGCTCCAGCCACAATTAGACGCCGGCGATGGCATCCACCTCAACAACCGCGGACACGCGCTCCTGCTCGAACAGGTCATCGCCCAAAACATACCCTTCCATTTGGCCTACGCACGCCCCCTGTACGCCATGGAGAAACGCTGGAACGACATCGTCCCGCCCACCGACAATACCCTGCGCCACCCGGTCATACGCCCTCTACCGCCCGTAGCCCTGCTGCTCAAGGCCGACCAACCCATGACACAGGTCAATGTGGCCATCTTCGACTTTAATGGGCGCCAGGTGCGCCAGTTCACCGCAGACCTTCCACATTTGCTGTCTGGCGACTTCGGCCCTCCTGGCGTCTATCGCATCCGCATGCGCAAAGGCGCCTGGGAAAAAACCGTGCGTTGGGTGAAAATGTGGAGCCCGGCTCCCTGAGTCGCGCTCTTACCGCATCAGCGTAACATCCCCTTTCTTCACAAACCACACCCGTTCGGAGCCGTTGAGCAGGGCATAGCGCAACTGCCATACGTACACGTCGGAAGGTGCGGCCTGTCCGTCGGGTCGGCGGCCGTTCCAGGCGTCGGCAGGGCTGCTGGAGGCGAAGAGGCGCTCGCCCCAGCGGTTGAACACCGCCCACTCAAAGGCTGCGTAGGCGCATTCGGGCACGGCGATAGGGCCAAAAGCATCGTTCGTCCCGTCGCCGTCGGGGGTGAAGGCCGTAGGATAAAT
>JANWVR010000134.1 GCA_025056735.1 Saprospiraceae bacterium
AAAAGCAGCGGCTTCGGAGGTGGCAGCGGGTATTTTCAGGATGTCTTCGTAATAAAAGGCCAGTGGGCAACGCAAATAGCGGTTGAGTGCTGTAATACTTAATTGCAGGTTGGTCAGCAGGTTTTGCCAGGTTTGCGTCTCAGGCAGTGGTGGCGATGTGGGCTCGCCTGAGTGCAGGATCTGGATGAGGTTGTGTAGTTGCGTTTCTGGAGCGACGTTTGCAGCGACAATGGGTAGTTCTGTTTCGGCTAAAAACCGGGATGCGATGCGCGGTTTGCCGTCGCCGGCGGTTTGGGCATAGGAAAGGTACAGGGCGCGTTTAGCGCGGGTCATCGCCACGTAGAACAAGCGGCGTCGGGCCTCTAAGGCGTCGGCTTCGGCGGCAGGTTGCAAGTCGGGCGGCAGGGTGAAGTGGTCGCGGCTGTTGCTGTTTTGTTTTTCCCAGAAATCCTCGACGCAGTCTATGAGGAAGACATGTTCAAATTCCAATCCCTTAGCGGCATGGGCGGTAAGCAATTGCACGCTCGAGCCGGCCTGCACGGAGATTTGTAGCGGCAACGGTAGGCGATTTTCTGCCATGCTTTGCAGCAGACGCAGGAAATGGCGCAGTCGGGCCGCCGGATAGGTTCCCTCCCCTTCGGCAGGGTAATCCTGTTTTCTGAGTGTCTCGTTGGCGGCGAAATCGAGAAAGGTTTTCAAGGCCTGAAGAGCCGTCCATTTATCCGGCTGCTGGGTCGCCCATTGGAGTAGTCCTGTTTGGGCGAAGAGGCGCTCAAGCAGCTGGGGCAGCGGTTCGTAATGGACAGCTGCTATCCACTCGTTCAGGCGTTCGCCCAGATACATAAAGGTGTCGAGGCTACGCAAGGAGAGGCTGCGGAGGCGTTCGGGTGAGGTGAGCCAGGTGCGCCAGGGAACGGTCGCCTTTTCTAAGGGATAAGCGCCCTGGACCGCTACGGCTAAGGCTACGAGGTCTGCAGGGGGCAGGCGCCAGAAAGGCGCATGGAGCAGTCGAAAGAGGCGATGTTCGCCGGAATGCGGATGTTCGGCTTCGTCAGCCAGGTAGCGCAATAGTTCGCAAAGTTGTTCGATGAGGGGAAGTTTCAGAACGTCTGTAGGGCGTTTGGCTTGGTGCGGAATATTACGGCGAGCCAGCAGTACCTGCAGGTCGTCGGCCTGACGGTGTTGGGCATAGATGACAGCAATTTCATGCGGAGGCACGCCCTGGTTGATGAGTTTTTCGATGCGAGCGACGACGTCGGACAGCTCGGCCATGCGGGTATCGTAGCGGTGGACGGCAATTTGTCCATCTTCAAGGGCATGAGCGCGCAGCCGTTTATCAAAAGGCTGGCCGGTGGTCTGGGCAGCGCGCAGCGTGTTGTAGCCAATGAGACGCGCGGCGACATCTAAGATATTCTGCGTAGAGCGATAGTTCTGGCGCAGCACTACGGTTGTCAGCCCTTCGCGATAGCGCCGTTGAAAATCGCTCAGATGTTCCAATCGGGCCCCCTGAAACTCATAGATGCTTTGGTCGTCGTCGCCCACGATGAGCACGTTAGGCGTTTGCCAGTAGGAGAGCAGTTGGTTGAGCAGGTCGTACTGGGCGCCGTTGGTGTCCTGGAATTCGTCCACCAGTACGTACAGGTAGCGTTCCTGGTAGGTGCGCAGGAGCGCTTCGTGTTTGCGGAAGGCACGCAGCACCCACAGGATCATGTCCTCGAATTCGTAGCGGCGGGCGCGCTCTAAGGCGCGTTGATACTCAGGGTACAGGTCAGCAGCAGCTTTTAACTGTTCCATTCGCGCAATAGCCTCTTCGATTTGGGCGGCTTTGAGTTCCCCCTTTTGGGCGTCGGCAGTATTGCGCTGATAGCGGAAGTTGGGGTTGGTGGGCAGGCTTTTGATATATCTGTCGGCGCTTTGGCGCACCTGCCCAGGTGTCCAGTTTTCGCTCTTCATCCGGGCGAAGAGGTTGCGCAAGCGTTTTTCGGTAGCGAAAGGGTCCTTATAGCCTTTGCGCAGTGGGTGTTCGGGCGCCAATCGGGCTAACAGCTGGCGGACGATTTCGATGCGCTCCAGTTCGGTGGCGGCTTCCAGTTCGGCGAACCCGAAATACTCAGGATTGTCCTGAATGATGCGGTGGCAAAAGCTGTGAAAGGTGGTGATGGGCACGCGATATGCCTCCGGGCCGATCATGTGTAGCAACCGCGCGCGGAGGGCGCTGACGGCAGCCTCGGTAAAGGTCAGGCACAGCACGCTTTGAGGGGAGGTGTCGGTATCCAACAATATCTTACCTACGCGGGCGGCCATCAGGTGGGTTTTGCCCGTGCCAGGGCCCGCCACCACGAGCACGGGACCTTCGATATGGTTTACCGCCTGGCGTTGTTCGGCGTTAAGTGTCTGGAGCAGCGCGAGAAAGGCGTCGTTGTACGGAGTCTGGGCCATTGGTCATTTTACATAAGGGCGAAGATGGCGCATTGTCGGCATTTTCGCCGACGTGGACCAGCGTCTTTATCGGTGCATTTTCAAAAACTGGGCTAAGCCAGCTTCGTCAATAACACCGACTAATTCGCCTCGGCCCGCCACAGCAGCCAGACGGACGCCTTGTTGCTGCATGAGGAAATAGATGTACTCCAGCCGGGCCTCCGACGAAACCACCTGCACCTTTGGACTTAAGTACTTCTCTACGGGCGCGGTGTAGTCGCGCTTTCGCAGCGCTTCTAAAATGCTCGGCTCTTCCAGCACACCGACGAGGTGGTCTTGCAGATCGAATACCAAGAAATGTTGTTCTAAGCCGACCTGAAGCAGGTGAATGGGCGTCTGCATCCAGTCTGTGGTGGTCAGGCGCGTAAACGACGGACGCATCAAGTCAGCGGCTTTGTACTGGCGCAAAAGGGCGTCCAACTGGACGTTTCGGTTTTCGGCACGCGCCAGGATGAACACAAACAAGCCCACCAGCGCCAGTGTAAAAGCGCCCTGCCAGAGGCCGATGGCAATAAACAACATGGCGATGCCCTGCCCCAGCCAGGCAGCTACTTGCGTGGCGCGCACTCGACTCATACGCGCAGCCAGCATAGCGCGAAAAATGCGACCGCCATCCATCGGAAATGCCGGTATCAGGTTAAAGACCACTAACGCCACGTTGGCTGCTATCAGTGCAGAGAGATACAACAGCCCTCCGCTGGCCAAAGGCGCCAGAGCAATATCCAACTCGCCGGACTCACTTTGGCCAAAAAGCAGATGCTGCTCCATCAGCCATTGAAAAATAAACCAGTGCTCCTCCGAAAAGAGTAGCCAGGCCAACAAATAAAGCGCTAAAGCCAGCACAACATTGACCAACGGCCCAGCAATAGCCACCACAAATTCTTGCATCGGTTTTTCGGGCATATATTCTAAACGAGCGACACCGCCAATCGGCGTCAGGATAATGTCCTGTGTACGAACACCGTAGTGACGGGCCGCCAACGCATGTCCATACTCGTGCAGAAGCACACAGGCGAACAACGCCAAAAAGAAACCCGTTATCCACAGCGTATTCCAGAGTCCAAGGTCATTAGAATGCCCAAGCCAGAAAACATACACGAAAATGAGCAGGAATGTCCAGTGGATGTGTACTGGAATGCCAAGCCAGGTGAAAATTTTGAGCGAACCGCGCATGTCTGGAAAAATCTCCGCAAAAAGTGAGTCAGGGCTTTTGGGCGATGAGAATGTACTGGTAATCGAGACTTTCCTGGTCTATTTGCACAATTTGAAAACCTGCGGCCTCCAGCTCGCGTATGGCATCGGCGACAGCAACCTTAAACTCGTCAGAAGGGCCAATAGGCAGGTTATTTTTTTTGAAGTCAATAACAAGCAGGCGTGCTCTGGGTTTCATACCGACGGCCAATCGTTTAAGATAAGCCGCGCGGTTGCGTAGATAACCGTAAGTGTTAACAATGATAATGGCATCGGCCTCCTCTGCGGCCAGCATAGGGTCGTCAGGTTTGGCTAAGCGCGTCTCGAAGCGGCGCTGGTATGTTTCTGGCAGGCGCACCTTTATGCTGTCCATGAAATTGATAAAACGCGGATCAATGTCCACGGCGATAACTTTTTGAGCAGCAGGCACAAGACGAAAAGCAAAATAGCCCGTGCCCGCGCCGATATCGGCCACGGTTTTGCCGGTTAGATCGCCTAACATCGAGATAACCAAGCCCGGTTTTTGCCAGATGACGCGGTCTTTACTCTCGTAGTCGGCAACCATGCTCTCAAAACTGCTTGCATCGGACGGCGGAGTTGGCGGCTTCAGGGCGTCTAGCGTCGCCGATGGCTTTTCCTGTACCATCGGCGGCGCATGGTCGCCAGCCTGGGCAGATTGGCGAGCATTCGACTGACAGGCAATTAGTCCGACTGCGAAAAAAAGATAGGTGAAAATGCTGGGGTGCATGACGCAAGATCGTTGGATGGACTGGGGCAGCGAGACCTCGATGCGCCCAGGACGCCCCAAAAGTAATCAAGGTTGCACAACCCGCTTATGTGTGCACTTAAAAGATAGCGAGCACACTTGCAGATGTAGACAGAGATACCGCAAGATAAAATTTTGTTATGTTGAAAAGGATCCACTATCTTGCCGGCAAAAAACGGTGCTGCTTACAGAAGGTGATGCTGTAAGTAAAATGTGCCTATTCCCGCCAGATAGCCAATAAGCGCGTATAGGCTAATGCGTTTAAGATACCAGATAAAATTGATTCTCAGTAGCCCCATAGCCGCTACACCTGCTGCTGAGCCGATGACCAGCATACTGCCACCCGTACCGGCGCAGTAGGCCAGCAACGACCAAAAGTCGTGGTCTGTTGGGTATTTATCTAATGGATACATTCCCATAGCAGCGGCCACCAGCGGCACGTTGTCCACAACGGCGGAGAGCGTGCCAATGAGGGTATTTAGTGGATAAATGTCGCCTTCAAAAACGCGATCCAGGCTATTTGCCAGCAACAAAAGGTGCCCCGAAGTGGACAGTGCGCCTACGGCCAGCAGGATGCCCAGGAAAAATAAAACGCTGGGCGTGTCAATGCGGCGCAACACAGCGGCGACCGAAAACTCTGTGCGTATTTCTTCGGGCTTGTCTCGGTGAATGTACTCCGTGATATACCAGATGAAGCCCAGCGACAGCAAAACACCCATAAAGGGCGGGTAATGCGTAATCGCTTTAAACACTGGCACAAAGAGCAGGCCAAGCGTGCCCATGGCAAAAATCAGGTTTTGCTCGTGTACCGACCAGGCATACCCGTTGTGATGCTCTTCCTCGGTCGTATCGGGTGGCTCTACCTGACCCTTCAGGGTATACGAAGCAAGTATTAACGGCACTACTAAGCATACTACAGAAGGCGCCAGCACAGCTTGGATGACATGCAAGGTCGTAATCTGACCGCCTATCCAAAGCATGATGGTGGTAATATCACCAATTGGCGACCAGGCGCCGCCTGCATTAGCGGCTAACACGACGAAACCACCCGCCAGCCACATGTCTTCCTGATTTTTAAGCAGACGCCGAATGAGGGCGCATAAAACGATTGTAGTGGTCAAGTTATCCAAAATGGACGAGGCAATGAAGCCAATAATGGAAATGATCCACAGCAGACGCGCCCGGCTGAGCGAGCGAATGCGGTCGGTGATTACGCGAAAGCCTTCATGACGGTCTACCAACTCCACGATGGTCATGGCGCCGATGAGGAAAAAGAGGATCTCCGCAATCTCGCCCACGTGCTCGAAGAGGCTGTGGTCCAAAAACTTAATAATATCGGTGCGCTGCTCCTGCGACAGATGCTCATAAACCGGCATTTGCTGAATGCCGAAAAGCAAGACCAACCAGCACAGAACGCCGGTGAGCAAGGCGGAAGCCGATTTGTCAATCTTGAGCGGGTGCTCTAAAGCAATGAAGGTGTAGCCAATGATGAAAACGACTACGATGAGTAAGTCCATGTTTGCGTTTAGGTTATGGCGCCCGAAAGACCTTATGCCGTCGAGCGGTCGTGAATGATTAAATGCCCGATATGTACTGTTCTAAGAATTGAATATGTGCGCTTTGCTCGCGAATAATGGCATGCACGATGTCGCCAATACTGAGCAAACCGATTACCTTGTTGCCCTCTAATACAGGCAGGTGGCGGATGCGCTTGTTGTCGAAAAGACGCATGCAGTCCTCGATGCTCATGTCTGGCGTTACCGTGATCACATTCGACGTCATCACCTCCGAGACGAGCGTGCTCTTGGACTCGCGTCCCTGAAGAATGCCCCGGCGGGCGTAGTCGCGTTCGGAAAAGATACCTACCAATTGCTCGCCGTCCATGACCAACACGGCGCCGATGTTTTTTTGGGCCATGAGTTGGAGCGCTTCCAGCACCGTGCAATCCGGCGGTACCGACCAGATGTTAGTGTTGTTTTTTCCTTCTAAAAGTTTTCGTACAGGCAGCATAAGCAGAGAGCAGTAAAGTGAGCTGTAAAAACAAGGGCCAAGATAGACCAGCCTTTTTGGCCCAGCCAAACTTTCGGCGCATAGATTTGTTGAGGCAAAAAAAGTCCAAAAATTCACATCAAGCGCCGTCCGACTTTTCAGTTGAATTACCTTTGAGCTAAAATTTCGTTTTCCATGTTTGCTGTCATTGCCCTGGCCATATCCGTTGTCATGCTCGCATTTTTTTTATTCAGCCTTCGCATCCTTTTCGTGAAGGGCGGCGAGTTTCGCGGAACCTGCGCCAACAACAACCCCTTCTTGCAAAAGCAAGGCGCTACCTGCGGCGTTTGCGGACGAACGGCCGGCGAACCCTGCGGCAAAGAGACTGCCGCTCAGCCTTAGCCCGCGCACAAGACGGCCTAAAAATTTGCCCATTTTGCCAATAGCCGACACTCAGCGTGCTTTTTCTGTAATTTTTGGGCGCGATTGCTTACTTTTATTGCCCTTTTCGGCGTTTTGGCACGACATACTGTTGCTATGAAAAAAGTATTCTTTCCTTTAGCCTCTCTTTTCCTGCTTCTATCTCCTGCTTTCCTCCTGGCCCAATCGGTGCATGGAGTATGCGGCACGACGATCGAAGATCAGCGTCTCATGGAGCCGCGTCTGATAGCCAACTTGGAGCACGCTGCTACCGGCGTTCAGGAGCGCGGTAATGTCCAGTATGTGCCGGTCTATTTTCATTTAGTCGGCGATAACGCAGGCAACGGTCGAGTTCTCGAATCGCGCGTGCTGGACCAGCTGTGCGCACTCAACGACGCCTTTGCCCCAATGAACATCCGGTTTTACCTGCGCCCTCACCCGACGTTCGGGACGATCTTCAACTACAACATCAATAACGATAACGTTTACAACAACCAGACGGCCTGGTTCACCATGCAATCGCAGCGGCATCCCAACGCGATGAACATCTACATCGTTAATCAGGCGTCGGTAAACACCAATCAGCAAGGCGTAACGCTGGCCTACTACAGCCCACAACGCGACTGGATCGTCTGCCGTAGAGACCAGATCAACGGCATGAAGAGCAATTCTACCCTTCCTCATGAGGTTGGCCACTTTTTCAGCCTGCAGCATACCTTTTTCGGTTGGGAAAGCCAGCCGTTCAACAACTCTTTTGCTTCCTGGCCCAATGCACCGGCCACCTCGCCGGGCGGCGTCGCCACGGAGCGCGTCAACGGAACGAACTGTACCACTGCCGCCGACCGGATTTGCGACACGCCGCCCGACTACAACTTCGGCTTTGGCGCTACCAGCTGCTCCTACAACGGCGGCGCCCGCGATCCGCTGGGTCAACCTGTGGCGCCGATGGCCAACAACATGATGGGTTATTTCAGCTTCTGCAGCGAATACGTATTCACGCCCCAACAGCAGAGCGCCATCCTGGCCGACCGCGCCTCCAGCCAGCGCAACTACCTGAACAACAACTTCACGCCTCTTGCTACGGAAATCAACACGCCGACCGACCTGCTCACGGCGCCTGTGGGCGGCGTTAATGTGCCCTTCTTCGACGAAGTCTTAGTGGAGTGGAAACCTGTGGCCGGCGCCAACCGCTATTTAGTGGAGTTCGACATCGTCAGCTCATTCACGTCCTCATTCGCGCAGGCGTTTATCACCAGCAACACTTCGCTAACGGTACGGACACTGCAGCCCAACCGCACCTATCAGTGGCGCGTGCGGCCATTCAACGAATACGTTACCTGCGCGGCCTCCCGCCAGTCGAGCTTCCGCACCTCCGGCACGTCGGCCAACCGCGAAATAGAGGGCCTGACACGCTGGCGCCTGACGCCCAATCCACTCGCATCCGGCGCCCCGCTACGCCTGTGGATGGAAACCAACGCCCCGCTCCAGGCCGATGTCCTCGTCTTTGATGCCACTGGCCGCCTGACGTACACTCAGACGGGACTGCGCTTTTCGGCAGGCGAGCAAACCCTCGATCTGCCGGCAGAGGCTTTTAGCCAGGCAGGGCTGTATGTCGTTTTGCTGCAAAACGAAAGCGGACGCTCGGCGCAGCGAATTGCGGTAACCCGTTAGTCCCCTCACTGGCACTCGCCAGAGGCATCCGTGAGAGCCGTCCTTTCGGAGAGAAGAATGGACGCGCAGGCCTTTTTTTCCATTTTATCCGAAATTTTGTTCCTTTGACGGTAGTGTTTCCTATAGCGGAGAAATGCTGCTTTTGCGGATGATTTCTACGCCAGCTTCGCATTTTTCAACAAAAAACGCCGCCTATGTTCTTACAGCAAGCCATTATCTACTTAGCCGCAGCGGTTTTGTGTGTGCCCATTACGAAGCGCCTGGGTCTAAGCTCGGTGCTGGGCTATTTATTGGCCGGCATTCTTATCGGCCCGTTTGGGTTGGGCTTAGTGGGCGAAGAGCGCGCCGAATTGATGCACTTTGCCGAGATGGGGGTGGTCATGATGCTGTTCCTCATCGGGTTGGAGTTGGAGCCCGACCAGTTTTGGGCCATGCGGCGTTCTATCCTGGGGCTGGGTATTGGCCAGATGGGGCTGACTACGTTGCTGTTGGGCGCTTTTTTCCTATACTTGGGCTGGTCGTGGCCCGTGGCGCTGACGGTAGCGCTGGCGTTTTCGATGTCTTCGACGGCTATTGTGCTCCAGACGCTTAAGGAACGCGGCAATGCGCGCTCGATCATGGGGCAGTCTTCCTTTTCCGTGCTGCTTTTTCAGGACATTGCCGTCATCCCGATTCTGGCGCTTTTGCCACTTCTGGCTACCGGCAGCGCCGCGAAGAACGTAGAGGTCCACAGCCATTCACAAATCGAGGACTTACCCGGCTGGCTGCAGACGCTCGCCGTAGTGGGCGTGGTGGGGAGCATCTACTTTTTGGGGCGCTATATTTTTATTCCAGTGCTCCGGGCTGTGGCGCAAACGCGCCTGCACGAACTGTTTACGGCGGCTTCCCTGCTGTTGGTGCTGGCCATCTCGTATCTAATGCAAATCGTCGGCCTAAGCCCGGCGCTGGGCGCCTTTTTGGCGGGAGTGGTGTTGGCCAACAGCGAATTTCGGCACGAATTAGAGAGCGACATCTCGCCTTTTAAGGGCTTACTTCTGGGCCTGTTTTTTATCGGAGTAGGCGCAGCCCTGAACTTCGATTTAGTGTTGGAATATCCCGGTTTTATTTTCATGCTGGTTGCGTTGGTGCTGCTCATCAAGGGCGCAAGCCTGTTTGCCGTTGGGCGCTTTTTCCGCATCAGCAGCGACCAGAACATCCTCTTTGCGCTGGGCATGAGTCAGATAGGCGAGTTTGCCTTCGTGTTGGTCAGTTTTGCACAGCAAATCCACTTAGTACCCGAGCAGCTGGCCAACCAGCTCATGTCGGTAACGGCCATCAGCATGTTTATCACACCTTTTTTAATATTAGTCAACGACCACCTCATAGATCCGTATTTTGGTGTCAAGACCAAACCCGATCCCCGACCTGGCGACGTAATCGAAGAGCAACACCCGGTCATTATTGCTGGCTTTGGGCATTTCGGCAGCACCATCGGGCGCTTGCTGCGCGCCAACGGCATTGAGGCCACTATTCTGGACCACGACTCCGACCGCGTGGAACTGCTGCGCAAAATGGGCTTCAAAGTCTATTACGGCGATGCCACGCGCTTAGAAATGCTCGAAGCCGCCGGCGCCGATCAGGCCCGCGTGTTCATTGCCGCTGTAGACTCGCCCGAAGTTAACGCCCGAATCATCGAAACCCTGCGCAAGCACTTCCCGCACCTGCGCATCTTCGCCCGCGCCCGCAACCGCATGGACGCCTACGACCTCATCGAGCAAAACGTCGGAAACATCTACCGCGAAACGCTCTACACCGCCGTCAGCCTCGGCGAAGACGTGCTCGTCTCCATGGGCTTTCGCCGATACACGGCCCACCGACAGGCCCAACGCTTCATCCGCTACGACGAGCGCTCGCTGCGCAAACTCGCTGCCGCCCGTCGCGAAGCGCGCGACTATGTGCTGACTGTCCGCGAAGAAATCGAACTGCAAGAACGCCTCTTGCAAGACGACCTCATGGCCAACCTGACTGCCGACGACCACGCCTGGGACAGCGAACCCATGCGTGTTGAGCGATAACTACCGCCGCTCCAACACCATCGCCGTATGCGGAATGCCGTCCTCTAAGTACTCCTCGCCCGTAGAGCGAAAGCCAAAACTCTCGTAAAAACCCAGCAAATATGTCTGCGCGCTGATTTTCAGCGGTACAGGGCCAAACAACCGCACACACCAGGCAAGGCTGTGCTCCATGATGAGGCGCCCCAGCCCCGCGCGCCGGGCAAACGGCGCACTGACCACCCGACCAATGGAGGCATACCCCTCGTAGCTAACCCCCAACGGCAACAACCGCGTGTACGCTGCCAGACGCTCTTGCGCGTCGCGACCCATCACATGCCACGCCTCCAGGTCCTTGCCATCCGCATCTAAATAGGCGCAATTCTGCTCGACGACAAACACCTCTTGGCGCAACGCCATGATGTCGTACAGCTCATACACCGTCAGGGCGGCAAAAGGCCGGCAGGTAACCTCCAGATCGCGCATAAGTCGGCAGCAAACATCTGTAAAAATCCGATACGGCTAACCATGTAAACACTAATCGCGGCCAAATAGCGCTTCAACCGCTTTCGCGCTGGCAAGTTTTTGGAGCACTTGTCTGTTAGCGGTTGGAGAAAATGGCGGTTTTCTCAACCTCAAAACGTTACCTTTGCCAAAAAGGCCAGAGAAAATCCCGTGAAAAGACCTGCTAAAATCAGAACGATGTAGTCCAAACCGATGATTATGAATGGCGAATGACGAGCTATGAATGATGGATAACAAGTTATGGATTATGAATGGGATGAGGCTAAAAATCAAATAAATGTCGAGAAGCATAAGGTGGGTTTTGAGGAGGCCCGAACGGTATTCGACGATCCGTATGCCATCGAACTGGAGGCTACTCACAAGGGTGAATACCGGCTGATTAGAATTGGCAAGACGGCGAGCCACATCATCTTGATCGTTGTTTATACCCTTAGAGGAACGGTCATTCGGCTTATCTCCGCCCGTCAGGCCAATAAAAGTGAAAGAAGTTTATACCTAGAATACAAACTCAAACATCGCAGCGATGAAGGTTCTCACGATAAAGGAAGCTGTTGAGTGGGTAAACAGCGGAAAGAGCTTAGAAGGAGTCGTCCTGGATGAGTGTACTATACAGCAAGTAAATGTGCGAGATGCTCTGGTTTTGGCCAGGGGGGGGATAGTTATTCCCGAGCAAAACATCTATTACAGCGACGAGGAGATTGAATACGACGAAGACATAGACGAATTGGTACTGACAGATGGGGTAGTCCGTCTTTCCTGGGAGGAAAAAGCCAGAAGAGCCAGAGAATACAGCGAAAAGAAGCAAAGGGAGATCATGGTAAACGTGGCCACGCAAAGGCCGGAGATTGATGAGTGGATAGCAAAAAACAGGGATAAATTGGAAAGTCTCCTTCGACCCATCGTCATCAGCCTGTTCAATGCAGAAAAAACAGGCAAGGAGTAGTGCGCATACTCTCGGCCGGCAAAGCACTTTTGGGCCTTAGCCCCAGGCAAACATGCGTGCCTGGGTGGCAATTCCATCGCGTCTCGCGGTTCTTCGCCCTGCAGTTTTTCGGCTACCTTTGCTAAAAAATAGGCCATGCAAATAGAGGAACTCAAGTCAGAGATCAAGCGCCTGCTCACGGAAGGCCTCGACTTGGCCTTGCAGCGCTTAGGCGAGGTGCTGCGCGCGGAGTCGGAGCAGTACAACCTGTATTTAGGCTTGCGCGGCCGATATACTGCGTACCTGACGGAACGCATTCAGGGCGTCCGCTCCAACGCTGAACTCGACATCCTGTACAACCGGATGATGGCCGACTTGCTGGCGCTTGTGGAGCTCCTCGATACTTCCGATTTTCGGCAGGAAGACGAAGTAGTTGCACCTCAGCAGCCTAAGCGCGGCCACCTGCTGTACCACATCCCGGATGCCATGGCCCTCGGGCGCGAACACGCCTGCCGCGTGCGCATTGCCTACCAGCAAGAAGACCTGCTGAGAAACTGGAAAGAGCAGGCCGGCCAGGACCTACAGAACATTCGCGTGGCCGAAGTCATGGCAGTGGAGATGCTCAACGCCCTGGAAAGCAGGCCCTTCCACATCCGCTCCATTTCCGACACCATCCAGTTTTTAGAGGATGCAGACTATACCGAATGGCTGTTCTACGTTCGTCCGTTGCTGGAGGGTGCTTTTCCTTTGTTGCTGAAGGTATCGGTTATCGAGGTCATTGGCGGGCGCGAACTGCGCAAGGATGTCGTCATCGAAGAACAGGTGGTGGTCTCGAGCGTTGCCGAGGAGCAGGCCGAAACCCTCCGGTCCTTAGGTCTCGAAGTGGCGCTCCACCTGCGACCCGAACAAGACGAGGCGGTCGCTAATGTGCTGAAAAACATCCTCTCCCAAACCGCGCCAGCATACAGCCCGCCGCCTCGGCCGTCAGCGCCACAAGCGCCACAGCCCGAACCCGCGGCGCCGCGTGCGGCCCGACGCGGGCGCAGCGCACTGCTCTTGCTGGCCTTCATCGTCTGCGCTCTGGGGCTGACCTGGAGCTTCACCACCAGCATTCAGCGCGACTACTGGGTGGCAGCCTGGAGCGATAGCGAGGAGGCTTACACCGCTTATATTGAGAAACACAAACACGACCCGGCCTTTTTCGCCGCGCCGCAGTGCGAAAAAGCCTACTTCCGACGGATAGAAATTTCCGACGACCCGGTTTTTGTCCGAAAGTATTTGGAAAAATTCGGGCAATCCGCCTTAGCCGCGCCCGAGCGCCAGGCGTATGCACAGCAACGCCTCCACACCTTAGAGCAAGCGTGGGTGGAGCGCATCCGCACCGCGCCCACTAACGAAAACGTCGGCAAGTACGTGGAGCAGTTTCCAGAAATGACCCTGCTGCCTGAAGTCGTGGCCATCCTGCAGGCGCATCCGGAAGTGCTGGCCGAACAAATGGATATCCTGGAGCAAGCCGTCGTGCAGCAAGCACACACCGATAGCCTTTCGCCTCAAAAAATGGAACTTCTCCAGCGCGCCAGGCCCGACAACGGGCGCATACGGGATATTATTCGCGAGCACTGAGGGCCAGACTTATTTGGCCGTTACCGTTGCCACCTTACATTTGCCCCGAAACCAACATTCAACAACTTTTTTTTCATGAAGAGAGAAATACACCAATGGGTCAGCCCCCGGCTGAACAAGAACATGGAAATCGCCGTGTACGGCCATTTCGGCTTCGCCTTGCTGCTCTTTCCCACCGCTGCGGCGGATTTTCTGGAATACGAGCGCTTTTACCTTATCTCCGTGCTGGAGCCGTACATCGAGGCCGGAAAGGTCAAAGTGTTCTCCATCAACAGCATCAACTCGGAGGCCTGGCTCAATAACCGCATGCACCCGCGCCACAAAGCCATCCGGCACCAGCAGTACAATGGCTACGTAGAAAACGAGGTCGTGCCGTTTATTCAAATGCACACCAGTCCCGATACGCCGATCATCACCAGCGGCGCTTCGCTGGGCGCCCTGCACGCCGCCAATGTGTGCTTCCGACGGCCCGACTTGTTTTCTGGCACCATCGCAATGTCCGGTTCTTACGACCTGACTACCTATACGAAAGGCTACTTCGACGAAGATGTCTATTTCAACTCGCCCACGCATTACCTGCCCAACCTCAACGACGACTACAACCTGCCGCGCCTGCGCCGCATGCAGCATATCCACATCGTAACCGGCTCGGGCGACTACGAAGACCCCGACGCCTCGCGACGCCTGTCGGGCATCCTCTCGGCCAAAGGCATCCCGCACGAACTCGACATCTGGGGACCCGACATGCCGCACGACTGGCCCACCTGGCGAGCCATGCTGCCGTATTACATCGAAACCCGCTTCTGAGACAGAACGCTAACCCTGCGCCGGCGTCAGCTCTTCAAAAGAGCCGGTCTGGCGATTCTTGCGCACGTTGTTCCAGTGAAAGTAGCGCCCGTTCATGGCGATATAAACGCCCGGCGGCAGCACCTGCACAAACGCCAGCGCGCTGCCTAAGTTGAAAAAGCCGTCCGACGACGTGCCAAACGCATACGGAATCATCGCGCCGGTCAGCACGATGGTCTTGCCTTCGATGTTCGCCTCGGCCAACGCGCGCGCCGTCTCCACCATGCGATCGGTGCCGTGCGTGATGAGAATGCGCGTCGCCTCCGTCTTACGGCAGTTGAATTTGATGATGTAAAGCTCGTCCTCGCCAATCTCCAGGCTGTCCACCATCATGAGCGTCTTGATGTCCACCGGCGCTTCGCAACGTCCCCGCTCGAGCATCTCCTTAACGTGCGTGTCCTTGAAATACAGCTCGCCCGTGATGTAGTTGTATTCCTTATCAAACGTGCCGCCGGTAACAAATATCTGTATCTTAGAGGATGTAGAGGGCATGGGTAAAGCCTGTAATGCCAAATGCGGCAGCAAAGAAACGAGATTTACTGGGGTCTTCTAAGGCAGTCTATTGAATACGCGCAAAGGGGAGGACGCGCGCCGTCCCATCCCTCTCAGCGCATCGAGCATTCGGAGGCGACGTTTTCCGCGGGAAGAAGAAATCTGGGAGTGTCTGCTCTTCGCGCTTCGAAGACAGCGCCC
>JANWVR010000047.1 GCA_025056735.1 Saprospiraceae bacterium
GATTTTTCGTGTTTGCCGGCCCAGGTGCGGGTGGGCCACCTTTGTGCCATCAAACGACCGCGAGCCTGACATGCGGCGAAATTATCCCACCTGCAACCGATAGCCAAAACAAGACGATTTTTTTCAGACGATTGGCTACTTACCCTCCTGTTCTACCCTCCAACCAACGAAAACAGGTTCATTGAAAGAAGAGGTTCTGTTCATGCTTTTCGGCGCCAAAAACGCCGGATGAGAGCGGCTCGCAGAAGGGAAGCTGCGACGCCCACGGGTACCGCCCCAGAAGGCCAGTTGACAACGGCGGGCTTCGCCCGACAAACACCGCACCCACACTCATCCGATGAACTCCGTCAGCGGGGCAGGCACGCAACGGCTCGCCGCCTCAAAAGGCTGATGAAACCCTTCGCTCCTGCCTCCGCTGACTTTTTACGGGCCACCCTCCGATTACTGACGCATGCGGCTAATGTCCTGCAAACCGACCCGGTGAGAACAGCCCTGAAAAACCAACCCCAGAACCCAACCGAAACAAAGAGTAACCTTGGCGGGGGATTCAAACTCCATAAGTTAGGAGTGCCCGCTCCCTAAAAGAAGGGAGCGGGCTTTTTTATCTCCAACACCAGGGCGCTGGACTGGAGTTCGGCGCTACCGGCCCCCCGAACTCGAAGACTCGCCGAACTGGAGTTCGGCGTTACGTGCTTCTTCCTGCGCAAAGTATTCGGTGTCAGGTATGCTACAACCGTGTAAATTCAAAAATTGGTTTTAAATTTGCACGGTAAAACCTGCTGTCTTTTCATCATGATTGAAAGAAAACTGCTGCGCCGTTTGCTCGAAAGCCTGAGTTATTTCCCGATTGTAGGTCTAATTGGCGCTCGTCAGGTGGGTAAAACAACGCTGGCGAAAGCCTTGGGCGCTTACCTGCCCAAGCCCGTGTTGTACCTCGACCTCGAAAACTTTGCCGATGCCGCTAAGCTCGCCGACGCACAAGGGTATCTTTCCCAACACTTCGATAAGTGCGTCATCTTAGATGAGGTGCAGCAGCGCCCTGATTTGTTCGCCCTCTTGCGTTCGCTGTGCGACCAAAAACGCGAACCAGCCCGCTACATTTTGCTCGGTTCGGCCTCCCCTTACCTCATTCGAGACCTCACCGAGACCCTCGCCGGGCGCATCGCTTACCACGAACTGACGCCTTTTTCACTGACCGAAATCCAACACCTTTACCCAATGCGCGAACATTGGTTTCGGGGCGGTTTTCCTGGCGCGTTGCTCGCTCCCACCTCATCGCTTAGCCGAAAATGGCTGCTCGATTTTGTGGAAACCTTTGTCACGCGCGATGTGAAAAGGCTTTCGGGCGCAGTGCCTGAAACCAAGATACATAACCTGATCCGAATGGTAGCGCACTTACACGGCAGCCTGTTGAATATGAGTCAGTTGTCCAATTCATTGGATATCAGCCAACCCACCGTCGGGCGATATCTCGATTTGTTGGAAGGCAGTTTTCTGGTGCGTCGCCTGCCGCCTTTCTTTGAAAATACAGGAAAACGTTTAGTCAAAAGCCCTAAAATTTACCTGCGCGACACAGGCTTGCTGCACCGGCTGATTGGAGTGGCGGATGCCGAAGCGCTCGCAGGACACCCGCAGCTGGGCGCCTCGTGGGAGGGCTACGTCATCGAGCAAATCATTCGCGAAGCCGACGAAGGCGGGCAGTTCTACTTTTACCGCACCTCGCACGGCGCAGAGGCAGACTTAGTGTGGATAACCGACCACAACAAACGGATTTGCATCGAAATCAAATACTCTGTGGCGCCGAGTATTTCGCGAGGGTTCCAGGAGAGCGCCCGCGATTTGAGGCCTGATTTCCGTTACGTCATCATCCCAGAAGGAGAAAGCTACTCACGCAGCGACGGCATCCGCGTGTGTAGCCTGCCGGATTTTTTGAAGGTGGAAATGCCGGTTTTACAGAGCCGATAATTATACGCCTCAGTATTTTCATACGGTGTTGTATTTCTGAATTCCAGTTCGGGAAAAAACAGGCTCACCGAAGTGGGGTTGGGTACTCTTGTAGGCACACCGAACTGGAGTTCGGTGTTACTGTAGGGAAAAACGGGCTTGCCGGAGTGGCGTTGGGTGCTTTTGTATTCCCGAACTCCAGTTTGGGAAAAAACAGGCTCACCGAAGTGGGGTTGGGTACTCTTGCAGGCACACCGAACTGGAGTTCGGTGTTACTGTGGGGAAAAACGGGCTTGCCGAATTGAAGTTCGGCGGCGCCTTAGTACGCCCGCTCGTCCCGGTTTTCCACGAAGTTGATAAACGCCCGATTGGCCACCCGGTTGCCACCTGGAGTAGGGTAGCGCCCGGAGAAATACCAGTCGCCCCGGTTTTTGGGGCAGGCTTGGTGGAGGTCTTCCAGCGTCTGGAAGATGACCTGTACCTCTGGCTGGATGTCCTTGGGCGTTACGATTTTGGCAATTCGATCGGTGATTTCCTGGTAAGTGAAATGGTTGTACAGGGGAATTACTTCGTTTTGGGTCATTTCGACCGGCAGGTTTTCGGAGGCTTTGCAGCGTTGGTAGGTCTCTTCGATGAGGTGGGCCCGGCCAGTTTCGTGCAGGAGTTCGATGAGTGCCTGGAAGGCGACGAAGTCCTTCATTTTGCTCATGTCAATCCCGTAGCAGTCAGGGTATCGAATTTGAGGCGCAGTAGAGAGGATGATGATTTTGCGCGGGTTGAGTCGCGCAGCGATGTTGACGATGCTGTCGCGCAGGGTAGTGCCGCGCACGATAGAGTCGTCTAAGAGCACGAGGTTGTCTTGTCCGTCGCGCACCAGCCCGTAGGTAACGTCATAGACGTAGCTGACCATGCTGTGGCGGCTTTTGAGGTCGGCGATGAAGGTGCGTTGCTTGTCGTCCTTGTGGATGAGCTTTTCCACGCGAGGGCGGTGGTCCAAGATTTCGCGGATTTTTTCAGGCGTAAGTTCGCCTTTTTCGGCCAGTTGGAGGATTTGCTCTTCTTTCCAGCGGTTGAGTTCGCGGTTGAGGCCTTCGGCTAATCCCTGAAAGGCCATTTCAGCCGTATTGGGGATGAAGGAAAAGAGGGTGTTGTCAATGTCGAAGTTGACGGCCTCTAAGGCGGGTTTGGCGAGGAATTCGCCGAGTTTTTTGCGTTCCTGATAGATTTCGCGGTCGTTGCCCCGGCTGAAATAGATGCGTTCGAAGGAGCAGGCGCGGTATTCGCGCGGTTCGGCGAAGGGTTGTTCGCTGACGGTGCCGTTGTGTTTGATGATGAGCGCGTGGGCGGGTTTTAACTCGCGCACCGTGTGGTAGCGCACGTTGAAGACCGTCTGGATGGCGGCGCGTTCGGAGGCAGCTACGACCACTTCGTCGTCCTGATACCAGTAAGCAGGCCGGATGCCGTTGGGGTCGCGCAGCAGGAAAGCATCGCCGTGTCCGATAAGGCCACCCAGCACGTAGCCGCCGTCGAACTTCTTGCAGGCGCGGCGCAGCAGGCGCGCAACGTCTAAGTTGTCGAAGATGAGTTGATTGATCTCCTGGTTGGTGTAGCCATCGGGTTTGTACCAGGTGTGCAGGCGCTGGATTTCGTCGTCCAAGAAATGCCCGATTTTTTCCAGCACGGTTACGGTGTCGCTTTTTTCTTTGGGGTATTGTCCCAGTTCGACGAGTTCTTCGAAGAGCTCGTCTAAGTTGGTCATGTTGAAGTTGCCGGCCAGCAGGAGGTTTCGGTTGATCCAGTTGTTTTGTCGGTGGAAGGGGTGTACGCGCTCGATGGTGTTGTCGCCGTGGGTGCCGTAGCGGAGGTGGCCCATGAGCACTTCGCCGGCATATGGGGCGTTGCTTTTAAGCCAGCTGACATCGCCGAGGCGCTCGGGGGGCAGTTGCTGAATGCGCCCCCATACCATCTCGAACAGGTCGGTCAGGCAGGCGTTAGGCGCGTTGCTGCGTTTGCGGCTAATGTAGCGCTCGCCGGGTTTAGGGTGCAATTTGATAACGGCGATACCGGCGCCATCCTGGCCGCGGTTGCGCATTTTTTGCATCAGCAGCTGGAGTTTTTGTACACCGTAAAAGGCAGTGCCGTATTTCTCAAGGTAAAAATCAAGCGGCTTGAGCAATCGCACTATTGCGATGCCGCATTCGTGGTGGATCAGGTCGCTCATCGAAAAGGATGGTCGGTTGCCAAGGCGGGCACGCAAAGGTACGATAGCGGGCGGAAAGCCGACGCAGGATGTGCCTCTCGAAGCAGTATTTATCCCTCAAAAGCCCTGAAAAATGCCGCTTAAGGCTCGCCAGCCGCGCACACGGGCTTCAGCGCGTTCCTGGTTTTCCAGGCTTCCGCAAACCAGGTGGGCGTCCACCTCAAACGCCGGGGCGGCATATTGGCGAAAGGCTCGGAGATTGTCAAAAAAAGAGCGGTTGAGGGTAGCAGCGGACTTTATTTATACCACGGTGAGGCAATTGCCCTTTTATGCCAATTTTTATGCAAATATAGGATTGAATTTTGGATTTGCATAAAAAACCATTCTGGCCTGCCCGGTAAGTGCGGAGCAAAGTCGGGCTGTATTCTCTTACCAGATATTTCGGTTGGAGCGCAGTTCGTCCCGGATTTGCGGTTTGAGGCGTTCGGCGGCCTGCAGCAGCATGTCAGCGTCGGCCGGGAAGGGCATGGGTGTGTTGCCAATGCGGGCGCGCGACTCTTTGCTCAGAGCGCGGCGGTCGCCTCGAAAGGTGGAAGCGTAGTTTTCAAAAAGCACCTCGGCCGTCATGGGTCGGCTGAAGAGGCGGATGCCGCGGTCGTCGCGGATGTCGAGCAGGCCGCCCAGACGCACGGCTTTGGTCTGGAGCACCTCGACGACGTCGGCTCG
>JANWVR010000147.1 GCA_025056735.1 Saprospiraceae bacterium
CAAGAGCATGGCCGCTTCTATGCGCGTGCGGCTTAGCCCGATATTTAACGGCGCTCGCTATGGCCGCTTAGCCGATGAAATGCTCGAAAAAGCACAACAGATCAACCCTGACAACCCGCGGGTATACGTCCAGCGCGCGTCGAACCTCTATTTCACACCGCGCATGTGGGGCGGCGATAAAGAAAAGGCACGCGAAGTCTTGGTGGTAGCCGAGCGCAAATTCAGCGCTTTTCAGCCTGCTTCTGAGCTGCACCCGGACTGGGGACGCAGTACCGTGCAGTATTTGCGCTATTTGATGCAAAAAGAGTGAGGCCAACCGGTAGCCCTATTTTTGCCGCATGAAGACGCCGGTTGCCCTTCCCTTTCCGCTTCTGCTGCCCGGCACCGACTTTCCTGTGCCGTTTCCAGAAGGTCTTATTTTGACGGCGGATAAACCGTTAGGATGGTCGTCGTTCGACGTGGTGAACAAGCTGCGCTACCTGATTACGCGCCGTTTAGGTCTGCGCCGGCTTAAGATTGGGCACGCCGGCACGCTGGACCCGTTGGCTACAGGGCTGTTGGTGTTGTGCGTAGGTAAGGCTACCTCACTTATTGAACAGTTACAGGCCGACGAAAAGGAGTACACGGGCGTGCTGACCTTCGGAGCGACCACGCCATCACACGATCGCGAGCGCCCAATAGAAGCCACGTATCCGACCGAGCATTTGACGAACGCGCGAGTACAGGCGGCTGCCCAACGCTTTGTAGGCGACATCGAACAAACGCCGCCGGTGTTTTCAGCCATAAAAGTAGATGGCCGCCGCCTGTACAAAAATGCGCGCCGAGGCGATGAGCCGTCTCCCAAGGCGCGCCGCGTGCGAGTGGATGTCTTTGAAGTAGGACCGCTGCGCCCTGTGGCGCCCGAGGCAGCCCAGGCTGAACCGGCTTTCCTCAACCAAAAAGGCGCACCCATCCGCCTCTTCCCCGACTACGCGCAAGGGCTGCAATGCGATTTCCGCGTCGTGTGCGGCAAAGGAACGTATATCCGCTCGCTGGTGGCCGATTTAGGTGCTGCTGTAGGCAGCGGCGCTTACCTGAGCAGCCTGCGCCGAACGCGCAGCGGCATCTTCAGCGTGGAGACAGCCTGGACAATCGCCCAACTCGAAGCCTGGGCTAAAGAGACGAACGAATAGCCATCTGTGAAAAAACAGCAATACGCGCTTCTGCCCCAACAGGAAGAAGCGAGCGCCCCATTTTTCATTTTCCACTTTTCACTTTTCACTTTTCACTTTTCACTTTCCACTTAATTTCGCAGCAGCATCAAAAAAGCCACGCGCGTGCACGCCAGGTCATTGCCCATTCTGCGGGATGTCTCGTTCAATCCCCGATACATTGAGGAGTATTTGCCCATGCAAATGCTCGACCCGATGGTGTTTGACCGTTTTTGCGAAGACGGCTGGTGCTACTGGTCCGACCTGCTCTTTCGGCGCAACTGGTGGGAGTGGCGCGGCCGGGCATGCCGGGTCATTGTTCTGCGCATCCGTTTAGATGGCTTTCAGCCCAGCAAGAGCCAGCGCAAATGCCTGCGCCGCAACGCTGACCTGCGCGTGTTGCGCCGTCCGTTGCAGATATTGAGGCATCACGAGCGCCTGTTCGACCTGCACGCTGCGCGCTTTCAGCACAATCGCCCGGCCTCAATTTACGGTTTCTTCAGTACCTGGAGCCACATCATGCCGTGTCTGGGCGTCGAGTTTGACGTCTTCAAAGATAATCAATTGGTCGCCACCAGTTTTTTTCATCTGGGCCACGAAAGCATGGCGGGCAACTACTGCATCCATCATCCCGATGAAGCGTGGCGCAGTCTGGGCATCTACACCATGCTGCTCGAAATCGAATATGCGCGCTTTCTGGGCAAGAAATACTACTACCCCGGCTTCGTCTATGACCTGCCCAGCGAGTTTGACTACAAACTCAACTTTCACAATCTGGAGTACTTCGATTGGTGGGGCAATTGGTATCCTTTAGAGCGCATGCCCGTGCGGCGCTGGCGGGAAGAGTGGTTCGAGGCAGAGCCGTCACGCTAACACTTCCCAAGTGTGGTCGCCCAGCAGGCGTACAGTAGCCAGATGCTCGTAAGGCAAGCGACTACCCCATTCTTCAGGCGAGACCAGCGACAGCAGGTGCTTGCCATCGCTCTTGCGTTGATACAGATAGTAGACGTGATGTATAACGGGCTGAAAGGGAATATCCGCCTGATAAATCGCCTCCGAAATATTGACCCGCTTCTGCAGGTCTTTGGCCTGCTTCACAAGCGTTTCCATCTGCTGGCGCAATTGATCCATCTGGCGCTCCGTCTGGTCGTACATAGCCAGCATAGCATTGCCGCGAATACGCCCTTTATCCTCTGGGCGAATGATAGCACTCCCTGTCGTGTGTGCGTAAGGCAACAGGCCAGGAGTTTCGGCCACTTTATCCTTATCAATCGGGTTAATGAAGGGCTTTTCCGTGTTCTTTTCTTCGCTCATAGCATCTGCGCAAAAGGGCGTGCAAAAATATACCTATTGTAACAGACTTCAGGCAAGGAGGGTTCGGACAAAGAAGCTCTGCCCGCCAGCAAAGGTGGAGAAGAGGCCTCGCCACAACGCGCCGATATTTTGTCCGGCTCCTGGCAAGTCCCAGATTTTGGCTTATTTTTGCCCAAAAATATAACTACTGCCATGACTGACTGGACATCGCGATTGCTGAAGCGCCCGGATCTGCCAGAGGTGGTCGAGCGATTGAATGCACTGCTGGCCGATGAGCGAAGCCGACGCCAGGCATTTCGAGAATGGATTACGCCGGGTGTAAAAGCCGAGTTCATCAACGGCGAGGTCGTGCTGCACTCTCCGGTCAGGCGGCGGCACTGGAAGGTTGTTGACCTCTTATCGAGCCTGTTAAGTGTTTATGTTCGTACCAAAGATCTGGGTGTTGTAGGCACAGAAAAGATACTGGTTACCCTCACGCGTAACGATTACGAGCCGGACATTGTGTTCTACAGCAAGGAGAAGGCCGATGCTTTTACGGATGATCAATTGCTTTTCCCGGCGCCCGACTTTATCGTGGAGGTACTCTCTCGGAAAACGGCTGCAATAGACCAAGGGGTGAAAAAGCAGGACTATGCAGCCCATGGCGTGCAAGAGTACTGGATTGTAGATCCGCAACAGGAGTGGGTTGAGCAATACTATTTAGCCCTGCCTACCGACAAAGAATACCTGCCTGCGCGTGTGTATGGTCGGGGCGATGTCATCGAGAGCCACGTTGTGAGCGGCTTTACCATTCCGGTGATAGCTATATTCAACGACGCCGTCAACCTGGAGGTCTTGCGCCAACTGACTGCGCAAAACGAGCCCAAAGCGTAGGCGCTGTGTGCCACGAATAGACGCCTGCGGAGGGCTGTGTATGGATGCTCGAGGAGAGGGGATGCTCTGGTAGTCCGCATTTTAAGCGGGTTTTTCCCTCTTTTTTAGCTCGCGGCCCAATAGGGCATCAGTTGAGGATAACGATTTTCGCCACCACGCCTTCCGGGTTTTCTAAGGAGCGTGTGCTGGTGGCGAAAACGGTATAGACGCCGCTGGCTACGCGGCGGCCCAGGTAGTCGCGTCCATTCCAGATGGCCTGTCCGCCGGCAGCTCGACCTTCATAGACGAGATTGCCGGCTACGTCGGTGATCTTCACGTTGGCGTCGCGCGCCAGCCCGTAGATGGCGATAGGGCCGTCGTAGTCAGGGCGCACCGGATTGGGATAAGCGTAGGGTTTGTCGCTGTGGGTTGGGCCGCCCTGGGTGGCTTCGGCCCGGTACGATAGGATGCCTTTATTGGTGGCAATCCAGACCTCGCCAGTTGTGTGGTCAATAGCAATATCCCGTATGTTGTTGTCTAACAGGGGGCTGTTGGTGGCGGTGAAGCGGGCGATTTGGGCGTCGCCCGAAGGCGAGAGCACGAAGATGCCGTTGGTAGTACCTACCCATTTGCGATTGGCGCCGTCCACAGCGATGGTTTGCACGGACTCGTTTTCGAGTAGATAGCCATTGAAACCATCTACGTTGACAATGCGGCGCGTGCCGCGGCAGATGTCTCGGAAGGCGTTGGCCCCGCATTGAAAGCTGACGATGCCCTGAAGAGTACCCACCCATACATCCCCGTCTAAGTCCACGGCCACGCAATTGACGGTGTTGGTGGGCAATACACTATTGGCGGTCGTGATCTGGCGGTAGCTGTCGTCGGTGGGGTCGTCTATGTTCCTCCCACTGTCGTACACCAGCAGGCCGCCGTTGAAGCCGACGACGAACCATTTGTAGCCATTGCGGTCCACTGCAACTTGCAGCAAGTTATTGACTGGAGCCGTGAAGTTGCGCAGTGTGCCATCGGCTTTCAGCACGGCAATAGGGCGCTGGGGCGCGCTGTAATTGCTGATCCACAAATTGGCATTGCCGTCAAAAGCCAGTCCGCCGATGGCGGTTCGGTTGGTGCCTGCAATGCCGGCGCTTTGCAAAATTGAGTTGTCTTTGGTGTAGGCTTTAGCGGGCTTGCCTACGCCTGTGGCCTCTACTAAGCCGCCCCAGAAGCTGCCAACATAAAACTTATCTGGCACGAACGGATGCGCAGCTACGCGCCAGAGGTCTACGTGGCTGTCGGAAGGCACGAGTTCGGGTTGAGTGCCCTCGTACAGGCGTGACCATTGGCCATCGGGCTCGCGGATGTACAGGCCAGCGCGGTTGTATAAGGGGGCCAGCGTCTGCTCATTGCCGGGTGTGGCTACCAATACACGCCCATGCGCGACCTCAATTTCCGAAACACTTTCGCGGTAAGGTGAATTGTATCGGAAACGGTCGCATTTTTCCGTCGCGGCATTGTAGTAGCGGAAGTCGTCCTTGTAATCGGCTATCCAAAAGCGGCGTGTACCGTCTTCAATACAGTAAATTGGGTTGGAGGCGTCGCAGACCCAATGAATTTCATACGGCCCAGCAAACGGCCCTTCCATATACTGAATGTTGCCGTTGAAGCCCTTGCGTCGCCCGATGACTAAGCCCGTGCCCTCGGCCGTCAGGAACGAAACGTCAAACTCAGGATGCCAGCCGATGGTATCCAATTTAGCTCCGTTGTAGCGGCACAGCGCCCGGCCCAGGCCGATAAAGAGCAGATTTTTGTACGACACCATATCGCCGGCAGCAAAGCCTTGTGGCAGCCCCTGCATTGGGCCGAGCGCTTCCCAGCGACCAAAGTCCGCCGGATTGGCATCGTTGAGCGGTAGGCGAAAAAAGCCCTCTGTCGTGCTGGCGTACAGATAGCCCTGGTGTACTTCTACTGTGCGTACGGCTGCATCCGTGAACGTAGTGAATACCACTTCGGCGCGTTCTACATTAAGCTTCAAAACGCCAAAGCCGCAGGCCACATAAGCGAAAGCGCCGTCGAAGGCAATATCGTAAACCCGTCGGTCGCCCACAATCTGGCGGTTCAGGACGATGATGGGCACATTGCGCACCGAGCCGTTGTCGGCTCGCCAAAGGTCTATGTTGCTGTTCTGATAAACAATGAGCAGCGAGCGCGTTGCCCGGTTAAAACCGATGCGTTCGATACCGGCGTCGCTTAGCCCTTCTATGCGCGTAATGAAACGCGGCGTGCGCTCGGTTTTGTCCACCTCTACCACGGCCCATTCTGTGGCAAGATACGCCTTGCTTTCGCTCTGCGCCACAAAAAAGGCGCGTTGCCACGGCAGATGCTGGCGCCACTGCCCCAAAGCGATATCGGGAAAGCGCGCAGTCGTCTGGCTTATTCCATAATTACACGAAAAAACTGCCGCGAACACGGCCATGGCGAGAAAAAGCGGCTGCATTTGCATAGCGCAAAAATCGAGTGTGCTGTCGGATTTTTTCCTCTGCGTTGGCGCGGCTGCCGATGCGTGGGTTGCCTGTTACATCTCCAGACACTTGCATCAGACGCAGACAAGGCCGACGCAAAAAAATGGCCGCCCGCTTTAGCAACAACCTCAAAAACCCGCTTTTCCCAAAAACCAGGAGGGCGTCTTTGATATACCTTTGCGAAGAAACGTAGGCAACATGGTACTTCCAAAACTTCCTATCGGGCTGCAGGACTTTCGGAAAATCCGGGAGAACGGCTTCAAGTATGTGGATAAGACGCGGTATATTTATCAGTTATGCCAAAATCCGGGCGCTTTTTTTCTTTCACGCCCTCGTCGTTTCGGCAAATCGCTGACAGTGTCCACGCTGCAAGAGTTGCATTTGGGCAGCCGGGAGTTGTTCGAGGGCTTGTGGATAGAAGATAAGTGGGACTGGAGCCGGAAGCATCCGGTAGTGCGCCTGTCGCTGGAAGACCTTGACTTCGAGAAAGATGGGCTGACAGTCGCTCTGGGCCGAGAATTGGATAATATAACCAGCGCTCACGGGTTAAATCCGATCGAGGGTGGGATCAACTTTAAGTTTCATCACCTTCTGACCAGCCTTGCCCACCATTCTGGTAGGCGGGTAGTGGTCTTGATAGACGATTGTGATGCGGCTATTACACACTATTTGAACACGGACATTAAGGCTGCCCAAGCTACCCGGGAGCTGCTCATGGCCTTCTATGTTGTTCTAAAAGAGTTAGACGCACATTTAGAACTGGTCCTCCTGACCGGCGAGAACAATTTCTTGAAGGCGGGCATTTTTTCGGGCTTCAACAACCTGCAGGACACCAGCCTGCACCCGGCCTACGCCACCATGCTGGGCTACACACAGCAAGAATTGGAAGAAAACTTCGCCCAGGAAATTGAAGTCGCTGCCGAACAAAACAAACTCTCCCGGGAGGCCCTCCTCGATAAAATCCGATACTGGTACAACGGATACCGCTTTCACATCAACGCCGAAAAGGTCTATAACCCCGTCTCCGTCAACCTCTTTTTCAATACTGGCGAATTTGAAAACTACTGGTTTGCCACCGGCACGCCCACCTTTCTCATCAACCTGCTCAAGCAGCACGGGCTGTATGATTTCAAACTGACCGAGCAGTCGCAAATCGAGTTCGACAGCTTTGACTTAGAAGACCTGCGGCCTTATGGCCTGCTCTACCAGACGGGCTACCTGACGATGGTGGGCCGCGACGAGTACGGCATCTATCAGTTGGGCTATCCCAACTACGAGGTGGAAAACTCCATGCTTGCCTACCTGCTGGAAGCCTTTGGCGGCGTGCCCAAGGGCAGCGGTTTAGTGGTGGCCCTGCGGTTGGAGAAGGCGTTTGAGAACGACGATTTGGAGCAGGTGATGCGCATTTTGCAGGGCGTGTTCAGCGGCATTCCGTATCCGCTGCACGATGCGAAGGCGCCGGAGCGATTTTTCCATGCCGCTATTCATTTGTTGTTCAGTTACATGGGTTTGCGCATGCGCAGCGAGCCGTGCACGTCGGAGGGTCGGGCCGATGTGGCGGTGGAAACGAGCCAGCGGGTGTACATCTTGGAGTTCAAATTAGATCAGAGCGCGGAGGTGGCGCTGGAGCAGATACGGCAGAAGCGCTACCATCAGGCGTTTTGGAATCTGGGCAAGCCGGTGATAGCGGTGGGCGTTCAGTTGTCCAGCAAGACGCGAAACATTGAGGCGTGGAAGGCGGAAACGGTAGCGGACAGCCTCTGAGTGTGAAGCCATGCCCTGGCTTGGGCTGTATCTGTTGGGCGTAAAGGCGGCTTATTGGCCCGTCATCTTCTCTTCTGCCCATCGAATGATGCCTTCCTCGTCGTCAGGGTGGAAGGGAGTCCAGGTGCCGTGTTTTCGGAACCACGTTTCCTGCCGTTTGGCGTAGTTGCGCGTATGCTGTTTGATTTTTTCGATAGCCTGTTGACGGCTGATGAGGCCCTCGAAGTAGTCGAACCATTCCTCGTAGCCTACGGTGCGCAAGGCGGGGAGGTGGCGATAAGGCCACAAAGCGCGAGCTTCTTCCTCTAAGCCAGCCGCCACCATGGCATCTACGCGCTGTTCGATACGGGCGTAGAGCTCAGCGCGCGGCAACTGCAGCAGCACCAGCAGCGCGCGGAACGGCCGAGGCGTGCTTGCCTGCCGGCGAAACGATGAGAAGGGCTGCCCACTCTCGAGGCAAACTTCCAGTGCGCGGCGCAGGCGAGCCGGGTTTTGCGTATCGGCGGTGGCGAAATAGTCTGGGTCGCGTTCAGCCACCTGCTGTTGAAGCCAGGCCAGACCACCCGCCGCTTCGCCTGCCCGCACACGAGCACGCGTAGCAGCTGAGATGGGCGGAAAGGCATCTAAGCCCGCGTATACCGCTTGCAAGTATAACCCGGAGCCGCCGACCAGCACCGCTACGTCTTTGTGTCGGAAAATATCGGCCAGCACGGCCAGCGCATCGCGCTCAAAATCGCCCACGCTGTAGGTCTGCCCCACGCTCAGGGTGTCTATAAAGTAATGAGGCACGCCCTGGCGCTCCTCCAGCGTGGGCTTGGCCGTGCCAATGCTCATCTCGCGGTAAAACTGCCGGCTATCGGCCGAGAGGACAGCGGTGTCAAAGTGTCGGGCCAGCCGAACGGCTACAGCCGTCTTGCCTACGGCAGTAGGGCCGCCAATGACGAGCAGATACTTTGCTGATGATTTTCCTGCCATTGCGGGCAAACATAATGTGCTTACCTTCGCGAAACGATGCTCGACCGCGAAGTTTTATTGCTCAACGAAGACTTCCGCTTAGCCTTAGACGTGCTCGAGCGGCAAGGGCGCAACGCTTTTATCACTGGCCGGGCCGGCACAGGTAAAAGTACCTTGCTACAGCTGTTTCGCAACACTACGCGGCGCAAAGTGGCAGTGCTGGCGCCTACGGGCACAGCAGCCATCAACGTGCGGGGGCAGACGATACACTCCTTTTTCGGCTTCGCGCCGCGCATCCTGACCCCTAAAGAGGCCTCGCGCAAAGTGTATCCAAAGGAACGCCAGCAACTGTATCAGCGCTTGGATACGCTCGTCATTGACGAAATTTCGATGGTGCGCGCCGACCTTTTAGACGGCATTCACCGGTTTCTCCAGGTCAATCGAGAGAGCATCGAGCCATTTGGCGGCGTACAGGTCGTGCTGTTTGGCGACCCATTCCAACTACCCCCAGTGGTGTCGCGAGATGAAACGGAGCGCAGCTATTTCCGCGACTACTACCTCTCACCCTACTTCTTTGACGCACAGGTTTTTGAGGATGCCTGGTCGAGCTTTTCGTTGGTGGAACTCAAGCGCGTGTATCGCCAGGAGTCGGCTCATTTCCTTCGCCTGCTCGAAGCGGTGCGCACCAATACCGTTGGACCCGATGAATTGCATGCGCTCAACGAACGCTGTCGCCCTTACTTTTCCGACACAGAGGGCTACATCACCCTGTGTGCGCGCAACGCTACGGCAGACCGCATCAATCAAGAAGCCCTGCGGCGCTTGCCTGGCAAACCGCGCACCTATGAGGCTGAGATACAAGGACAGTTTGACGCTTCGCTGTACCCCACCGACAAATTCCTCTCGCTGAAAGAGGGCGCCCAGGTGATGTTTATCAAAAATGATCCCGACCGCGAATACGTCAACGGCACCATTGGCGTGGTCAAGCGCCTACATGACACTTATGTAGAGGTTGTGGTAGAGGAGACAGGGCAGCCCAAGCGTACGGTGTATGCCGAGCAGGCCAAGTGGGAGATCGTCCGCTATCGGATACACGACGAGACGGGCGAGCTGACCACCGAAGTGTTGGGCGCCTTTGAGCAGTTGCCGCTGCGTTTAGCCTGGGCGGTTACCATTCATAAAAGCCAGGGCAAGACGTTTGACCGCGTTATTTTGGATCTGGAGGGCGGCGCCTTTGAGCATGGGCAGCTCTATGTAGCCCTAAGTCGCTGCCGTACGCTGGAAGGCTTGGTGTTACGGCGCCCCATTCGGCAGCGCGATGTGATTACCGACCGGAGGGTGGTCCATTTTTTCAACCACTGCTTTCGAGAAGTATAATGTCCTGCTACACTAAGGGTTTGGGCGGTGCAGGTGCGCTGGCGTGGTAGTCGCGCTGGATGCGGTGGGCATAGTCGTCCAAGAGTTCGAGCACGCGCTCGCGTTTAGGCGAGCGGACGATGAGACCAATATGATGGCTCATATCAGTCATGCGCCAGACAAGTTCCGGGTCGTTGAACTGACTCGTGTCGGGCCATTCCTGGCGGGTGAGGGAGACAATAAGACCGGCGTAGTCGTTGCTCACGGGCGGTAGTTCGTATTTCTGGCCAATCGCTTCAGCGTACTCGATGCGCGCCCATTCGCGCCAGAGGTTGATACCGGTGGCCTGTTCCACCATGTCGGCAATGTGCGCTCCGCCCACGCGCGAAGCGGTCTCTAAGAAATAAAATTGCCCGTCTTCGTGGCATTTGATAAATTCCGTGTGACAGGCGCTGTATTTCATCCCGAAAGACTCCAGTACCTCGGCGTTGAGTTTGAGCAGGGCTTTGGCATCCTTGCTTCGTTGGTCCATGAGGGCCGTACGGAAGATACCGCCGCCGTGGGCTACCTCAAAAGGCGTGGCTAAGTATTCGGAGGCACGCACAAAGACAATTTTGCCGCCAGAGGTCAGCGCATCTACGTGATAGACGTTGCCCGGCTTGAACTGCTCCACCAAAAACTGGTGGCGCTCTTCGCCCAGTGTTTCTAAATGCGCCCATAATTCATCGGCGTTATAGACCTTTTTCATGCCCGTGGCCGAAGCCTGACCACGCGGCTTGACAATCCAGGGCGACGAATAATGCGCAGCAAAGTGCCGAATATCGTCGTCGTTGAAAAGCGAAGAAAAGCCCGGCACCGGAATACCGGACTCCTGCGCTTTCATGCGCATAGCCAGCTTATCGCGAAAGTGGCGGTAGGTCGTCTGGCCCATGCCCGGTATGCGAAATTCCTCGCGCAAATAGGCACCCTTTTCCACATCAAAGTCGTCAATAGCCACAATGCGGTCTATTTTTTTGGTGCGCATTAACCAGGCCATTCCCTTGACCACATCCTCCATATTCCATTGATTTTCCGGGCCTTGCTGCACGTAGAAAACATCGTCTAAAGCCTCGCGCGCCCAGGGCTTGTGTTCCAACTTCTTAGAGGTCAACAGATAGACGGTGGCGCCGGTGGACTTCATCCCGCGCAAAAAATCGTTGCCCTTAAAATAGCTAGCAATACACAGAAATGTAATGGGTTTGCTCATAACACCCTTGTTTTTGCAGTTCAAGGGCAAAAGACGGTAAAAAATGGGAAACTGTTCAAAGGGATTTTCTGTCTAAAGCCCTCGCTGCAAATACAACGTTTTCCCACCCTGACGATATTTAGGTGCTGTTAACGGCAGGCTTCCATAGGGCTCTAGACTCTTGGTTTTATGGAGCGCCTTTATCGTAGGTGACTTCTTGGCTCAACCTCATGGCGAGTTCGTTCGTTTGATGTCGCAATTTGTCCTCATTTTTGAGCCTTCAAAAAAGACGCCCGTTAAAGGCGACGTTTATGTGCCTATCTCAGGCCTTTTAACGCAAAAACTCACCTGCCATGCAACGCGATAACTACCGTTTGCTCATCGAAAAGCTCGACAGTTTTATCCGCAAGTACTACCTCAACCAGCTGCTCCGCGGTGTGCTCTACACGGTGGGTCTGGTGCTGGGGCTGTTCATTTTATTCAATGTGTTGGAGTATTACTTTTACTTCAGCACGGGCATTCGCACAGCCATGCTGTGGAGTTTTCTTTTAGCTACGGGCATCGCGTGCTATCGGTGGGTCGCCCTGCCGTTGCTACATTATTTCCGTCTGGGCCAGATCATCAGCCATGAACAAGCCGCTCAAATTATTGGCGCGCATTTTAGCGACGTCAAAGATAAACTGCTTAACATCCTGCAACTCAAGCAGCAGGCCAACAACGCCATTTATACCGAGCTGATCAACGCCTCCATCGAGCAAAAAAGCGAAGAGATCAAGCTCGTGCCTTTCAAAGCGGCCATTGACCTGAGCAAAAACCGCAAGTACCTGCGCTACGCCTTGCCGCCGCTATTCCTGCTGCTGTTTCTGCTGCTGGGCGCGCCCAACATTATCCAAGAGGGTACCATGCGCTTGTGGAACAGCACTAAGAAGTTCGAGAAGCCAGCGCCCTTCCGTTTTGTGGTGAATACCAATGCCTTACGGGCAGTGCAATTCACCGACTTTAAGCTCGAAGTAAACGTAGAGGGCAAAGCGCTGCCCAGCGAGCTCTTCATCGAAATCGGCAGCGTGCAGTACCGCCTGACGAAGGAGGCGCCCGACAAGTTTACTTACACATTTGCCAACGTGCAGCGTGATGTAACCTTCCGCCTTTTCGGCGGCGGCGTCGAGAGCGATGACTACACCCTGCGCGTGGTGCGTCGGCCCAGTATGGCAGCCTTTCGCGTAAAGGTGCAGTTCCCTGCCTATATCGGGCGAGCAGAGGAAGAACTGTCTAATGTGGGCGACTTAGTCGTCCCACAGGGTACACAGCTGAGCTGGTTCTTCAACGCCCAGCACACCGACCGACTCGACCTGCGCTTCGGCGAAGAGGGTACTACCTCCGCCCGCCGCCAGGGCAACGACCTCTTCGTAGCCAGCCGACGCGCCCTGCGCGACGAACGCTACCTCATCTATCTGGGCAACGCAGAACTCCCACATGCCGACTCGGTGGCTTATTCCATCACGGTCATTCCAGACCTGCATCCACAGATTGACGTCAAAGAATTCCGCGATAGCACCAACACCTTCCTGCGCTTCTTCGCTGGCGATGCTTCCGACGACTACGGCCTGCTCCGGCTGACGTTCAACTATCAAATAAAAAAGATGAAAAGCGGCCAAATGCCGCTTGTAACCGTCCCCCTCAACAAACCCACCGGTAAGCAAACCCAGTACGACTACACCTGGAACCTGCGCGACCTCAACATCGAACCGGGCGACGAGGTGTCCTATTACTTCGAGGTCTTCGACAACGACGGCGTCAACGGCAGCAAAAGCGCTCGCACCAACGTCATGCAATGGCGCATGCCCACGCTCGACGAATTCCGCCGCGAACAAGCCCAAAACAACGACGAAATCCGAAAAGAACTCGAAGCCGCCTTGCGCGAAAGCGCCAAAATCCAGGAGGAAATGAAAAAACTCCGTCAAAAGGTCCTCCAAATGCGCGAACTCGACTGGAAAACGCGCAAAGACATGGAAAAACTGCTCAACCGTCAAAAACAACTCAATCAGCAAATCGAGCAGGCGCGCCAGAACTTCGAGGAAAACCGCAAAATGCAGCAGGACTTCAACCAACAAAACAACGAAGAACTGCAGCGCAAAGAAGAGCAACTGCAAAAAATGTTCGAGGAGGCCGTCTCCGAAGACATGCAAAAACTCATGGAGGACTTAGAGAAACTCCTCCAGGAAATGGGCCGAGAGGAAATGCTCGAGCAGACCGAAGAAATGCAATTCAAAGCTGAAGACTTGGAAAAACAGCTCCAGCGTCTGGAGGAACTTTTCAAACAACTCGAAGTCGAGAACCTCCTCCAGCAGCAAATCGAGCAATTGGAGCAATTGGCCAAAGAACAGGAAAAATTAGCCGAAGAAACCGAAAAAGGCGCTGGCCCTACTGAGCAATTGCGTCAGGAACAGGAAAAGCTCAACCAACAGATGCAGCAGATCGCCAAGCAACACGAAGAACTCCTGCGCAAAAACGAGCAACTCAAGCGCCCCGAAAAAATTGAAGACAACCGCCGCGAAATGCAAGACATCCAGCAGGATATGAAGGACGCCGGCGAACAAATGGAGCAAAAGCAAAACAGCAAGGCGAGCAAACAGCAGAAAAAGGCGGCTAATAAAATGAAAAACTTAGCCAACCGCATGCGCCAAAATCGCCAGCAAAGCGAAATGGAGCAACTGGAGGAAGACATCGCCATGCTGCGCCAACTGCTCGAAAACCTGCTCACTCTCTCCTTCGACCAGGAGTCCACTATGCAGCGCTTTGCCGGCACGCCCATCAACACGCCGCCCTTCGTCGAACTGGTGCAACGCCAGGCCAAAATTCGCACCGATTTCCGCATCGTCGAAGACAGCTTGCGCGCCTTGGCCAGCCGAAACTTCCAAATAGAGGGCCTTATCTTAGAGAAAGTCGGTGAAATCAAAGACGGCTTCCGCAACAGCTTAGACAACCTCGAAGAGCGCCGCATCACACAGGCCAGCGAATTTCAGCAGCGCACCATGAAAGCCCTCAACGACCTGGCTCTCATGCTCTCCGAAGTCCTCAACAACATGCAGGCCGATGCCAACAGCGGCATGCCTGGCTCTGGCGCCTGCCGAAAACCCGGCAAAGAAGGTAGCGGTAAAGACGGCAAAAAGCCTATGGACAAAATCACCAAAGGCCAGGGCGAACTCAACGAACAGGCAAAAGGCATGAAAGAACGCATGGAAAAGGGCCAGGGCCAAAAGGGCATGAGCAAAGAATTTGCCCAAATGGCTGCCCAACAGGCTGCTTTGCGCAAGGCCCTTCGCGAATTGCAAAAAGAAAAGCAACAGCAGGGCAAGGGCAGTAAAGCACTGGACGAGATCATGGAGGAAATGGATAAGATCGAGATTGACCTCGTCAACAAGCGCCTGACCAACGAAACTCTGCGCCGTCAGCAGCAAATCCTCACCCGCTTGCTCGAAGAAGAGCGCGCCGAACGCGAACAAGAGCAAGACGAAAAGCGCCAGGCCGAAACCGCCCGCCAGCAGCAGTCGCCCAAACTGCCGCCTGCTTTAGAGGAGTATCTTAAAAAACGCCGCGCCGAGGCTGACCTGTTCCGCACCGTCTCGCCGGCGCTCAAACCGTACTACAAACAACTCGTCGAAGAATACATCCGGAGCGCAGGAAAATAAACCTCTGCCAGTACCGAGGCGCCGGGAAGGCCGTTGTGCCATCCCAGCGCCTCGGCGTTAGATTAGAATAGCTTCATCTGTCGCTCCTCGGCCAGCAGACAAAACGACTGCCGATGGTGCTGCGTAGGGCCGTATTGGCGGATGGCTTCGCGGTGTGCAGCCGTTGGATAGCCCTTGTTTTCCGCCCAGCCGTAGGCCGGAAAGAGTCTGGCCAAACGGCGCATCTCGGCATCGCGGTGCGTTTTGGCCAGCACCGAAGCCGCAGCGATGTTGGCATACAGACTATCGCCTTTGACGACGCATTGGTGTGGCAGGTTGCCGTAGGGCTGAAAGCGATTGCCATCCACCAGCACGTGTTCGGGCCGTAGCGATAGCTGGTCTAAAGCGCGGTGCATGGCTAAGAAGGAAGCTTGCAGGATGTTGAGCCGGTCAATCTCCTCTACTTCGGCCCGTCCGACGGCCCAGGCTAAAGCTTCCTGCTCGATAACGGCGCGCAGCACCTCGCGCTGCCCTTCGCTCAACTGCTTGGAGTCGGTCAGCATCGGATGCGAAAAGCCCAGAGGCAAAATGACAGCAGCTGCGAAAACTGGGCCGGCGATGCAGCCGCGCCCCACCTCATCGCAGCCAGCCTCAAGGCCGTCGGTACGATAACAAAGTTGCAGAGCGACACGCGGGCGAAGTGGCATGAGCCGCCTATTTGTTCAAGAGTTGTCGGTCGTAGTCCGACATTTCCAGACCCATAGATTGGGCGCGCTGATAGTCTTGCCGGGCCAGGTCTTTCTGGCCTTTGAGGGCATAGACGCGAGCACGCTCTAAGTAGGCCAGGCCGAAGTTAGGATCGAGTTTCAGGCACTGGTTGAGGTCGCCCAGTGCTTCGTCGGGCCGGTTGAGCGAGCGACGCAGCATGCCGCGCTCATACCAAATATTGGCCATGTATGGGTCTAGTTTCAGGTATTCGGTATAGTCCTTGAGGGTTTCTTCGTAACGCTGCAGATGGAAGTGGGTAAGCGAACGGTTGAGGTAGCCGTTTTTGTTGTCCGGCGCCAGCGCGATGCCGGCGTTGAGGTCGGCTAAAGCGTCTTCCAACCGCCCCAACGAAGCGTAAACGGCGCCGCGATTAATGAGCACTTCGGCCTTAGTTTTGGGTTTTATTTTAGGCTTGGAGAGCGCAGCGTTAAAATCGGCTAAGGCCTTCTCACTCAGCTCGCGTTCGCGGCCTTTGTATTTGCCGCTGGTGGCCATATCGAAATAAGTTTTGCCGCGGCTGTTTGATAGCTCTGGGTTGTCGGGTTCTATCTGAATGGCCATAGTGTAGTCTTGCAGCGCCGCTTCGTACTTGCCTTCTTTATTGCGCAGGTATTGGCCGCGGTTCCAGTAGGGGAGCGCGTTGCCGCGATGTTCGTATTTCATCACATGCGTCCACAGCGTGCCGCCGTTTTTCCAGATGCCTATCTGGCGCACCGTCCAGATGGCATAAATAAGGAAGAGCGCGCCTAAAGCATAGTTAACGCGCGGGCGCCACTGCGGGTCAGGTGCTGCATAAGTGTGGTAGAGCCAGGCTGCAATGGCAAAAAAGCCAAAATAAGGCACATACGTAAAGCGGTCGGCCAGAAAGCCCTGGCCGGCCCCCAACACCTGCAGCAAGAACATGACATTGAAGAAGAAAAACAGCATCCCGAATACCCAAATGCGCCGATCGGCCTTCCACATCCGATAAACGCCGTACCATACCGCCACAAACAGAATGGGCGACAAATAGACCCATATCGGCAGCGGCTTCGGATACGGATACAAAGGCGACATGGGATACGGGATGAACAACTTGTACAGGTACACGCTAAACGAGTACGTACCGATACACAAGCGGTCTAAAAAGTTGAAATTGGTAACGTCGTCGTTGATGGAACCTGCCTGGCGCAACGTATAGATATTCGCTAAGCCAAAAGCCAGGGAAATGATCCAGAACGGCGTTTTCTCCCAAATCAGGCGAAGATTGATCGGACGTCGGAACCAGTAATCCAGGGCCAGCATCGAAAGCGGCAGGGTAACAGCCTGTACCTTAGAAAAGCCCGACAGGATGGCCAGCACAATCATGCCGAGGTAGAGCATGGTGCGTTTGCCAGCGCCTTCCGTCTTGATCCAGCGCACGTAGTACATCAGGGCCGCAAAGAAAAACACGGCAAAAAGCACGTCTTTGCGCTCGGTGGCCCATGCCACCGACTCTACACGCATAGGGTGAATACCAAACAGCAACCCGCCCACGGCAGCACCGCCAATACCGATACCCATGTGCAGCAGCAACCGAATGACGAAAAAGACCGTCAGAACGTGCAGCAGCAGGTTGTTGAAGTGAATCAGAGTCGTATTAAACTCGCCCATAGCCCACTTCTCTAAGTAGAAAGTGAAAATGGGCAGCGGATTGTAGTTGCCGATGACGTTGCCTTTGTCTAAGTCAAAGATATTGAACAGGCTTTCCCGGTCAATGCGTTGTAGGTTAGGGTTTTCTGTGATGTTGGGGTCGTCGTCCCAGTTGACTAAGTCGTTGTTCAGCGAAGGGATATAGCAGGCAGCTGTAACGGCCATCACAAATAAAGCCGCGCGCAGCCAGCCGGTGGGTTCCCAGCGGCTCCCTGACGCCGTCGGACGAGCATTGTTTTCACGACGGGCCGGAGCGCTTTTAGCCGGCATTGGCTTGCTTTTGGACTGAGGACGAGGTGTAGGTGCAGGGTGTCTTTTTGCCATAGATCTTGACCGAGCGTAGTTCGGTAGTAATTTATTGAGGCAAAAATAGGCTGGCCTCGCCGAAGCAAGGCAGGGAAAGTTCCGTTATTGAAAGGAATACAATACCAACGAAGCAGCAACGTGTCAGCCACACCAGTAATCGGAGGATGTCCCTTCAACACTATTGGCCTTTATATGCCACTGCTCCATTTCCAGAAGCAATGACTTCCACAGTGTCTGATTAGGGCCATTGGGCTCGACTACCTCGATGCATTTGCCTCGACTCAGCAAAAAAGCAGTCGGCTCCCCCGAATTCGAATTATCTGGTGCATCGCTCAAAAGCGGCGTACACGAGTAAGCGCCAAAAGGGAATGAACGGCCTTTCGTTACATGAGAGCGGCCTTGTAGCCAGCGTTTTACGTCAGATGGAGAGGAATTCATGGCACGTCGGTTTTATAAAAGATGTGGTTAGGGAAAAACGGCAATAATCGTGCACACCAGGAGAACCCCTGCGCACCCGGCCAGGATGTAGAAAATACCCGGCCGTGTTTTGCTACATGCCACAGAATGGAAGGAAACCGGCGAGCGCCGGTAATAGGGATTAAAATTTTTTAACGCTGCCAGCGCGAAAATTACATCATTTTTTAAAAACCATATGCCTCGTTCAGCCATTTTACCTATTTAAATGAAATAATCCTCATCGGGCTGAGACTCGCGGACCGCCTTGCGCTCTCCAAGAAAGAAACGTTTACTCCCTTTCGCATCCCTACACGCATGCAACTCGAAGCAGAACTCAAAAGCTCCCGGCCCTTGCCTGCGCACCAGCGGGCCTTGCTAAACATCTTATTTACAGCCAGTTGGCTGGATTGCTACATCCAGCGCTGCCTGCGGCCCTTCGGCATCACGCACCCGCAGTACAACATCCTGCGCATCCTCAACGGCAGTTACCCTAAAGGACTGTCGGTGCTCGACATCAAAGAGCGCATGATTGACCGCAGTAGCAACGTGAGCCGTCTGGTAGAGAAACTGCACAAAAGCGGCTACGTAGAACGCGCCACCAATCGCCGCGACCGCCGCATAGCCGTCATTACCCTCTCCGAAGCCGGCAGGGCACTGCTCAAGGCCATCCACGAGACAGGCTTTGCTGACCCTAAGCAGATGCCCGGAAACCACCTGAGCGAGTCAGAAGCCCGCGAACTGGCCGATCTGTTGGATAAATTCCGCGAATGAGCGCCCATGCTGCAAGGGCGTATCTTTGCCGCGCAAATGGGCCATTCCATAAAAAACACTGCTGCGCAGCCATGGAACAAGAATATAAAGGCGTTCGCACCTTCTATGCCAAAGATAGGCAAGCCTGGCGCGATTGGTTGGCGGCCCACCACGCTTCCGAAAAGGCAGTGTGGCTAATCCTCTATAAAAAGGAAAGCGGTGTGCCCAGCGTGTACTACTCCGAAGCCGTGGACGAAGCGCTGTGCTTTGGGTGGATAGATAGCAAACCCAACAAGAGAGACGCAAACAGTTACTACCAGTTCTTCGCCCAGCGCAACCCCAAAAGCAACTGGAGCCGGGTGAATAAAGAAAAAGTAGCTCGCCTCATCGAGCAAGGCCTGATGCAACCCGCCGGAGAGGCCATGATCGCACTCGCAAAACAAATGGGAACCTGGGATGCCTTAGACGACGTGGAAAACACCACCCTGCCCGACGACCTCCGGGCGCTTTTTGAACAAAACCCAGTTGCTTACGCGCACTGGGAACACTTTCCGCGCTCCGCCACACGAGCCATCCTGGAGTGGATTCTCAACGCCAAAAAGGCCGAAACCCGCCAAAAAAGAATAGAACAGACCGTCGCACTGGCGGAAAAAAACATAAAAGCCAACTACGGCAGACCCTGACAGGGAGAAAGATTTCGCGCACAAAATGCGCGCCGAAAAACCTCTCTTCCCTTCGTCCTTCTATCAAGCCCCGCCGCTACCCTGAGCGCCTTTCTGCGCGCACGGAGGTGGGGCATCTCTCCCTGAATGACGTTGCTGCAAGACGGCTTGGCTTATTGCGCAAACCGCTTATCGCGCAGGAACGCCTCGTCGCGCAGCGTGCCAAGGAAGGCGATGATTTTGCGCTTTTCATCGGCATTAAGCGGTATGCCCAGCTTCCCGTCGGGTTGGCGCAACAGCGGGTCGAGCGTGGGCGAATCCTGGACGCCCGAGGCATAGTGGTCGAGCACCTCCTCCAGCCGCTTGAAACGCCCATCGTGCATGTAGGGCGCCGTGGCAGTGATGTTGCGCAGCGAGGGCACGGCGAATTTGCCTTCGTCCTGAGGCAACGCGCTGACTTCGAAGCGGCCCTGGTCGAAGGTGAAAGACTTGTCTAAGCCGTTATTTCGGAACGACTGGTCGGTGAACAGGTCAGTGGCATGGCAAGAGGCGCATTTTTGACGGAAAAGGCTCAGCCCTTCGAGTTCCTCGGCAGTGAGCGTTCCGCCGGGTTCTTTGCGCACATAGCGGTCGTAGCGGCTGTTGGCGCTGACGAGCATGGCCATAAACTGGGAGAGCGCTTGCAGAAAGCGTGCGGTATTGATTTCTTCCGTGCCAAAGGCGGCCTTGAACAGGGCCGGATATCGCGGGTGAGCGCGCAGTTTTTCCAAAATACGCCCGGGCTTTTCGTCCATTTCCACCGGGCTTTGGATGGCGTTGAGCGGCACGATATCTAAGTGCGGCACACCGCCGTCCCAGAAGAAACTGGTGCGCCACAGCATGTTCTGGATGGGCAGGGCGTTGCGGCGGCCCAGCAGGTCGTCAATGCCGTGGCTGACGGGGTGATCCGGATGCGTGAAGGCGGCATAAGAGATATGGCAATCGCCGCACGCGATGGTATTGTCGCGCGAGAGGATAGGGTCGTAAAAGAGTTTTTTGCCCAAAGCAAAGCCCGCTTCCGTTACCGGGTTCTGGCTCAAGTCGTAAACGGGCTTGGGGAAGTTGGCCGGCAGAAATGGCCCTTCAAAAGCGGGCGCAGGGTCGTCTTTGCGGCAGCCGGCGACGACAAGTATCAAAAGCACCAGCAGCGCAGCTGTTGGCTTGAATGTATGTTGAAGCATAGCGGTGTCAGTGTTCTTCTGTAACGTAAAGGATGGTATCCAGCTTTGCACGCCCTTCGTCTATCGAAATGTACACCGGCAGGTTGCCAAACACGTCGTGCGGGTAGTACAGGCTATCGTAGCCAATGCCTATGAGCCAGTGGCGGCCTTCGGGCACGCCGTTAATGCAGCCGCGACCATTTTTGTCGGTAATAAACATGGCGTCGAAATACGAGCGCGGGCGCTTGTAGCCAGGGAAAGAGTCCGCAAAGTATTTCACATAAACGGTGCAGGCCGGAATAGGCCAGGTGTGGTGAAGGGTGCGCACGCAAATGCTCGTGGGCAGCGGGATGGAGTCCGGCGGCTCCGGGCGGCAACCCGCCCACACGCCTATGGCCGCTATGGCGAACAGATAGAAGTACTTACTCATGGCAATGGCTTTTATGTACACAAACGCCCAAGCAGTAGCGCCGGTTGTTGGTCGTGTATGGAAAAAGGGCCGGGGCCTCCTGCGGGCAGCAGGCGCCTCGGCCCGGAGCAAAATCAAGGATTGTGAACGTGGTCAAGGGTGAACATATCGGCGTAGTTGTCCGCTACGTTCTTCGAGAACGGCCCGGCGTGCACCTTCGGGTTCGTGGCTACGCTGATGTTGTTCGGACGGGTAAACATCTCCAAAATGTCCACATAAATGTGGAAATGCGGCCCGCCGCTGCGACGCACTTTGGCCACCTCGCCGTGCTGCAGAGCCAGCGTGACGGTTTTGATATTGTTGAGCGTCGGGCTGGAATATCCGCCGAACAGGCCAATATGGTACTGGAAGATGCGGTTGTTCGTGCCGGCATCCACAGGCGCCTGTGGCGACGTGCCCTCGGCCTTCACAAAAATGTAGCCAGCGTTCCAGTTCCAGTACATGCCCTGTGCCCCCGTAGCCGGGTCGAGCACGCCCAGCCGCTCGCTGGCCGGGCTGACGCTCTTCAGGCTGTCCACCCCGATGATAAAACGAACAGCCTTGTAGTCGCCAGCAGGCACGTTGCGGAGCTTCATCTTGCGCGTCTTCGGTTCCTCGTGCTTGCACAAGAAATAGCAGGAGTCCTTCGGAATCACCACCTCCGAGCCATCGCTCTTGATCAGCACAAAATTGCTAACATAATAATTAAAGGTGGTAAACTTCAACTTCTCGCCCAGCGCATTTTCGTATTCCGCGCCAAAAACCAACGGCTTGTTGCCCGCGCGATTCTCAAACTCGATTTCTACATCATTAAAGCCCGTCAGGTCGTCCTCTTTATCCTTTTTGCACGAAGCAAGACCTGCAGCAATTAAGAGGGTGGCCAAAAGGCCGAACAGATATTTTTTCATAAAATGGAAAATGAAAAGTGAAGAATGAAAAATGAAAAGGAGATAGAAGGGGGCGTTTGTCGCTGTAGATCAAGACATAACCACTCCTGCCGCTAAGAGCAGATTTTGGGCATGCGGCCAACAGCCAAACGCCGTTACAACACAAAATACAACCCACCCTTTTCTGCCGGCAGACATGCAACGCACATAGAAAAGGTCCGCAGACCTCCTTTTTGACGGCATAAGAGAGCGGGCTATATGAAATCAACCCTCCGGTGGATGAAAAATACTCTCCTTTTCCGACACGAGAAGCGGTACCCGGTAGAGCCACTCCCTCCGATGTCTTTCCTCGATGAAGGCGCTGACGAGCCAAGCCCACAAGTCTTCTGCGAACAGCGTGATCTCCTTCATTTCTCGCAAAGACTCCGGAAGCGGCGGATACGTATCGTTACGTGTTTCGCTCCTTTTTATCTGTTTGAGCAAGTAGCATTTACCGTCGCATTTTAGCTGCGGGCGTGCTTTGTTTTCGCAAGCCTTCAGATACGCGGCACGCCGCCACTGATAATCCAGCACCCATGCTGTGCGTACCCATGCCTGCGCAAGCATAATCCCGATCAGCCCAATGACAACGGCACTTCTCATGGCGCAAAGCTAAACGCCCATGCTCTCCTCTTTGCAGCCAAAGTGGGCTTTTGCTAAAATTGGCACAGACAACTCATGCCATTTTTTTGCGCGAGTTCAGGTAGGTCTTCAACGGACACCACCCCAACAGCCCACGCAGAAACAGCGGAAACCCTAATGCCGTCAGCCAATGTTGATGGGTAAAAATCCCAACAATTACCACCGCCATCATCATCAGAAAAGAAGCGATAATCTCGCCAATGGACAGGTTATACTCGAATTTCATAGCCATATGCGCTTTTATTTGAGCAAAAATAGGCGCCTCGCCTAAGCGTATCCAATGACCTCTGTCAAGGAGAGAGCTGATCCCTGAAACTATCGCATAGCCAACAACGACCGCAAACAAACATAGGTGCGCGGTCGCTACACGCTTGGCGTAAGGCTGCTGCCCGTGTGTCTGGGCGACCTTCTGTCGTCTTTGTAGTCCCGTATTCGAAGCCCTTTAGGCCTTCGTGGTCAAGGGATATCCAGGCTCAGCGGCTTCAACCATTCGCGCTCTTCTGCCGTCAGATAACGGCCAATTTTGCGCAAGACGCCGCGGTTGTATTGAAGCAACCATTTGCGCTCCTCCGCCGTGAGCATTTTTTTGTCCACCAAGTGGGTGAAAATAGGCGCGACGGTAAGCGTCTCGAAGGCTAAAAACTCGCCAAACTCGGTGCGTTCAGCCTCGACGCAGCACACCAAGTTTTCGATGCGAATGCCGTGTTTGCCCGGGCGATAGATCCCTGGTTCGACGGATGTGATCATGCCGGGTTGAAAGGCAACGTCCACCGGGCCTGGGCTGATACCCTGGGGGCCTTCGTGTACGCACAGGAAGTAGCCCACACCGTGGCCGGTGCCGTGTCCGAAGTTGATTCCGCGTTGCCACTGAGGCAGGCGGGCCAGCGTATCCATCTGGTAGCCGCGCGTACCGGCGGGAAAGCGCAGAGTAGAGACGGCAATGAGGCCCTTAAGCACCAGCGTATAATCCTGACGCACCTCTTCGGAGCAAGGTCCCAGAGCAATAACGCGCGTGGTGTCGGTGGTGCCGCTCAGGTACTGGCCACCGGAGTCGAGCAGGTAAATGCCCTCCGGGCGCAGTTCTGTGTCGCTTTCGGGCGTAGCGCTGTAGTGCGGCAGGGCGGCATTAGGGCCATAGGCGGAGATGGGGCCGAAGCTTTCGCCCCGGCAGTGCGGTTGCTCTAAGCGCAGGGTTTGCAGTTTTTCCTGGGCCATACGCTCGGTCAGGCGCTGGCGCCCGACGGTGTGCGTCAGCCAGTAGAAAAATTTCGTCAGCGCGACGCCGTCGCGGATCATCGTCTGGCGGATGTGTTGCAGTTCAGCCGCAGTTTTGGCAGCTTTAAGGAGGGTTGTCAAGTTGGCTCCTTCGCGCACGATAGCCGAAGGTGGCAAGGCGTCGCAGAGGTTTTGGCTAACGCGGCGCGGATCCACCAGCACGGCGCTGTTGGCAGGTAATTGCTGCAGGTGGTCGCGCCAAGCGTCGTAGGGCAGCGTGCGCACGCCATCGCGCTGGAGGCGCCGCCTGAGGAAAGGCTGGATTTTGGGCAAGGCAACAAACAAGGTGGCGTCGTCTAAGCCAACAAGCGCATAAGCTACAAAAACGGGATTATACGCTACGTCGTTGCCGCGCAGGTTGAAGAGCCAGGCGATGTCGTCTAAGCTGGCCAGTACAGTGTGGGTCAGGCCCTGTTCGCGCATGGCCTGGCGGAGGCGGCTGAGTTTTTCGGCGCGCGAGGTGGCAGCAAAGCGCAGCGGATGCTCCCACACGGGCGCCTCTGGCAATGGTGGGCGGTCGGCCCAAAGCTCGCTGGCGAGGTCGGCATGTGGGTCTAATCGAATGTTTCGCGGGCGCACCAGAGCCTCCATTTGCTGGTACCACGCCCTCGACAGCAAGTTACCATTCACGCCCACTGCGGCGCCGGCAGGCAGGCGCTGAGCCAGCCACTGAGCAAACTCGGGCGTGTGCGGCACGCGCATGCGCATCAGCTCGATACCGCTACCCGCCAGCTGCTGCTCGGCCTGCACAAAGTAGCGGCTGTCCGTCCACAGCCCGGCAAAATCGCGAGTAATCACCAGCGTCCCCGCCGAACCCGTGAAACCCGAGGCCCAGCGCAGCACACGCCAGTGGTCGGGCACGTATTCACTCTGATGAGGGTCCGTGGCCGGGATGACATAGGCGTCTAAGCCCTTGTGTAGCATATGCTCGCGCAATTGCGCCAGAACGGACATGGGAGGGGAGGGGTGAATTAGGAATGATGAATTAGGAATGATGAATTAGGTGAGAGGTGATTTGTTCGTTAGGTGGTTGGTTCTTTTTGCGTCAGATTTCGCCGTAGATTTGGCGCATTGCTTCGAGTAAGGGGGCTTTTTTGCGGCGTGAGACTTCGATGGTTTCGCCGTTTTCCAATTTCAGGAAGCCGCCTTCACCTTTAATATAGGTTTTCATGAAGCGCATATTGACGATGTGCCGCTTGTGCACGCGCACGAATTGGAGGGATTTTAGGGTGTCTTCGTAGGCTTTGATGGTTTTGCTGGCGGTGATGCGCTGGCCATTGTTGAGGATGAAGTGGGTGTAGTTGTCTTCAGCTTCTAAGCGGACGATTTCATCGAGTCGTACGAAATGAACGCCATCTAAGCCGGCGATGCCGATTTTCTCTATGGCGCTGGGCGAACTGGCGGCATAGTTCTGCTGAAGCAATTCGATGCGCGCTTTGGTGCTGCTTCTGGAGCGGTCGGTGAGCGTACGGCTGACGGCGCGGCGCAGGTCATTGGCTTCGATAGGCTTGAGCACGTAGTCAATCGCCGCGAAGTCGAAGGCCGTGAGCGCGTATTGGTCGTAGGCCGTTACGAACACGATGTCAAAAGGTATATCGTTCATCTTTTCTAACCCTCTGAATACTAAGCCATCGGGCAAGTTGATATCCAGAAAGGCCACATCGTATTGTTGGCTGCGTTCGCCTTCGGTGAGGCGAAGCAGGTCGGCATTGGAGCCGCCCGTTGCCACGATTTCTACTTCCGGGCAGTGTTTGTGCAGCAGATTGGTCAGGTTGGCCAGCCCTTCGGGCTCATCTTCGATAAGTAGTGCTTTTGTCATAGTGGGAGGAGGGATGATTTACATGTGAGTAAAAAGGATTGAAATACGGTTGCATGGTCTTCGACGCGGCAGTTGCCCCTGACGAAATCACGAGCAAAGGTCGCGAAATAGATGTTTTTCGGAGAATTAAAAAAACACCTCTTTGCCCGGAGCACAAGAGCGCTTCGCGCAGAGAGATGTGTGGCAATATGAGCCAGAGTTGGTGTTTGCTACAGTTCCTTCACCTTAATTCTCATACCTGCGCACAGACCCTCGCAATTATTATTCATACGGCGCAAGGCATCTACCGGAGTGCCGTATTGCCGGGCGATGTCCTCCAAGCATTCGTTGCGTTGCACGGTATGGTAAAGGTATCGCTTGTATTTATCGGCCTCTTCGCGACGCACCACGGCGGCCGTGGGTGTTGCTGCTATGTTGGCGGTTTCGCCGGTGCTAGGGGTTCCGGGGACCTCGATGCGCACTGGCGTATGTTTAAACACGTATACCGGTCGCCACACAACGATGCGCTGGCCGGCGGGAATGACGTCGTCAGTAAGTTGATTCCAGGCTTTGAGGTGTTCGGGATGGCAGCCCAGCAGGGCTGCTACGCGCTCGACCTGGTCGGCCTGATTGAGCGTTATGGTTAACTGCCAGTAGCGCCCGTCGCCAATGTTGGTGCTCGGGTTAGCCTTAAGCGACTCAATAACGTACTTCCTACCGCCCAGCCCATTCAAGTAGCGTAAGAAAGCCGGCATCACGCGCACGGGGAGCAGCACGTAGTAGCCTTCGTCGTCCTGCGGGACGTAGAAGCGCTTAAAGCCCGCATTGAGTTCCGCAACGGTGGTATAAGCGGTGCCTGTAGCCTCTATGATGTCCTGGAAGGTGACGGACTCATGGACGCGCAAGTAGGTGATAAGTTGCTCATCGGGATCAGGTTCGATAGGTTCTACACCATGCGCATAAAAGTAATTGCACAGGTAGGTAGCGGCGATGAAGGCCGGCACGTAGTTGCGCGTTTCTCTGGGCAGATAGCGCTGAATGGCCCAGAAGTTGCGGCTGTGCGCACGTTTAATGGCGGCGTTTACTCGCCCAGGGCCGCTGTTGTAAGCCGCTAAGGCTAAGGCCCAATCGTGGTATTGGCGGTACAGGTCTTTCAAGTACTGTACCGCTGCTTCGGTGCTTTTGACGGGGTCGCTGCGTTCATCCACGACGCCGTTTTGGCGCAGCTTGTAGTCGCGCCCAGTAACGGGCATAAATTGCCATAGCCCTACAGCACCAGCCCGCGACACGGCGCGCGGGTTGAGCGCTGACTCCACCACGGCCAGATACTTCAGATCGGTGGGCAGACCGTGTTCTTTGAGTTTTTCTTCAAAAAGCGGAAAATAGGTCAGCCGACGGCCCAAAATCCGGCGGGCCTTTTCCGGCCTGAGGTGCAGGTAAGTGCGCAAATAAGTCTGAACAGCAGAAGTTGCCCTGAGTTCTATACACCCGCGCAACTTGCCCAGCCGCTGGCGAAGTTCTGCATCCGTGGGCAATGGATACAGGTAAGCACCTTTAGGCGACAGCAAGGCAAACGCTGTAGAATCCTCCACATCGGGTAGATCCGCGTCGTCCTCTTGTTGCGCATAAACTGGAACTGAGAGAAGCATGCCGAGAAACAGCCATACCCATCGAGCGAAAACAACCTGTTGCAAAACCATGCGGCTACAAAACGAGAATAAGGTCAGATGAATGTAAACCTTTTGAAAAATGGATTAACGGGCCAAAAAAAGATAAAAGCCTTCTCCGAAGGGCGGCCCTAAACATTTCTGATAACACAGGAATAGCATGAACCGGCAGAGGGTAAGGGCAAAAGTCGGTTATATCTGGCAAACGAGCACCCTTTCCTTACCGAATTTAACATTTGGCAGCAGCCTTTCCGTCCCTTCCCAATTTTTTGCGGAAAACAAAATTGGCCAACGGCTACATTATTTTAATGAAAGTGTACCTTTGCGCGGTTTTTGAAACGGGTGGCAAATTTCTGGTGGTTGCCGCCCTTGCATGTACGCCGCTTGGCAAACATCATTCTGGATTTTATGACAAATATTGGTCGCATCAAACAAATCATCGGCGCTGTGGTGGACGTAGAGTTTAGCGCTCCCGACAGCAAGTTGCCGGAAATTCTCAACGCATTAGAACTAACGCGCCCTGACGGCTCCAAGCTCGTGCTGGAGGTGCAGCGCCACTTAGGCGAGCACAGCGTGCGCACCATTGCCATGGATTCCACCGATGGCCTTATGCGCGGTATGGAATGCGTGGACACGGGCGCTCCCATCTCCATGCCCGTTGGCGAGGAGGTGCGCGGGCGTTTGTTCAACGTAGTAGGCGAGCCTATTGACGGCATCGGCCCGGTGCCTAAGGGTAAAAACGCTTATGTTATCCACCGAAAGCCACCGGCGTATGAGGAACTGTCTACCGAGCGAGAAATCCTGTATACCGGTATCAAGGTGATTGACCTCATCGAGCCGTATGCGAAGGGTGGCAAAATTGGCCTTTTCGGTGGCGCAGGGGTAGGCAAGACGGTGCTCATCATGGAGCTCATCAACAACATCGCCAAAGCCTACGAGGGCATGTCAGTGTTTGCCGGCGTAGGGGAGCGCACGCGCGAGGGCAATGACCTGTTGCGCGAGATGATCGAGTCCAATGTAATCAAATACGGCGAGGCATTTCTTCACTCCATGGAGGCCGGCGGTTGGGATTTGAGCAAGGTGGACCACAACGAGCTGCGCAAGAGCCAGGCCACGCTGGTGTTTGGCCAGATGAACGAGCCGCCCGGCGCCCGCGCTCGCGTGGCCTTGTCGGGCCTGACGCTGGCCGAATACTTCCGCGATGGCGACTTGAATGACCCGGCAGGCGGCCGCGACATTCTTTTCTTCATTGATAACATCTTCCGCTTCACGCAGGCCGGCTCAGAGGTATCTGCACTGCTCGGCCGTATGCCCTCTGCTGTGGGCTATCAGCCGACGCTGGCCACCGAAATGGGTCTGATGCAAGAGCGCATCACCTCCACCAAGCGCGGCTCCATCACCTCGGTGCAGGCCGTGTACGTGCCTGCTGACGACTTGACCGACCCGGCGCCAGCAACTACCTTTGCTCACTTGGATGCCACCACGGTGTTAAGCCGTAAAATCGCTTCGCTGGGCATTTACCCCGCCGTAGACCCACTCGACTCTACCTCGCGCATCCTCGACCCGCACATCATCGGCGAAGAGCACTACCGCTGTGCCCAGCGCGTGAAAGCCATCTTGCAGCGCTACAACGAACTGCAAGATATTATCGCCATTCTCGGCATGGAAGAACTCTCCGACGAAGACAAACTCGTCGTCAGCCGCGCTCGCCGCGTCCAGCGCTTCCTGTCCCAGCCTTTCTTTGTGGCCGAGCAATTCACTGGCTTGCCTGGCGAATTCGTCCCCATTGACGAAACTATCCGCGGCTTCAACCTGATCTTAGACGGCGAAATGGATGAATTCCCCGAGGCAGCCTTCAACCTCGTCGGTACCATTGACCAGGCCATCGAAAAAGGCAAAAAACTGCTTGCTGAGGCTAGCCGCTAACCCTATTTCACGCTGAGGCGAGGCGAATGCCAGATGCGTTGCCGCCTCGCCTCATGGATTTTTTTTATAGAGGAATTATGTACATTGTCATCCTCTCTCCTGAACAAGAAATTTTCTCCGGCCAGGTAAAGGCCGTCCGCGTGCCCGGGAGTGCCGGCTCCTTTGAGATGTTGGAAAACCACGCGCCCATCGTCTCCTCGCTGGAAGCCGGTGAGGTTCGGCTGACGCTGCCCAACGGCCAAAAGAAAACGTTCCGTATCCAGGGGGGCTTTGTGGAAATGCTCAACAATGAGGTTTCCCTCTTAGTGTCGGGTGTGCAGGAGGCCTAATCGCCGCCGGTGAGTCATTTTTGCCCTGTCTGGCTTTGGTGCTGCGCTCTCGTGCAGAAGGCCTAATCGCCGCCGGTGAGCCCTGGAGGCTTCAAAATAAAACTATCGGCGTCCTGCAGGAAAGGCAGCTGCTGTCGGTATTGGCGCAGGGCTTCGAGAGAGAGCTCGGCCGTGAAGAAGCCCTTTTGATACGTCAGCATGCAAAACGCCTGGCCGCCGAAGTCCCACAAACCGGAGTCGCCTTGATATTCTAACCCGTTGCCGTCAGTACCTACGATGTTGACGGCAGCGACATAGCACTGGTTTTCCACTGCGCGGGCAGGCAACAGCGTGCGCCAGTGATGGGCGCGGCGCGCTGGCCAATTAGCCACGTATAGCAAAAGGTCATAAGGAGGCTCGTTGGGTGGCTGGCGGCTCCACACCGGAAAGCGCAAGTCGTAGCAAATGAGCGGGCAAATACGCCAGCCCTTCCAATCGAAGAGCAAGCGCTGCCGACCGGCAGTATAGGTCTGATCTTCCTTGCCCAAGCCGAAGAGATGTCGCTTGTCGTAGTAGTGCAGGGCGCCGTCGGGTAAGGCTACCAGCAATCGGTTGTAAAAGTGCTCGTTGTCGCGGCAAATGAAGCTGCCCAGGACAGCCGCGTTGAGTCGCGCTGCCTGCTCCCGCAACCAATGCACAGTAGGGCCGTCCATGCTTTCGGCCAGCCTATTAGCGTTCATAGAAAAGCCCGTCGTGAACATTTCCGGCAGTGCCACTAAATCGGTTTGGCCGGATAGAGGCGCCAGCATGCGTTCGAAGCGGGCGCAATTGTCGGCGGGCGACTCCCACACTAAGTCGGTTTGTACAATAGTCAGGCGCATAGGGCGGCGATAGGGTAGGGTAGACGCCGCTAAGGTACATCACCTGCTTCAGCCGCAGTCTTCGGCACGGTTGCGCACAATCTGGATTTGCTCGATGCCTCGACGCAGGTGTTTGATGGCAGTGTCCCAGTGGTTGGTCGTTAGCGCGTCGCGGCAGGCGTCTATGGCGCGCTGGCAGGCGATGCGCGCCTCGACGCAGTTTTCCAACGTAGAGGCTAGATACTCGGCGTCGCGCAACATGCGCAAGGCATGTTCCACTTTCTGGGCCAGGATGTGAAAATCGCCCGAAGCCTTAGCGTCGCTCAAGTCCAGCTCGGCAATCAGAGCATCGCGCAAAAGCAGGTCGGAGGGTAAATAGCGCTTTTCGACGCTCGCGCCTGACAGTATTTCCGCGGCACATGCCTCGGCGGCTGCCTGCATGCGAAAGGCCTGCTCTCTCGCTTCGGTGGCCCGAATAGCTAAGTTGCTCCAGTCCTTCTTGTAGTCCAAACGCAGCAAGTCGCTCACGGCGCGCCCACGCTCTGCTGCTGTACGTGCCGCATGGCAGTACAGACCCGCTTGCGCCACGGCATCAAATTCGCGCCAGGCGCGGTGCATCTGTAGCACCATAAATGCCTGATCGTTGCTACGCAGCGCATCGTGGAGCGATTGCTCAATGTGTTGCCCCTGCTTCTTCACCCATCGAAGGGTCTCCGGAGCATCCACAGGCGCCTGGCTAAAAACACTCGAGACGGCCCAAAACAGGGCGATATACCACACAAAAAGACGAGTACGCATGTCGTAAGAATTAGGTTGGGTGGATGATGGAAGTTCTTTTTTAAAAAAAATGCGTACTCAATGTTCAAATAGAGCAGCGCCAAAATCTGAGCCGGCAGGTTTCAGACATAAAGAAAACAAGGCGAATGGCGTGTTTTCGGCAGGCCGAACGCAACAGAAACAGGTTGCGATTATCCTTCGAAGATCGTGAGAGAGTCCTAAAAATCCGGATACAAAGTTGAGTTAGAAGCGTGTCCGCCTTTTTCAGAACACCTCAGCTTTCTCTGCCCGACCTCAGGCCAGCGCCCGGCCGCTGCGCCGCGTGAAAGTCCAAAGCCTTATGTTTGTGTGAGTGGTGCATGGATGTGTGCTTTTTGATCATTTCCGCTCAACACCCACTTTCCCGCCGTACGACCACTTAGGGAGTATGGACGGGAAAGTAGAGTTGACAACATTATCCCTTGCAAATTATCTATGCTGAACGATAAGTTTGTGACTCTCTAATAAATGACCGCCCTCATCCCTTACATGTATGGCATATACTCCCGCCTGCCAGTCTTT
>JANWVR010000019.1 GCA_025056735.1 Saprospiraceae bacterium
AAATTTCTCGATCAAGAGCCGGTTAAACGTCTGAAAATCAAAGCCCGACTGGTGGTGGTTGCGGTAGGTCAGTTCGTTCTTTTGGCCGTAGCGCTCAAAATTCAGGTAGGTGTACCGTCCACGAAGGGACAGGAATAAGCCCAGGTGGTGGAGAAAAAAATCGCGTTGCCATTTGTTCACGTTCGGCATTTGCTGTAACATTGCGTTTATGAGCGTTTCGACGTTCATGGGCAGAAGTTGGGTTGATGTTTCGTACCACAAACCTAAACTTTTGCCCTTTTTTTTATCTCAACATTTTCAAATCGGATAGGCCAATTTCTTTACGAAGTATTGTCAAAAACAACACGAATGAAATTGCACATCCCTCTCATAGGCATTGCATGCCTGTTGCGGTGCGACCCGCAAGTGTCGCATAGCCAATCGGAAAAAGACTCTCCCCCTATTGCTTTAGCCATTGGCGAAGATGTCAGCGGCTCTTTTCAACAAAATTACAGTCTGACTAAAGAGCACATCAATGAGATGTGCCAAATCATCGTAAAAAGTGGTCGAGGTGGCGTGGTTAAATTCTATACCATTGGCAATCCCACCCCTGCCGGCTTTATCACTTGCGAGATATCTCCATTACCACCGGCTATGGGAGATTACAAACCTGACCCTAACGACAACCTCCTTGAACGTGCCAAGAAAAAACAAGAACACGACAAGAAGAAGAGAGAATGCGACGATACACGCGCTCGCATGCAAGCCGAAAACCAGCAGCGCATAGACGCATTTCTCAAAGCCTGTGCTAGCATGCTCAATCAACGCGGTACCCGATACACCGACCTGAATGGATTCTTCGAGAAGGCAGCCATTTTCCTCAAAGGCGAAAACGTAGCCAGCCACGCCAAATGGCTCTATTGCAACACCGACGGCGTTCACGACTTAGGCAATAGCAAGCCAAAGACCGTCCGCTGCGACCTGCTGCCGGTAGAAGTCAGGACATATTTTACCGGCTGCAAGCCCAGTTTCACATGCCTGAACTCAAGCGACCGCAAACTGCTATCCGACCCAGGCGAGTTTATCTCTGTCTTTAGGAAAAGTGTCCTGAAGCAATAATTTCACCACTCTCTTTCACAAAAAGTCACTGCCGCCGGCAAGGATTAAAAATCCTCCCCGGCGGCAGCGCTTTTTTGCCTTTTGCCTACCTTCGCCGCACTTCTTTTTTACGTTTAATGCGCTGAAAATGACTATGTCAGGAACACCCATTACAGTCCGCCGCGGCAAGTTGCGAGTGCCCAACGATCCCATTATTCCCTATATTGAAGGCGACGGCACGGGGCCCGATATTTGGGCGGCTGCCGTGCGCGTATTCGACGCTGCTGTGGAGAAGGCTTTCGGTGGCAAAAAGAAAATCGTCTGGCGCGAGGTATTGGCTGGCGAAAAGGCCTTCCAGCAGACGGGTAATTGGCTGCCTGAGGAGACCTTAGACCTCATCAGCCAGTACAAGGTGGCCATCAAAGGCCCGCTCACTACGCCGGTGGGCGGCGGTATCCGCTCGCTGAATGTAGCGCTGCGCCAGGAGCTCGACCTGTATGCTTGCGTGCGCCCGGTGCGCTGGTTTCGCGGTGTGCCCAGCCCGGTGAAGCAACCCGGGTTGGTGGATATGGTCATCTTTCGCGAAAACACCGAGGATATTTACGCTGGCATCGAGTACCTGCAGGGCACGCCCGAATGCCAGAAGATGTTGAACTTTTTGCAAAACGAGATGGGCGTCAAGAAGATACGCTTTCCGAACACCTCCTCTTTTGGCGTCAAGCCTGTGTCGGTCGAGGGTACGGAGCGCTTAGTGCGTGCGGCCATCGAGTATGCTCTCAAGTACAAGCGCAAGTCGGTGACGCTGGTGCACAAGGGCAACATCATGAAGTTCACGGAAGGCAAATTCAAGGACTGGGGCTATGCGCTGGCTGAGCGCGAGTACGGCGATCGCGTGTTCACCTGGGCGCAGTACGACCGCATCAAGGCGGAGGCGGGCGAAGAGGCTGCTAACAACGCCCAAAAAGAGGCCATTTCCGCCAGAAAGCTCATCATTAAAGACGTCATTGCCGACGCCTTCTTGCAGCAGATCCTCTTGAGGCCCGCCGAGTACGACGTCATCGCTACGCTCAACCTTAATGGCGACTACATCTCCGACGCTCTGGCCGCTCAGGTGGGCGGCATCGGCATTGCTCCTGGCGCCAACATCAACTACATCACGGGCCACGCCATCTTCGAGGCCACGCATGGCACGGCGCCTAAATATGCCGGGAAGGATATGGTGAACCCTTCGTCGGTTATTCTCTCCGGCGTCATGATGCTGGAATACATGGGCTGGACGAAGGCCGCCAGACTCATCATCAGAGGTTTAGAACGCTCCATTCGCAGCAAGCGCGTTACCTACGACTTCGAGCGTCTCATGAAGGGCGCTACCCGGCTCAAGTGCTCGGAATTTGGGAGCGAGATTATTCGGAACATGGGATGAAGCAGTTCTGTCCGAGCGGCTGTTTCCCATCAAGCAGCGACTGTGAGCGATAGATTTGCACGCAGGCGAAATAGGTGGTGTTTAGCTGAAGCACTATCAGGAGGATATTTTGTGCTGCATCGCCTGATTTTGAAAAAAGCCTGCCCTATGGCATTTCAAATAATGACCGTGGAGGCATGGGTGTAGGGTCTAAAGGAAGAGCAATAAACACTTGCGGGCCTACCGTAGACATCGCATTGGCAGACCCGCAAGGTTTCATCGAGTCAAGAGGAGGTAGAATTATTTACTGCGATCCATCGGTGCGCCCTCTCTGAATGGCATACTGGCCAACTTTACGACCGGCTTCTAAGCCTACTTCGCAGTCGAAGCGGTAGTGGATGCAGCCATAGATGCGCGACAGGGAGGCCTCTTTAGCCATAGCCTGCAGGTCGTTCGCATGGTCGGGGAAGAGGTAAGACAGCACCTCGGCAGCGGCACCAGAGAAGGTAGAATGGCCAGAGGTGTATGCCGGGAAGTTGGGGATGCCAGTGCTGGTTTTGATGCTGCGGTCGGCTTCGGTAGGACGCATAATCATGTAGTGATACTTCACGTCCCAGCAAGTAACGCCAGCGTCGTGGAGGGCGGTGTTGACGAGCGCCATGGCACGGGCCGAGCGGATTTCGTTGAGCTGCTTTTCCTGGATGAGCTCAGCAGCGCGGCGATTCCAGTGGCCTGGTGGCGTATAGGAGCCAGGGCCATCGGCCCAGTAGGCGGCGATGCGGAATTGCTCGCGGGTGCGATTCTTGACGATACTGCGCAGCTCTTCCATATCGCGTTCAAACTCAGGCGAGCCGGGCATGGGGGGCATAGGCGGACGCAGGGCGATTTTGGTGGCTTCGTCGAAGTTCCAGGTTTTCACGTAGCCAAATAGAGGTAACATGGCCGGGCGTTCTGGAATATCCAAGCTGTGCCACTGCTCGCGAATGCCTCGTTTGGCGGCATCGGCGCGGATAGAGTCCATCTTGGACTGATCACCGGCGCGAGCCATGCCGTCGTTGCGGGCATAGGCGAGCACGCGGTTGGCGACGGCTTGCCCCAGTACTCGGCCAGCGTGCAGGTCGCTCTCTACATTAGCACCAGCCCATAGGCGGCTTTGGATGTGCTCTTCAGCCATGCGGTCTAAGTACTCTTTTTCTGCTGGGAAAAGCATCTTGAGTAGCTCGCGTGAGGCCACAGCGATGACAGCATCTTCCGAGGGATAAGAGGGCAAATCATTAGTCGGAATGAGCGGCTGGATGCTGGCGTCATACTTGTACGGTGCTAAGCGGTTGTGCTGGAATTTAGCATGCCAGGCAGCCACCAATGCATCGTACTGCGCCACAGCCAGCAGAGCCAGTGCCCGGGCCGTGTAAGGCGGATTAGCGAAAGGAAAGCGCGGGTAAACGGCAGGGTTGTTTGGGTTCGGGTCTGGGTACGTTTTTCCATCCGGGTTGTAGTTGGGCGGCACGTTGTACTCAGCGGCCAGCTCGCGCGCAATTTCGTGCCAGCGCAACACGGCATTGCCGCCCCACAGGCGGGCCAGACGCTTTTGCTCGGGCGTGGCCGCGGCCATTTGCCGCTTCAGGTCTTCCAGCTCCAGCTGATACACCGAAGAGGTAGGGGGTATAGGAGCGGGGACCGGGATTTCTGAGCCGCTCTTTAGCACGCAGGTTTTCCACGTACCGCCGTTGGCATCGAGGCTGGTTTCCGGATAAGGGTCAAGTACCGGGTTTTCCGGGCTTTTCTCGCAACGGCTGAGCGAAAACAGAATGGCTAAACCGACAACTGTCCATCGAAGGTAATGTGTAATTATCATAGTGTACTACCGACTTAAAAATGAGACATACGGGTGATTGCGACAAAAAACAAGCCATTATCGGCGGCTCGTACCGATTAGATAAGAAATACCACCCGACAGGGTAGTACCCTGGCCGACATTGCGGCCGTTTAGCACCTGACCGTAGGCAGCCTGCAGAGCAAGTCTTTGCCATACGAAGTATTTGGCATAAAGCCCAACTGTTGTGGCGCGCATGCGATTGGTGGGTTGAGGCATTTCGTTGTAGCGAATATCGTCGCCACTGGTACCGGTGAAATAGCTCATCTGCACTTCTGCCTGAAGGCGGGCATTGATGAAGCCGAGTCGGCCTGAGGCATCGAAGAGGTTGGGCACGGGCATTCGATTGGTGTAGTAGAGCTGGTTGTTGTACATGAAGGCATCGCGGTCAGTCGTGATATCGCTGCGCCAGGTGTGTCCAGCCTGAAGAGTAACATACAGGCCCTTGGCGTGCGTGAAGTTGACAATGCCGCGCAGCGAGGCAGTTCGGCTCCCGAGACCAATCGCTAAAGGCATGAAATCAGCCACATAATTGCTGACCGGCGTGGACAGCCCACCCGTGGCTTGCAGGCGCACCTCGCCGCCAGCTACGTTGGCCTCGAAGGGCTGATACTTGAGCCACAAGGAAAAATCCTGCAGACCGCGCTGTCCTTGCAGATAGCTGGCCGAGCTGTGGGTCCAGACGTAAGGCAGGGCTCCCAGTACATTAAGTCTGCGGGAGATTCCGTAGTCGAAACCCAACATAGCGCTCTGGGTTGTAACAACACCTAAGTTGAGATTGGAACGCCTTGTCGGCCCTTCCCAGTAGTTCGTCCATGAATTATGGGTATACTGGGTTAAGATGCACCACTGACCCTTAGTCATCATCAGAGCATCGTCGGGCAGCTGGGCGTAGATGGTTGGCAGAGCAAAAAGCAAGGCGGGAAGAAAGAAGTAGTGTCGGAGCATGGCTAAAATCTGGTAAAAATTGTGCATTCAGGCGAGATTTTCACAAAAGGTGAACAAAAGTACAGCTTTGTTCTCGAGACGCTGAGGAAAATTTTCAGATTGACGGGCATGCAACGCTAAGGCTGCCCTGTTTTCCATGCTAAGAGATAGTTTGTATGTGAATACATGGTCATTAAAAACGGGCAATATGTCGCTCGGCTCAACTGGATAAAAAAAGGGCTGTTATTCGTACTCCAGAACCACATACACGGGCAGATGGTCAGAGGGATATCGGCAGTTCTTAGAGTCGCTCAGCACAGCATACTTGCGCGTGCGCAGGCGGTCGGTAGTAAAAATATAGTCAATCCGCAGTTCCACAGGTTCATGGAAGCGAAAGCCGTTGAAGGTGCCGTCCGGTCCAAAGGGCGGCTCCTGGCTGCGGGTGCGGGTGTCGTAAAGTTCACGCAGCAGAATTTGTATCGGTTCCGTATTTGGCCCGGCGTTGAAATCGCCCATAACAATGGCTGGATGGCGAGAGCGGTTCATCTCCCACAGTCGCATCAGCAGCAGCGAGGCCGACTGGCGCCGCGCTGCTTGCCCGATGTGGTCGAAATGCGTGTTGAATACCCATAAGCGACGTCGGGCGACGGTGTCCTCCAGCAGCGCCCACGTGCAGATGCGCGGCAGGGCGGCATCCCAGCCCTTCGATACCTGCTCCGGCGTGGGCGACAGCCAAAATGTACCGCTTTGCTCCACCCGGAAGCGATTTTTTCGATAAAAAATGGCCGAGTATTCGCCCGCTTCGCGCCCGTCATCGCGCCCAACGCCTACCCATGCGTAAGCGGGTAACTGCTCTTGCAGAAAGTCAAGCTGCGGCTTAAGCGCCTCTTGAACGCCCAAGATGTCGGGCGCATAAAAGCGGATTTGGTCTGCCAACCAGTGCCGGCGCTCTGACCACGCATTTGGGCCATCAGCCGGATTGTCGTAGCGGATGTTGTAGGTAAGGACGGAAAACGATGCCTGGGCACACGCCCCCGTGTAAACAAAAAGGACACCGAAAATCCGGAAAAGAAGGCTGTTTCTAAACATGGCCGACAAATATACAACTGGGGAGGGAACGAAATCTGCCGTTGTTAATCAGGCCGATTGCTGTTAGCGTTTTATTTTTTTTCTAACAAAAGATGCTTAAGGCGCACCGACGTGCTCCACCTTCACCTCCGTACCCACGATGAGCATCAGCCAGCCGAGAACATCGCCCTGCCGCGCCACATCCGGCTGGCTCAGATACGCCTCTACCTGGCGCCTGCCCCCCTGCCGCACCGCCTCGGCAAGGTCGGCCTCCTGCTTTTTGAGGTACTTCAACTCGATGAGGTGCTCATGCTTGGGCTCCACAATCGGCGGGCGGCGCTTGAGATAAATATCGGCATAGCCCTGTCCGACGGGCCATTCGCTGAACACACCATAAACACCCGTGGGCACAAGCAGGGCCATGAGCACCGCCTTGACGTGCTTTTCGCTCCAACCGTGCGCATCCCGGTTCGACAACCGCTCCAGCACCATCTGCAGCGCCTCGGCCAACGGCGCCATGTCATCCCGCAGGGCCAAAGCCGACACGCGCTGACTCAAGTGCATATCGTCGGTACTCAACTCTAAGCACTGGAGCAGTTGCTCGCGAAAAAATCGGTAGTAAAGCGCCTCAATCACGCGGTTGGGCGGCTCGAAGATGAACTCATCCAACGCTGCCTCGCGAATGGTCAGCAAGCCCAAGTAGAAGAGCAGGCTGATGAAATCGTCCCGCGTCTAGGAGCGCTCGAAACTAAACTGCACTGTCGGCGCGGCCTGCGCGCAGCCGTCTTCCAGCAGTTGCTCCAACAGCTGCCAGTTGGCCTTCTCGTCGCCCACGCGCAGCATGCGGCCAATCTTGCCGTAGTCGCTGCTGACGTTGATGTCCAGCAAACGCTCCGGGTAGCGGCGATAGCG
>JANWVR010000056.1 GCA_025056735.1 Saprospiraceae bacterium
AGAAGGATACAAGTATGTGGACAAGACAGAATACGTGTACCGTCTCGCCACGTTGGGCAAATTTTACTTTTTATCTCGTCCGCGTCGTTTTGGCAAGTCTCTGACGGTTTCGACGTTGCAGGAGTTGTACTCGGGCAGTCGGGAGTTATTCGAGGGTTTGTGGATAGCGGATAGGTGGGACTGGACTCGGCGGCATCCGGTGGTGCGGTTGACACTGACAGGTATCGGTTTTCCGAAGGTAGGTTTAGAGTCGGCGTTGCATTATGCACTCAATAAAGTTTTTGCCGCGCATGGTATTCCGGTTATAGAGAATGGTTCGGCTACACAGAAATTTGATTACCTGCTCAATGCGTTGGCCGACAGGGGTGAGAAGGTGGTCGTGCTGATAGACGAGTACGATGCGCCGATAGTGCATTACTTGGTAGAAGATATTGATCTGGCGCGCCGCAACCGCGATGAGTTGCGAGAGTTTTACACCGTGATCAAAAACGTCGGCGTGCCCGTGGCAAACCAGTAGTTCTGAAACTTCTGAAAAGAAAAGAAATTGTTGATAGAAACCGGGTTGTAAACCGTCTCGGCCCGTTCATCAAACCGATAGCCGTTGTACCAATAGCGCAACTGTTCCAGCAACTCCTCCTCCGTCTGCTTCAGATACTTCGCCGTTTGAGCAATCTCCTCTGCAAAGTTCACCTCTAACTCCGCCTGGGTGTAGCCCAGCATCGTAGCGTATGCCGGGTGCATCGTGATGTCTTGCAAGTTGTTCAAACCCGAAAAAATGCCCACCTTCGAGAACTTGCTTACCCCCGTAAGGAAAACCAACTCCAACACGTGGTCGTTGTTTTTGAGCACGGTGTAAAACTCTCGCAACTCATCGCGGTTGCGGCGCGCTAGATCAATATCCTCTCCCAGGTAGTGCACTATCGGCGCATCGTATTCGTCTATCAGCACGACCACCTTCTCGCCTCTGTCAGCCAACGCATTGAGCAGGTAATCAAATTTCTGTGTAGCCGAACCATTCTCTACGACCGGAATACCATGCGCTGCAAAAACTTTATTGAGTGCATAATGCAACGCCGACTCTAAACCCACCTTCGGAAAACCGATACCTGTCAATGTCAGCCGCACCACCGGATGCCGTCGAGTCCAGTCCCACCTATCCGCTATGCACAAACCCTCAAACAACTCCCGACTGCCCGAATACAACTCCTGCAGCGTCGAAACCGTCAGAGACTTGCCAAAACGACGCGGACGAGATAAAAAATAAGACATGGGAGCGCTGGCCAGCTCATAAATGTAGCGGGTTTTGTCTACGTATTTGAAGCCATTCTCCCGAATCTTCCGAAAATCCTGTATGCCTATGGGCAGTTTGTACATCCCACTATCGCTTTTTGGGCAAAGATAGCGTCTCAAGCAACAAGTTGGCTGCATTTTGCACGTGCAAAACCCTATCCGCTTTGCACTTAGTGAGGCTTCTGTCCTGCTGGGCATATCCTAACTGGCGTTACGAAGGCAGGGCAGAATGCCGCTCGACTAAGGTCGAGCCGTTACAAGTTTGGCGGATGTTGAGCATACCGACCAAGCGAGTTTGGTGGATATTGGGCATACCGACCAAACAAGTTTGGTCGGTACTGGGGCCAAACAAGTTTGGCCGCTACGGGGCGTGCGTTAGACGCATCTTCCAGTGCTGAACGCCCTGCCGCACGTCCAACCAATAAGCGCCGGCTGTCGGGAAGAGTGCTGACGGCAGATGGAGGCGCGTTTCGGCGGTAGTAGTGGCCCAGAGTAGGCGTCCATGGACGTCGAAGAGGCGCACCTCGGCAGGCGGATTGGCGTTGGAGAGGTGCAGGTACAACCCACTGGCGCCAAAGGGATTTGGAAACGCCAAAGGCTGTGCAGGCGCCTGGTTTTCAGGCATATATGACCAACGCAATACGGGTTGTAATGCGCGTCCATCGGCGGCGAAGGCGGCAGAAGGCGTAGGGCTGTCGGTCAGCGAGAGCGTCTGCTGTAGCTCGCCCGCCCGGCGCGCGCGAAAGCGCACAGCAAATAGCGGCATGGGGTCATCGGTCGTCTCCATATGGGCCGGCCGTCTCAAATAGCGCGCATTTTCTATACAAGCCGTCAGACAGGGTCGCCCGCCTGGACGCAGCGCGAAGTGCTCGGCGAAGAGGCCTTCGGCTAAAGGTTCTATACTTAGCAATTCCAGCACCGTTAGGTCGAAACCAACGCCGAATTGGGCAGCGGCGACTGTTTGCCAGTCCGCCGAGAAGACGACGCGCACCGTTTCACTGGCCCGGAAAGCCTGGTTGGCGGCGTTGAGCGCCCAGGGCTGACGCGGTAGAGCAGGCGGGCCGCCCAGCTGAGGGCTGGCGCTGCCGTTGACGTCGCCGATGCGGATACCGATAAAGTTGGCCTGTTGCGGTTGTAGGCCCGAAGTAATAGCAATAGCCTGAGGGAATGAGGTCTGGAATGGATTATCCGGGTTTGGGAACGAGAAGTTCTCCGGCACAAATCGCCACAGCGGGCTTTGGGTGAGCGTGGTATCCATCCCCAGAATGAGTCGGCGCAACAGAACGATGTCAAACGTGGTAACAGACATGGAGCCGTTGGCGTCGGCGGCTATAATCTTATAGGGTGAAGGTAGGCGTTCGAGGTTGAGGATGTGTTTGTTGATGAGCAGCAGGTCGAAGGTGCTTACGCCGTTGAGCGGGTCGTCGTTGCGCGTAGGTCGTAGGCTGTCGGTCAGGCAAGGCGCGCCGGCGGGTATCTGATAGGCGCCAGTAGCCGCGCTCAGCACGGGCGGGTTGTTGCACAGGCGGGTGTTGGCGATGCCCTGGCCATCTTCTGTGCGCACCAAGCCCTGTACTGCCACGGCAGGTGCGCCAGGCAGCAGGTGGAGAGAGTCCAAAGGGAACGTCCACAGTCCGCGCGCGTAAGAAGCAGCCAGGAGCTGGTTGCGCACTAGATTAAATTCTAAGTCGAACACCGGCACGAAAGGCAGTTTGGTACCCAATCGCAGCCAATAGGCGCCGCCGTTTTTGGTGTAATAGACACCCGCGTCGGTGGCTACGAACAGGATACTGTCGGCGTGGCCCGGCAGCACTAAGATGTCGTTGACCGGGATGTTAGGCAGGTTGTTGCTGATGTCCGTCCAGGTAGCGCCGTCGTTATCGGAGCGGTGCACATGGGGAATGCGTTCATTGTCGCGGAAACCCGAGTGCGTTACAAACATTCGCGTTGGGTGCGAAGGCGAGCCGGTTACTGAGGTTACGTACCGATTGGGCAGGCCGGCGCTGACGTTTACCCAGGTACCCGACGGCGTGCGCCGCCACACCAGCCCGTCAGAAGTGCCTGCATACAGTTTTTCGGCCTGCAGCGGCGACTCGTCTAAGCAAGAGATGGTGTGGAAGCGCGGCCCAAAGATGATGCCGCGCGTCAGGTCGCCAGAAATGACGCCCCAACCTGCGCCTCCTTCGGAGAAATAGACACGGTAGGTGCCGGCGAAGAGGCGTTGCGTCGAGTGTCGGCTGCGGAAATAAGGCATGTCCCAGTTGCAGCGGTCGGGCGTGCCGATACAGCGCGAGCCGAATTGCCACGTCTGGCCACCATCGGTGGTTTTGTGAATCTCACCGTTTTGCGTTTCGACCCAGAACGTCAGGGAGTCTGTTGCATGAAAGGCGCATCGGAAGCCATCGGCTGGGAAAACAGCCTCCCAGTTATTGTAGCGCTGGGCGTTGCCGCGCTGAATGCCGTTGTCTTGTGCTCCTGCATAGTATAGGTGCGGGCGGTGATGGTCGTAGGACGTTCGATAAAACTGGGTGGTAGGCAGATTAAGGCTTTTAATCCACTGCTGTTGGCCCGGGCTGTGGCGATATACGCCGCCATCGCAGCCCAAATAGCGCTTGCCTGAGGGCGCAAACTGCAAATCGTGAATGTCGGCGTGCGAATTGGCCGCCATGAGCCACTGGTTCGACCCTGCTGGCTTGCGCCACAGCACAACGCCGAGGAAATAGATCTCCTCGTCGTTGTTTGGATCTACCCGAATTTTTCCAAAATACCAGCCAAAATCAGCCACAGCCGTTTCTAAAGCCGTAACGTCAACAGGCGTCCACGTCTGGCCGCCGTTTTCCGTTTTGTAGAGCCCGCCCGTGGTGGCTAAAGTGTCAATGTAGACCACGTAGAGTTTGTCCGGATTTTGGCGCGACATGGCCAGGCCCGTGCGACCGTTGCGGCCGGTAGGCAGGCCGCCGGTGAGTTGTGTCCACGTCTGGCCGCCGTCGGTGGTTTTGTACACCCGCGCGTGTGGGCCGTCAATGATGGACTCCTGATTGCTGCGCACCCGATCCCAGAACGAGGCGTATAGGATTTGCGGGTTGTTGTAGTTGATAATCAAGTCGCTGGCCCCCGCCTGGTTGCTGACGAAAAGCACCTGCGTCCACGTTTTGCCGCCGTCGGTGCTTTTATAGATGCCGCGTTTTTGGGTGCGCACATATGGATTGCCCATTACAGCGGCATACATAGTGTTCGGATTAAATGGGTCTATTTGAATTTTGGAAATGATGCCTTCATCGCCCAACCCCCAATAATGCCACGACTCTCCGCCATCCGTGCTGCGGTAAATACCGTGGCCATTGAACACATAGGCCGGTACGTTAGGGTCGCCCGTGCCGGCGTAAACGATGTTCGGGTCGTGTGGGTGATACACGATGTGGCCCACCGCTAACTCCGGGTGGTCATCGGCTACCGGGCGCCAGTTGACGCCGCCGTCGGTGGTTTTGAAGATGCCGCCTGCTGAAAAGCCGGCCAGCACAATATTGTCGTTTTGTGGGTGAATGGCGATGGTATTCACGCGCCCGGCCGCATTGCCGGGCCCTTGGAGCGTCCAGTCCGGCTGACTGCCGCTCTCCGCGTCCGAATGGCGCGGTCGGCTGCGCTCGAAAGCCGTCCGAAGTGCCGTTACATTGCGCCGCCAGCCGTCGGCGTCGAAGGTTGCATCCGGGTAGGATCGCTGAAATGCAAAGTACTCAAAAGGGCGCATCTTGCGCTCGATGGCCGCCGCCTTGCCCCTTGAAGAAGAATGCCAGCAGGCAAAAAACAGCGCTGCAACAGCCATTATACCCATCCACATCCATAAAATTCTTCGAGCCATACCGGTTTCTGTTTTGATAAAAGTCAAAATCGCTCCTTTGCAGCCACCTCGTGTCTTAGTAATGAAGTTTTAATGGCGCAAATATCGCACCATTCGCCAGGGGCGTTTTGCCAAAACTGTCCGACGCTTTAGAAAACTCCAGCGCTGCGCTGCATCTTTGCGCGCCAATTAACACGCGAAACAACACCGTATGGCATACGAATATAAGCTGCCGTCGCTGGGCGATGGCGTCACAGGAAAGGTTACTGAAATCCGCGTACAGCCCGGGCAGACCGTAGCGAAGGAGGATATCGTCATTGTAGTGGGCACGGACAAGGTGGACGCCGAAATGCCCATAGATGTGGACGGCGTCGTCGAGGAGGTCTTAGTGAAAGTGGGCGACGACGTTACCGAAGGCACGCCTGTGCTGCGCATCCAGGTGAGCCATGGCGCTGCAGCGGAGACGCCCTCGCCAGCGCCCAGTACGGACGGCGAAAAACGCATTGTTGCTGAGAAGGGCGACAGCGGCAAGGCGGAAATCGCCGACAACAATAGCAGCCAATCTGCACCGGCACCCGCTCCCGCTCCTGAAAAACCCGCACCTTCCCTGCCTAAAGGTCACCTGCGCGCCAGCCCGCTGGCCCGAAAGCGGGCCAAAGAGCTGGGCATCGAACTCGCAGACATCACGCCCGCTCCTGGTAGCGAACGCATCTCGTACAAAGACGTGCTGGACTACGTGAAGCGCAAAATGGATAGCGCTGGCGGAACTGCCGTGGCTACCGGCGCAGGCATCGCCCACAGGCCCTTGCCCAATTTCGACAAATTCGGCCCTACCGAGCGCCAGGCGCAAAGCCGCATTGGACTCATTACCGCCGAAAACATGGTGTACGCTTTCAACGCTATTCCGCACGCCTGGATATCCGAAAAAGCCGATATCACCCGCCTTGAGCAACTGCGCCAGCAATACAAAGAACAGGTAAAAGCCGCCGGCGGCAATCTGACCACTACAGCCATCCTGGTCAAAGCGGTAGCGGTTCTACTCCGCAAAATGCCGCAATTTAATGCCAGCTACGACCCTGAAAAGCGCGAAATTGTCTTCAAAAAATTCTACAACATCGGCGTCGCCGTGGATACTCCGCGTGGCCTGCTGGTACCTGTTATCAAAAACGCCGACCAGAAAAACCTCACCGAGATTTCCGTGGAACTCACCGAGCTGAGCGCTCGCACCCGCGACGGTAAGAACAAGATTGAAGACTTAGAAGGCGGCACGTTCAGCATCTCGAATATCGGCGGCATCGGCGGCACCAACATGCATTCCATCGTCAACTGGCCCGAGGTGGCCATCCTGAGCGTTACCGCCGCCCGTCATGAAGCCGTCTGGAACGGCAGCGCCTTCGAGCCGCGCCTCCTCATGCCCATGACGATTGGCTGGGACCACCGCGTCATCAACGGCGCCGACGCCGCGCGCTTCCTGCAGCATCTGAAAGCCATCTTGGAGGAGCCGTTCTTGGGGCTGCTCTGAGGCCCTCCTTTAAAACGGAGCTCACGCTTGGCCAATGCGAAACCGCAAGGGCTTGCCTTCATATCACCGCTTTTAACTCCTTTTCTGGAAGAAGCAGCGGCTTTTATTGCTTTTGGAACAACTGCGTCACAGGCCGCCCTGCCAGGTTGCAGTGCAATAAATAGCTGCCCGCCGGCAAATCGTGCACGGCAATTTCCCACGCGGCGCCGTTGGCAGCATTCCCCTGGAGCCACACGCGGCCCAGCAGGTCGAGCACCCGCCAGCGCACCGCCTCATCACCTTCAGCGGTCTGGCGAACGACGCGCAGGAAGTCTTGCGCCGGCGAAGGGAAGACCCGCAATTCACCGCCCGGTCGCGAAGCGTACACCTGGCGGATGGGGCTGTAGGAGAAGGAACCATCGGCGTCGGTCAGGCGCAGGCGGTAATAATTGAGGCCCGGCAAGGGCTTAGTGTCGAGGAATTCGTATTCGCGAGCCTCGCGGGCATACCCTTTGGCAGCCACCCGGCCAATGGGCACAAAGCGGTTATCCGGCCCACTGCGCTCTACCTCAAAATAGGCGCTATTAAATTCAACAGCGGTGGCCCAGTGCAGATGCGCCCGGTCGCCTTCGGCCCGCGCCTCGAAGCGGAGCAGTTCTATGGGTAGAGAGAAGTTTTGGCCTACGGCGAAGTCGTCTATGCGGAAGTTGGGAGGCGCTGTGCAGTTTATATTCTCCTGAGTGACATAGGAAAATCGGAAGCGCAGGTTGGAGACATTTTCTGCACCAGAAGGCAGGTCAAAGGAAACGGCCTCCCAAACATCACCCGCAACCGGAGTTACGTCACTCGAAATAGTTGTCCAGGTCGTGCCGTTGTTGCTCCAGGCGAACGTTACCGGGGTATCGAACGCATTAGAGCGCCGGCGTCCGAAGCCCACGCGAATGCCCGTGCGGCCGACAGTGTTGATTACGCCGTTGACATTCAGTTGCACCGTTTCGCCCAAGGGCAGGCAGTCTTGCATACGCATGTTATAGCCACCCGATGCAGGCGGCGGGTTGTACCCGCTGCTAACTGCCTGATTATTTGGCGTTACTCGGCTGTTGTTGGCCGACCAGCCCGTAGGGAAATTTTCATCTGGAAAAGGCTGCAGGTAAAAAATCTGACCCCACGCCGGGGAAGACAGGAACAGAACCAAAGCAACAAGCGCAGTATTTCTCATAGCAAAAAGCCAGAAAAGGGTGAGAGAATGGGCAAAGCAGGCTTTGATGGAAAGAGTCGGTAAAGTTTGCACATTCTATCCCATTTCTGAACGCCTCGCACTAAATTTCAAATTGGCTTAACGCTGTGCAGCGGCTGCAGCGCTGAGGCGGCTACTGTTTTTGAAATCGCCGGGTTTGCTGCTGGCCGCCGATGGAGCATTGCAGGAGGTAGTGGCCCGGCGGCAGGTCATGTACGGGAATATCCCAGCCACTGCTATCAGCGGCGGCGCCCTGGCGCCAGATGCGCCCCATCAGGTCGCAGATTTGCCAGCGCACGTCTGGCTCGGCAGCGCTGTGGGCGCCAGCAACGTGCAAAACCTCTCGTGCGGGCAAAGGGAAAACCCTCAGCCCACTTTCTGCAGCTGCCTGTGCCTGTCGAATAGGGCTGTAAGAAAATGAGCCATCGGTGTCGGTCTGACGCAAGCGGTAGTAGTTGAGGCCGGGTAGCGGGCGCGCGTCGAAGAACTCGTATCGGCGCTCTTCGAGCGAGTGGCCAGCGGCAGCGATGCGGCCAATGGGTTCGAAGCGCGCGTCTGAACCGCTGCGCTCGATGTCGAAATAGGCACTATTATGCTCCGAGGCTGTTGCCCAGGTCAACCGGATGCCTTCGCGCTCGGCACGAACGTCGAAATGGGTCAGTTCTACGGGAAGGGAGAAATTTTTGCCTACGGCAAAGTCATCTACCCGGAACGCCGGCGACGCGGTTGTGCAGCTCGCGTTGGTTTGTGCCACATAGGAAAATCGGAAGCGCAAGTTGGGCACATTTTGAGCGGTAGGGGGCAGGTCGAAGTAAATTAACTTCCAGGTAGTACTGGCGCTGTCGGTGATGCCGTTCGAGACGGTATTCCAGGTCGTGCCGTTAGCACTCCAGCGAAGCGAGATGGGGCGATTAAAGTCGCTGGATCGCCACACGCCAAAGCCTATGCGGATGTCTGTGTAGCCGACGGTGCTGATGACACCGCTAATGTTGAGGGTAATCGTGTCGCCCGCAGGTTCACAGTCCCACATGCGCATGTTGTATCCGCCCGAAGCAGGTGGTGGATTGTAGCCGCTACTCGTAACCGCATCGTTGGGCGTTACACGGCTACTGTTAGTAGACCATCCCGTAGGAAAAGATGCTGAAGGGAAGTCTTGAAGATATATGATCTGGCTCGAAGCAAAAGTATGCCATAGAATCAGGAAGAATACGGGTAGTACAACATTATTTCTCACAGCAAGTAACTCGGCGCGGTGACTCAAATTAAAAAACGTTAGGAGAGACTCCGTGCGATGTTTAGCAAATTTCTTGCCCATTTTTTGCGCCTTTGCCAAATGTGGACAGTTACTGCTTGAAACTCGCGGATGAATAGAATTCCTTTCTCCGGTGACGACGGTCACTAAGGCGCGTTTTTTCGGTTTATTACCTTTGTTTTAAATTTAAATAGAAGTGTCTATGCTGTGTCCATCCTGTCAGGTGCCGTTGGTTACTGCGATACGCCATGAAGTTGAGATTGATTTCTGCCCGCGATGTCGAGGGGTATGGCTCGACCGTGGCGAATTGGACAAGATCATTGCCCACTCGTTACAGCATCATGAGGAGGAAGCCGCCAATGCGGAAGCATCAACCTCGCGTCCTCTTCAACCAGGAGAACGGAGACACATATACCCGCCGACCAATCTGCGCCGCCGTTTTCAACTGGAGCGATATTTTGACTTTTAATTCGCCTATCTCAGCCCTAATGCCCCGGCTCTCTTAGAGGCGCGAGAAGTGTAGTATTTCGGTATCTCTGCCGCCGCCACTTCGATGTTCTAACCGCATGAGTGTATCTGTCATACTCAGGATGTGCCAATCTTCGGCGAGTTCGCGCAAGAGACTGGGAGCAGCGACCTCAAACGTGAGGCAAAGTTTGGGCGTGCTGTCGTCGCAGGCCGTTGACCAGGTGCCGCTCCAGGTTTGGGTGTCAGTACGCACAAATAGCTGCCCTCCAGGTTTAAACTCAAAAATGTATGGTGCATAAAAAGCCGTCTTATCGGTGCGATCAAAATAGTAGGAGACCTTCCACTCGCCTGTTTTAACCGTAGGAACTGAGGGGTCTTTGCTGTTTTTGCAGGTGAAATACGCCAACGAGAGGGCGATTAAAGCAAACCAGGAAATACGCTTGAACAACATGGCTACAGGTTTCAGTGAATTAGCTTCAGATAGGTGTACCCATACTGATAGAGGTAACCTTGAGCAGGCATCTTAAACGCTAAATTTCTAAAAAAATTAGCTTTCAGGCAACGTTCCTCTTTGGTATTTTAAAAATATGCAGATATTTCGGCCCGAAAACCGCCACCACCTCTGCCACGCGGTTTGGTCTGGCTCTGACCTGGCATTACCGAATTATCTGCTGTTTTAGCCGGAAAACGCCCTTTCCCTGTTATTTTTTTTCCACTATTTTGCTTACCTGCTCTTCTGGAAGGGAAAGGCTTTAGATTTAAAGAAAGAGTCACCAAACCTAATTTCGTTTGTATGAGGTATTTTATGCTCAAACCAGTTTTAGTTCTGCTTGCTGTGTTTTTGGCCTACTCGGGCTGGTCTCAGCGGCAGATTAGCGGGGTGGTTACCGACGTTGAGTCGGGTGAGCCGCTCATTGGCGCCAGCGTGCGCGTGCTGGGCACGTCAATAGGCGCCGTTACGGATTACGAAGGGCGTTTTGCCTTTGAGGTTCCTGAAGGCGCTACGCAACTTGAAGTAACGTACACCGGTTATGCCTCTCAAGTAGTCAATATTGGCACTTCGAGCGTACTCACGATTGCGCTTTCGCCTGGAGTACTGCTGCAAGAGACGGTCGTTATCGGTTATGGCACAGTGAAGCGCGAGGATGTAACCGGCGCGTTGTTGGCGGTTGGCCCTCAGCAATTTAACAAAGGCGCTATCAACTCGCCGCAGGAGCTCATCGTGGGCAAGATTGCCGGCGTGCAGGTAACGCCCAGCCCTGACCCGGGTGGCGGAGCGGTTATTCGCATTCGAGGCGGCTCGTCGTTGAGCGCCAGTAACGATCCGCTCATTGTTATTGATGGCGTGCCTGTAGGCAACGAAGGCATCGGCGGCGAGCGCAACCCGTTCAACATCGTGAACCCGAACGACATCGAGACCTTTACGGTGCTGAAAGATGCTTCCGCTACTGCCATTTATGGCTCACGCGCCTCGAATGGCGTGATCCTTATCACCACGAAGAAAGGCTCACTTAAGCGCAAGATCGGGGTAGACTACACGAACAACTTCTCGTTCGCTAATGCGGCCAACCGCATTGAAGTGCTCTCGGCCGATGAATTTCGCCGGCTCATCAACCAGCGGTTCCCCGATGGGCACCCGGCTCGCAGCATTGTGGGCACGGCCAACACCGACTGGCAGGACCAGATTTACCAGACCGCCTTCGGTATGGACCATAACTTAGCCATTTCGGGCGGCGTGGGTTCTTTCCCCTATCGCGTCTCGGTAGGTCTGACTGACCGCGACGGCATTCTGAAGACGGATAATTTTAACCGCTTGACGGGCGCCGTGAACCTAAGCCCTACCTTTTTCAATAACACGCTGCAAGTGAATGCCAATGCGAAGCTTATGCAGACGCGCAACACCTTCGCCAACCGCGGGGCCATTGGCGCAGCGCTGTTCTTTGACCCAACGAAGCCCGTCCGCGACCCGAATAGCCGCTTTGGAGGGTTCTACACGCCTACCGGCCCTGATGGCAACCCACTGGGCCTGGCGCCTGTCAACCCAGTTGCCCTACTCGAAATGCAAAGCGACAAGTCCACTGTAAACCGTTTTATTGGAAACATTCAGCTGGATTATCGCCTGCCGTTCCTGCCTGACCTGCGCGCGAACCTGAACTTAGCGTACGATCAAACAAACGCTGAAGGCGAGGCCAGCGCGCCAGCCAACTTTCCGGCCGGCTATCGCCGCGATGCACAGGGCCAGGATGACGGCGGCTTTAAGCGCACCTACGAACAAAAGCGCACCAACGAACTGCTCGAATTCTACCTGAACTACGTCAAAGCGCTGGGATCAACGCAGTTAGACCTCATGGGCGGCTACTCGTGGCAGCACTTCTATTTTGAAGACACCTCGCGCACCGTCAGCGCGCGTGGTACCCGCGTCCTTGACCCAGGGCTGTTCTTCCCACGCGAATACTACCTGCTGTCGCTGTTCGGACGCCTGAATTTCAGCATCCAGGACCGCTACCTGTTCACCTTCACGCTCCGCCGCGACGGCACCTCGCGCTTCGGGCCCGACAACCGCTGGGGCCTCTTCCCGTCGGCTGCCTTTGCCTGGAAGGTAATTGACAACCGCGACGGCATTCTCAGCCGCCTCAAGCTGCGCGTCAGTTACGGCGAAACCGGTCAGCAAGACCTCGGTGGCGACTTTTATCCGTATCTGGCCCGCTACCAGTCGAGCCTGCCCACAGCAGATTATCAATTGGGTGATAACTTCTATACCACCATTCGCCCTAATGGCTACAACGCCAATCTGAAGTGGGAGCAAACGGCTACCTACAATGCTGGCTTTGACTACGAGCTCGTCGGCGGACGCATCTACGGCTCGGTGGACTACTATATCCGCAAGACGACTGACCTGATCAACTTCGTGCCCGTACCGGCAGGTACCAACCTGACCAACTTCATCACAGCCAATGTGGGCGACTTAGAAAACCGCGGCGTCGAGGTCGCCATCAACACCATCCCGGTGCAGCGCAACAAATTCAACTGGGAACTGGGCGCCAACTTCACCGTCAACCGCAATAAGATCACGCGCCTGACGGCCACCGACGACCCGGATTACCGCGGCGTGGCCGTGGGCGGCATTTCCGGCGGCGTGGGCAATACCATCCAGATCCACAGCGTGGGCTTCCCGGCCAACTCATTCTACGTGTTTGAACAGGTCTACGACGAAGACGGTAAACCCATCGAAGGTCTGTTCGTTGACCGGAATGGTGACGGCCAGATCACACCTGCTGACCAGTACCGCTTCCGCAGCCCATTCCCTGATCTGCTCGTGGGCTTCTACACCGGCTTCACCGCCGGCCGCTTCGACATCTCCGCTGGCGGGCGCATCAGCCTGGGTAATTATGTGTACAACAACAACGAGTCGAACCAAACAGCCTTCAATAACCTCTATCATCCCACGGGTTATCTCACGAACCTGAACGCTGACTATACGCGCACACAGTTTACAGTACCGCGTTATTTTAGCAACTACTTCGTTCAAGACGCCTCTTTCCTTCGCTTCGATCACATCACTGTAGGCTATAACTTTTCTAAACTCGGATTTATCCGCAACCTCCGCCTGTTTGGCTCTGTTCAGAACCCTATCCTCGTAACTAACTATCGGGGCATTGACCCCGAAGTGTTTGGAGGCATTGACAACAACGTCTATCCGCGCTCCGTCACGTATCTCTTCGGTCTGAACGCCAGTTTTTAACTTCCAAAACTTCTTTTCGTTATGATGTTCTATAACAGCAATAAAATAGTCGCCCTGCTGCTCTTGGGGGTTACGCTGTTCGCCGTATCGTGCTTCAAGGACTTAGATACGGTACCGCTTAACAAGAACGAGGCCACTTCGGCCAACGTTTACGACGATCCCTCAGCTTACAAAGGCGTGTTAGCGAAATTGTACGCGGGCTTAGCCTTAAGTGGTCAGCAAGGCCCCGCTGGCCAACCCGATATCAGCGGCATTGACGAGGGCTTCTCCACTTATCTGCGCCAGTACTGGAAGGCCCAGGAGCTGACCACCGATGAGGCCGTTATCGCCTGGAACGACGGCAACATTCAGGACTATCACCAGCAAGACTGGGATGCCAACAACGAGTTCATCACGGCCATGTACAACCGGATATTCTATCAGATATCCTTGTGCAACGAGTTCATTCGCGAGACTACTGATGAGAAATTAAACAGCCGCGGCGTAACGGGCGCTCTGCGTTCGGAGATTGCCACCTACCGCGCGGAGGCTCGTTTCCTACGTGCGTTGAGCTACTGGCACGCCTTAGACATGTTCCGCAACGTTCCGTTTGTAACGGAAAACGATAAGGTGGGCGCTTTCTTCCCGCGCCAGGCTTCGGCCCAGGAAATCTTTAACTATGTGGAAAGTGAGCTAAAAGCCATCGAGACGCAACTGCGCCCGCCGCGTCAAAATGAATATGGACGTGCCGACCAGGCAGCTGCCTGGATGGTATTGGCCAAGCTGTATCTGAACGCACAGGTGTATGTGGGCCGCGAACGCTACACCGACTGCATCACGTACTGCAAGAAGGTTATTGACGCGGGCTACGCGCTCGAACCCAACTATGCCAACCTGTTTAAGGCCGACAACCACAAAGCGAAAGGCGCCATTTTCTCGGTGCTTTTTGATGGCCTGCGCAGCCAGACATATGGCGGTACCACGTTCATCTGCCACGCGGCCGTGGGCGGCAGCATGAACCCAGCCGACTTTGGTCTGGACTTTGGCTGGGGCGGCACGCGCGTTACCAGCGCCTTAGTGGCCAAATTCCCAGCCACGGGCGGAAGTGTGGTGGTAGCGCCTAATCCGGGCGGAACCTATCCCGTAATTTACGTACCCGGTGCCTACCAGGGGTGGAACCCGGCACAGGCGCGCCAGTTGTCGTCGAAAAACAACGACAACACGTATGAGGGTTACATCTTCTTCCCTGACGCCAATTCGGAGTTCAAGTTCACCCTCGGCCCCAATTGGGACAACAACTACGGCGACAACGGGGCCGACGGTATCCTCGACAAGAACGGAGCCAACATTAAAGTCAGCGAAGCGGGCTTCTATAAAATCAACGTGAACTTGAACAACCTCCGATACACCCTGCTGAAGACCACCTGGGGCCTTATTGGTTCGGCCACTCCAGGCGGCTGGAGCACTGACCAGGATATGACGTATAGCCCAACTGAGGGTGTCTGGCGCATCCAGCTCAACCTGACCCAGGGTGAAATCAAGTTTCGCGCCAATGACAGCTGGGACCTCAACTACGGCGATGACGGCGCCAATGCCATCTTAGAGCAAAACGGCGCCAACATCGCGATTCCATCGGCGGGCACCTACCTGATCAAACTGTTCTTGAACAAGCCCGACTACACCTACTCCATTGAGCGACCGCTGTTCGACCGCCGCGCCATGTTCTGGACGCAAGGGCAGTCTCTGGAGATTGACGACATCTCGCAGTTCACCAATGGCTATGCCGTAACGAAGTTCACCAATATCCGCTCCGACGGCACGCCAGGCTCGGATAAAACCTTCGTGGATACCGACTTCCACATGTTCCGCATCGAGGATGCCTACCTGATGTATGCTGAGGCCGTACTCCGCGGTGGCCAGGGCGGCGACATCAACACCGCCGTCAACTTAGTGAACCGCCTCCGGGAGCGCGCCTATGCTGGCACGGGGGGCAACATCACTGCTAATCAATTGACGCTGGACTTCATTCTGGACGAACGCGCTCGCGAACTGTATTGGGAATGCCACCGCCGCACCGACTTAGTGCGCTTCGGCCGTTTCAGCAACACCACCTACTTGTGGCCCTGGAAGGGTGGCGTCAAAGGCGGCGTGAGCCGACCGCAGTTCTACGACGTGTTCCCAATTCCGAACTCCGATATTGGCGCTAACCCGAACCTGCGTCAAAATCCGGGCTATTAATTCCCTTGAGCGACGTGTTGGCGCCGTCCGTCAGACAGCGCCAACACGTCGCCTTTCACTGGCATTTCATTCAACAAGAAAACACAGGCAGCGCTTTCTCTCGGTAACGCCATTTACGAAATTCAGTTGAGCGCCGCTATCTTAAAAAAAACACACTTTGGCTATGAATATCAGACTGCTTCCTCTTATGGCCGCTCTGTTGCTGTTCGCGATGAGTGGCTGCGAAAAACAGGGAGATTTCAACCCCTCGCCCGCGTTGCGGCTTCGGGCACGCCCTGTCATCACAGCACCTGCCAATGGCAGCTCCATAGAACTTAAAGCAAGCCAGGCAAGCAATCCCTTTGTGGTTACCTGGACGCCCGCAGACTTTGGCTTCCAGGCTGCTGTTACTTATTCCGTTGAGATTGCCCGCGCCGGCACCAAATTCAAAGACCCCGTTGTGCTGGGAACCAGCAACGGCACATCTTTAGCCTCCACGGTAGAGAAGTTCAATACTGCGCTCTTCACTACCCTTGAGTTGCCCGGCGAGGAGCCTTCTAACATCGAGATGCGGCTGGCCGCAAGCGTCAACCCAAACGTAGATGTGGTGTACTCTGACCCGATTACCCTGCGCGTAACGCCTTACACCATCGTCATCGTATATCCACAACTGCAAGTGCCTGGCAGCTACCAGGGTTGGAATCCTGCCGACAACAACACCGTCATCTTCTCGGCTAAGAGCAATAACCGCTACGAAGGGTACATCTACTTCAAGGACAACAACACTGAGTACAAGTATACCGTAGGCCCCAGTTGGGCCGAAAACTATGGCGACAATGGGGGTGACGGCACCTTAGAGCGCGACGGCGCCAACATTAAAGCCGGCCCAGCAGGCGTCTACCGTCTCCGCGTCAACCTCAACGATAAAACACACGACAACCTGCGCACCGTGTGGGGCCTCATCGGCTCTGCCACGCCCAACGGCTGGAACAGCGACCAGGATATGACCTTTGACCCCGTCGCCAACAAGTGGACGATCACCCTCAACCTCGTCGCAGGCGAAATCAAGTTCCGCGCCAACGACGACTGGGGCGTTAACCTCGGCGACGACGGCCTAAACAAGTCGTTAGAGTACAACGGCGCCAACATACCCATCGCCGCTGCCGGCAACTACACGATTGACCTGATCCTGAACCGGGCCATTTACACGTACACTATCAAGAAGAACTGACGACACCAACTCTTCGCTTTACCTTTGAACGCCCTGCCCCGGCCTCGCTGTGGCAGGGTGTTTTTTCTATGAAATAAAAAAATGCACCAGATATGAAACCTTTGGCCAATGGGCAGCCTCAAATGAAGGGCACAAGCATGGTAAGAGTCGTTTTTTTATCGTTAGTACTCACACTGTGCGGCATACGCGCGCATTTGCTGGCCCAAAAGAGCCTCTCCGCTGCCGACCCGCGCTTAACAGGCATGGACTCTGTTGTCCAGCGCGTATTGAACAACTGGCATGCACCCGGTTGCGCGATTGCCGTAGTCGAAAAAGGCCGCATCCTTTTTGCCGGCGGCTTCGGCTATCGCGATTACCCGGCGCGCCTGCCCGTAACCGATCAGACGCTCTTCCAAATCGGCTCCTGCACCAAAGCCTTTACCTGCGCCTTAGCCGGTCTGCTGGCCAACGACGGTCTGCTCGACCTCGACGGCAAGGTGCAGGCTTATTTGCCTGAGTTTCGCCTGCAGAACAACGAACTGACAGGCCACGTCACCCTGCGCGATTTCATGTGCCACCGCAGCGGCCTGCCGCGACATGACCTGTCGTGGTTGCACAGCCCCACCACCCGCGACAGCTTCATACGGCGCATGGCTTACTTGGAGCTAAGCGCTGACTTGCGCGAGCGCTGGCAGTACAACAACTTCGGCTACACGGCCGTGGGCGCCGTGCTCGAGCGCGTCAGCGGTAAATCGTGGGAGGCGCTCACGCGCGAACGCCTCTTCGAGCCCTTGGGCATGCGCACGGCCCGCTTCGACCTCTGGACGCTACCTGCCAAAGCTGACTTTGCCCGCGGACACCGCCTACATACCGATACCATCCGACGCATGGACTATCTCCATATTGAGGGCATGGGACCCGCCGGAAGCATCTGCGCCAATGCTGCCGACATTGCCCGATGGCTGCTGATGTGGACCCAAGGCGGGCAGATAGAGGGCCGCACCCTTTTGCCCTACTCCTTCGTGCGTGAGGCACTATCGGCTCAAATGGCCATGGACGGCTCGTTGCCCGGCGCCGAAAACCCCTCCATTTTCACCTTCGGTTACGGATTAGGCTGGGTACTGTCCAACTACTACGGCCACTACCGGGCGGCGCATGGCGGCGGTATCCATGGCTTTACGGCTGAGGTGTGCCTGTTTCCGGCCGACAGCATTGGTATCGCTGTTTTTGTCAATCAAAATCGCTCGCAGGCGCCAGCCGTCCTGCGTAATCTGATCGCTGACCGGCTTTTGCAACTGCCCTATCGCGACTGGGACGCCGAGCTGCGCCGCCAATATGCGAGCGAGCGCCTGAGCCTGCTCACCGCCCAGCAGGGCCTCGCTGCCGAACGTAAAACCGGAACCTCACCCACACAGCCGCTGCCCGCATACGCCGGACGCTACTACCACGGCGGATACGGCGCCTTCGAGGTCGTCTGGCGCAACGACTCGCTCCTCGCTCTGACGCCCGGCCTCGCCTATCACCTGACGCACTTCCACTACGACGTTTTCCGCGCTGTACCCCTGTCGGAAGAAGCGCGCGAGGACTTAGCCGGCTTCGGTATGCGCTTCCAGTTCATCGCCAACCTGCGCGGCGAGATGAGCGAACTACACGCCTATGGCATCGAACCCGGCGTCGAGAAAGTCGCCTTCAAACGCAAGACCCTCACTGTAGAAATACCGCTGGCCCAATTGGAACGCTACTGCGGCAAATACGCCATAGGCGGCACGGAGGCAACGGTTTTTCTAAAGGGCAAAACGCTTACTGTCTCTCTGCCCGGCCAACCCGAATACGAGACCGTGCCCGTGGGCGAGCACACCTTTAAATTGAAAGCCCTTGAGGGCTACAGCGTTCGCTTTGAAATGAAGGAGGATGGCATTACTCCTAACGCCATGCTGTTTATCCAGCCCAACGGCACGTTCCGGGCAACCCGCCAATAGCCGCCGAACAGGTTTGGTGGCTGCTGGGGTCAGAACAGTTGGCTGTAGTCGCTGCGAGGCGGCGCGAGCGGGTCGGGGGTGGGTGGTTCGTTGGATTTGGTCTTTGAGGACGTTTTCGCGCTGCTTAAGGTTTGTTTTTCCCATTGTTCGAGCAGGCGGAGACCTTCGTCCTCGAAGACGCCGTTTTGCAGGTCAATGGAGTCCATGAGGTGGCGGGTGGTGTCGGTGAAGCGTTCGAGGCTGCCGACTTTTTGGCTGACTTCTTCGGCCAGTTGCTCTAAGGCGTGGTCGAAGAGGGCGCGCTGGTCGGGGTTGCCTTTGAGGATGCTTTGGGCCGAGCGCATAGCCGAGTGGCTGGCCTTGATGGCCTGGTATTCCTGTTCTTTGAGGGCGATCTGGTCGCGCGTATCCTCGATGACGATTTCCGAGTGTTCGTACATGCGCCGCAGAACGCGGTAGAGGTTGTCCATTTTCCGATAGAGTTCGGCGTATTTGGCATTGGCCTCTTGCAGTCGTCCGGCTTTTCGGGTGGCGAGGGTGAGGTTTTTATCGTCGTTTTGGCGTTTGGCTTCGTTGGCAATGGTCATGTTTTTTTCGATATCAGCGGTGTTGCCGTCCATGATACCTTTCAGGTCGCGCATTTGCTTGCGCAGGACGCCAATCTGGCGGCTGAGTGCGATGAGGTTTTTCTCTAAATGTTGGATGTGGTCTTTGAGCACGCTGATGGGGTCAATGTGCACAAACAGGCCGGTGATCCATCGCATGGCTGCTTTGTAGAAGTACCACAGCAGGTTTCGCGTGTGGGGGTCGAGCAGGAGGTAGAGGACTCCGCCCAGCGCTGCCAGCATAGCAGCTAAGGCGGCGGGGTCTTCGGCCCAGGCGACGAGGGTGCTGCCAAAGCGAAGGAGAAGCCACGCGCCGCCACCAATTAAAGCGGCCAGCACTATGGCGCCTGTAACGCCTTCGGGGCGTCGCCAAAAGGACTTAGATGTCATGGTAAATGCGCGTGAGTAGGCTACTGGGCAAAAATAGAATTTTCAGCGGACTTACAAGTAGCGATGGAGGCGTTCGATGTCTTGTTCGATGCTGCGCAGGAGAGCCTGGCGTGTCTGGTCGAAGGCAGCCTGAGCGCGCGCCAGTTTTTGTTCTTCGGATTGGCGAGCGGCTTCGGCGCGCTCGATGTCGTTCAGGTAGCGGCCCAATTCGTCTTGGAGGCGGGCGATTTCGGCGCGGTGGCGCTCTATTTGATCCTTTAAGCGGGCTATCTCGCGTTCGCGGGCGGTTACCTCGCGTTCGCGCCGGCTCTGGAGCGCTGCCTCGAATTGCGCCTGTTCCTGCTCGATGAGGTTGCTGTAATACTTTGCCGACTCGAGCAGTTTTTCTTTGGAAAGGCCCACGGTTGCTGCCGTGGTGAAGGCGCTTTTGTACGCGGTGGCTTCGTCTAAGTCCATGCGCTGCAATGCGACGGCCGCCCGCTTGAATTCGATGTAGTCGAAGCCCGGAAGGTTGTTTTCTTCCAGAGCGCCCAGAAGCAGCTCTAAGCTGCGCTCGTCGGCGTCTTGTAGTGGGAAGAGTGCTTTTGTTGGTATCATAGAAGGGATACGTCAAGTTATGTGCATGAAAAACGCCTGCAAGGTAGTGGGAAGTTCGTCGTGCGTGTTGTGGCGAAGGGTGTTTTTCTCAACAATTTAAAGGCGCGTGCCTATTATGCAGTTTTTTTGCAAGGACTTTGGCACCAGCCTGCGCATTTTGGCGAGAGAGAATGCTTCTGGTGGGTGGTGAATAAAAAATGCCGCTATCTGTCGTACTTTGCAGCCAAATTTGGGCAACCGATCACCCAAAGATGTCTTCGACGAACACTTTATCCGCATCGCCCAGAGTGGAATGGGCGTCGCTGCGTGCCCAATGCAACGAATTGGAGCGGTGGGCTTTTACCGACTTTTCGCAGGCGCGCCGGGCGATGGAGGCCATAGAAGCGGTGCTGGCCCCAGATACGCCCTTAGATATTCAGGCGGCATACTTCAGTCAGCGGGCATTTCTGGAAAACCAGTGGCGCCGCTTTGAGCCAGCGCTGCGGTATTTAGAGCAGGCACTGGCCGCATGGGAGCGTTTGAATGACGACGAGCAGGTGGCGGAGACACATCTGGATATCGCGGCTGTGCATATCAATCGGCGCGAGTGGCAGGCTGCTGAGCAAAGCTTAGAACGCGCGCGCCAGCGGCTGAGTAAGCGCCCAGAGTGCGCGCGCCTGCATGGGCAGCTGGCCTGCCGCGAGGGTTTTCTGCACCTGCACCTGTCGAATCACCGCAAGGCGTTGGAAAAGTTGCAGGAGGCAGAGCGCGTCCTGATGGCGCTGGGCGAAGCAGCAACGCTTAAGGATTTTTACATCCTAACCTTAGTCATCAGCGGCTTAGGCGACCTGTACGAGCGCATGGACGAGCGGGAAAACAGCTTAGACGCTTATCTGCGCGCGCTGCCACTGGTGGAGGAGCACCGCTTGCGCCCGCGTCTGCCCTGGCACTACCTGAACGCTGGGCGGGCTGCTGTCGCGCAAAACGACACCGACTATGCGCGCGAATGCTTCGAACATGTGCTCGAATTTGCCGACGAAGAGGAAGTCGAGGCTAAAGCGCACGCCTTAGCTAACCTCGGCATCTTAGACCTGCTCCAGGGCGAAAGCCAGCGTGCAGCAGCACTCTTCGACGAAGCAGCTGCGCAATTTCCAAACCCGTCGGCACCGTCGGACTTCACGAACCTGTCCAAAATACAGGCCTGGCGCGCCGAACTGCTGTGGCAACTCAACGAAACGCAACAGGCAGAGACGCACTTTGAGCAGGCCTACGCCTTCGGCAAGCGCGGGCACGACCTTAACCACTTGGCGCACGTGTGCCAGGCGCTGGCCCAATTGTGCGCCGCCCGCGGCGACTACCAGCAGGCCTATCACTGGCAGCAGCAAAGCACTGAAACCATCGAACAACACTACCTGCAGGTGCGCGACCGCGAACGCCAGGAAATCGAAACCCGCCACAACTTAGAGCGCATCCGCCAGGAAGCCCAGATGGCCAAACTCCGCGTAGCCAGCCTGCAACAGCGCGCCTTACGCGCCCAAATGAACCCGCATTTCCTCTTCAACGCGCTCAACGCCATTCAGGGCCTCATCACCTCGGGCCGCAACGACGAAGCCGAAACCTACTTAGCCCGCTTCGCTAAATTCATGCGCCACACCTTGGAGTATTCTGACCTAGAGGTGGTTACTTTAGAGCAGGAAATCGAGTTCTTAGAGCGCTATTTAGAACTCAACCGCCGCCTGCGCTTCCGCGATCGGCTGAACTACCGCATCGTGCAGCCCACGAGCGTGGACTCCGCAGAACTATTCATCCCGGCCATGATCGTGCAGCCCTTTGTCGAAAACGCCATTGAACACGGCTTGCGCCCGCGCTTGGAGGGCAACCTGACAGTAGAATTCCGCCTGACGGACGATGAAAACTCGCTCCTGTGCTTAGTCGAGGACGACGGTGTCGGCTTCAATAAAGGCCGCGAAAAACAAAAAGCGCAGCCCCCCTCCTACCAAAGACATCGTTCGCGCGGCATGGACATCACGCGCGAACGCCTGCATTTGCTGCATCAATTGCGCAAAAACCCGGGCATGCAGTTCATCAAAATATCGGACTTGAGCGACAAAACCAACGGAGAACGCACAGGAACCTTAGTTGAGGTCCTGCTGCCCATCCTCGAACTCTGAAGTCTCGGAATTTAATACAGGTTTAACCTTGCCTCTACTACCCCACCCTACCTTCGCCCTTATTTTTAGGAAAATATGGCAAAAACGCAACGGAAAAACCTGCCTCAGCCCGGCATACGTCGAAGGGCATTCTATTTAGACGTTCTCGATGCGCTCACCCAGGAACGCACCTTTCTGGCGATTGTGCTGGTGGCATTCTTAGCCGCTGCAGCCTTTTACCAGGACCCTCAAGCAGCCATGTGGATTGGCTTTGTGCTGGCGGCTTATTCGGCTGTGGCCAACGATAGCATCCAGTCGCTGGGAACTTTCATCGAGAGTAACAAGCACCGTCCCTGGTGGGTCTTGTGGCTCTTTACTGGCGGTATCTTTCTGGTAACCATTGTCGCCAGCTGGCTCGTTTTCAATGGCGATGTTACGTATCAGCGTCTACTCAACGACGCAGGTGAGACTAAATACCCGCATCCAAAGGAGTTTTCTTTCTTCCAGGTTATAGCGCCTTTAGTACTACTCATTCTCACGCGCCTGCGTATGCCGGTATCCACCACCTTCTTGCTGCTCAGCGTATTCAGTGTGGACTCCTCCGGCGTTACCTCCATTGTCGGCAAGAGCATGTCGGGTTATGTTCTGGCCTTTGCCGTGTCGTTTGTTATCTGGTATTTCGGCTACGAAATTATTCGACGGTATTTCCGGCACCGCAAAGCGCATTTTTCCTGGGTATTTATCCAATGGGCCATCAGTGGTGCGCTCTGGTCGGTTTGGCTCATGCAGGATGGCGCCAATATTGCCGTGTTTCTACCCCGGCGTCTGGATTTGGGTATGCTGCTGATATTCCTATCCGTAATTTTCTTCGGGATGGGAATCCTCTTCTACCTTCGCGGCGACAAAATTCAGGAGGTTGTCAGTGAAAAGGTACGCATCTCGGACGTTCGCGCAGCCACGTTGATAGACTTCACCTATGTCTTGCTTTTGCTCTACAAGCTACTCATCAGCACGATACCTATGAGTACGACCTGGGTTTTTCTTGGGGTCATCGGTGGGCGTGAGATTGCCATCAGTCTGGCACGCAAGAAGAGCGGCTACAAGCATCGCTTCAAAGCGCTTCGTTTGGTTGCGCGCGACGTGCTATACGCTACCATTGGTCTCGTCATCTCAGTGGCGCTGGCTTCGGGCGCCAATCCCAAAATTCGCGCCGCTCTTGCGCAGTCTTTCCACGACCTTTGGCTGGGCTTAGTCGGCCTGGTCAGCTACTGACAGCCCCCGCTTGACTCGGGGACATGAAACAACGCATCATTTCGGCCATCCTCTTTGCGGTGGCTATGCTCGCAGGCGTTTTTGGAGGCGCCGCCGCTTTTTACGCGCTCTTTGCATTCATCACCGCTGGATGCGTGTGGGAACTCATGGGCCTGCTCTTTCAGCCGGGCCATGACCACCGCCTCTGGCGGCGTCTATCGGGCGTCGCACTCGGCACGGCACCGTTCCTTATCTTTGGCAGCAAACTCTTCGGCGTTTTTCCAAGCCTGGGAGCGGCCTCAGAAATCTCTTATGGCCTGTTCAAAGCCAATCTCATGGAAAACGCCATCCCCATCCTGATGACCATCACCTTACTGCCTTTAGCCATCTTTCTATTGCTTATTCTGGAGCTTTCCCTCAAATCGGAACGCCCTTTTGATAACATCGGGCATTACTTAGTCGGTATTGCGTACATAGGCGTGCCCTTTGCTTTACTCATTAACATCTCTTACTGGCACGATGATTACGCCCCTCTGCGCGTCTTTGGCCTGCTGCTGCTGACCTGGACAAACGACACTATGGCCTATTTTATCGGCACGTTTATCGGGCGAACCCCCTTCTTCACTCGCATATCGCCTAAGAAAACCTGGGAGGGCACGCTGGGCGGTATCGGCTGCACCTTCCTCGTGGCTTATGCGCTTTCGCGCTGGATTTCAGACTTTACGCCTGCCGAGTGGTTCCTCATAGCCGCCTGCGTAGCCGTCTTCGGTACCTTAGGCGACTTAGTGGAAAGCATGCTCAAGCGCAGCGTGCACATCAAAGACTCTGGCTCCGTCCTGCCCGGCCACGGCGGCTGGCTCGACCGCTTCGACTCCTTTATCTTCGTACTGCCCTTCGCCTGGTTAGCGCTCATGATCTGGGAAGGATAGACCGAAATATGCCCATTTCCGCTGTCATTATCACCTACAACGAAGCGCGCAACATCGAACGCTGCATCACCTCGCTCCAGGGCGTCGCCGATGAAATCATCGTGCTCGACAGCTATTCTACCGACGAAACGCCCGACCTGTGCCGCCAATTGGGCGTGCGCTTTCTCCAACACCCTTTCGACGGCTACGGCCAACAGAAAAACCGCGCCAACGCCATGGCCCAGCACCCGTGGATCCTCTCCTTAGACGCCGATGAAGCCCTCAGCGCCCCACTGCGCGAAGCATTGCTGGCGCAACGCGAACGCTTAGACGACGCCGATGCCTACGCTATGCACCGCCGCACCAACTACTGTGGCCACTGGGTGAAACACTGCGGCTGGTACCCCGACCGCAAAGTGCGCCTCTTCCGCCGAGACCTCGCCCAATGGAACACCTCGCCCGTACACGAACAACTCCTATTGCCGCCCAATGCCCGCATCGGATTCCTCAACGGCGACCTGCTCCACTACAGCTACTACTCTACTGACGAACACCGCGAACGCGCCCGCAAGTACGCCCGCCTCAGCGCCCAAGCCATGAAACAGGCCGGCAAACGCGCATACCCCTGGACACCCTACCTCCGGGCCGCCTTCAAATGGCTGCGCAACTATATCCTCCTCTCAGGCTTCTTAGACGGACGCACCGGATGGGACATCTGCCGCATCAGCGCCATGGAGACGTTCTGGAAGTATCGGTTTTTACAGCGCGACAACCACCCTGAGGACGCATAGATGTGCTGTATTTGTACCTCCTGCTATTTTACAAAATCACACTACTTTTGAGGGCAAAATCCGACCCATGGAAATACTGGGTAACGAACACTGTACGATCATTCACGGAGACGCTTTAGAGGCACTCCAAACGCTGCCCGATGGCAGTGTGGATCTAATCTTTGCTGACCCGCCATATAATATCGGGAAAAGCTTCCATGGCCAGAAAGACAAATGGCCAAGTGAGGAAGCGTACCTCCAATGGTGCTATCAGTGGCTTGACCTTTGTATTCAAAAAATAAAGCCGAATGGCAGCTTTTATGTGATGACAGCCACACAATTTATGCCATTCTTCGATCTGTATCTTCGGAACAGGCTCTTCATACTCTCCCGAATTATCTGGTATTACGACAGTTCTGGCGTGCAAGCCAGAAAGTATTTTGGCTCACGCTACGAACCTATTCTCTTTTGTGTAAAAGACAAAAACAACTACACCTTCAACGCAAACGACATCTTAGTAGAAGCTAAGACAGGCGCCCGGCGGAAACTCATTGATTACAGAAAACCCATTCCAACAATTTACAACTCGGAAAAGGTGCCGGGGAACGTCTGGGAATTCCCCAGAGTACGCTATCGAATGGATGAATACGAAAATCACCCTACGCAAAAGCCCGTGGCCCTCATGGAGCGGATCATTAAAGCCAGCTCGAATGTCGGCGACTTAGTGCTAGACCCGTTTTCGGGCGCCTTTACCACTGCTTTTGTCGCTCAAAAGCTGGGCAGAAGGTCTATTAGCATCGAGCTACAGGAAGAATATGTGAAAATTGGCCTGAGAAGGCTTCAATTAGCCACAGAATATAAGGGCCAAAAGCTGCTCAAACCCGTACGCAGCTTTGAAACAGAAAAAAACCTTTACCAGAGTGCCCTGAAACTATTTGATTAGCAGAGATGACCCACGCATTCACGAATAAAATTGAAGAGATTCTCTTTCGCTACTTTGAAAAAAATGCGCAAGAGATATTTAAAAAAAGCGTGTTGCTCCAGTACTTGAACTATAAAACCCGATCGGCCAACAGAGGCTCCAAGTCTCGCGCCAGTTTTGCCAATCTTTATGCTATCTACGTTCTAATAAAGGACTATCTCGAAAAAGGATTTGACAAAAACGAAGGATACTCGAATTATGAAGGCGCACTGTTTTCAAATTTACTAACAAAACAGCGCCAGCTTCCTTTTGGTGAAAAACTGCAAAATCACGCCCTCAACAACAGAGTAAATTCAGAGTTTCAGCGCCTGTTTCCAGAAACTGAATGGACGCCTATCCTTAGAAATCTTAGCACCAATCGCTATTGGATCAATGAAAACCTGCTAAAGGTACATATCTCAAATGCAGAGCACAATATTGCAAGAGCGATTGCTGAAATTATAGAAGAGTATATCAAGGCAAAACAAACTGCCCTCCAGAACTTTTTGGAAGCATGCAAAAAACTACAAAATATAACTGCACATACAGAATTAGAAATCCAGGACTTCATACGCAGTTTATTGTCTCCTGAAACCGACGCCAGGCTGTTTGAAATAGCCAGCTATGCCATTTTGAAGTACTTCTATCACGGGCAAATCATCATCTGGGGCTTTGACCTGAAAAAACTAAAAGAAGAGAACCTGAAACTATACAAGACTGGCCGAACAAATGCCAATGATGGCGGCATTGACTTCGTCATGCGACCTATCGGAAGATTTTTTCAGGTTACCGAGTCTTTAGATGTCAAGAAGTACTTCCTGGACATAGATAAAATTCAGCGATATCCGATTACTTTCGTCATAAAATCTAATGATACCGCTGAGGCCATACAACTAAAAATCAAGGAAAAAGCGCTTAAAGCTTACCCGGTGCATGCCATAGTGAGCCGATACATGGATTGCATTGAGGAAATCATAAGCATACCCTTACTTCTGGAGCGCTTCCATGCCGCTGTAAAGCGGGGCCATCTGAAGGAGATATTGGATGAAATAATTTTACAAAGCACTATAGAGTTCAATTATAACCCAGACGCATAGACGAAATCGCAATAATCTTCTCATGTCCACCATCATCGAAACCCATTTCCACCTGCCCGGCCAGACGGCCTTCTATCGCGGTAAGGTGCGCGATGTGTACACCTTGGGTGACCACTTAGTCGTGGTGGCTACCGATCGCATATCGGCGTTTGACTGTATTCTTCCCCGGCCCATTCCGTACAAGGGCGCCGTGCTCAATCATCTGGCGGCCTACTTTTTGGAAGCCACGCGCGACATCTGTCCGAACTGGCTTATTCGCACGCCGCATCCGAATGTGTCCATAGGCTACCGCTGCGAACCGCTGCGCGTTGAGATGGTCATTCGCGGCTATTTAGCCGGCCATGCTGCGCGCCAATACGCCGCTGGACATCGCACTCTGTGCGGCGTGCCTTTGCCCGACGGGCTGCGCGAAGGCGACCCTTTCCCGGAGCCTATCATCACGCCTACGACAAAAGCAGCCGCTGGACACGACGAGGACATTTCGCGCGAGGAAATTCTGGAGCGCCGCATCGTCGCGCCCGACGACTATGCCCGGATGGAAGCCTACACCCGCGCCTTGTTCCAACGCGGCACAGAAATGGCTGCCCGGCGCGGATTGATCTTAGTGGACACCAAATATGAATTCGGCCTGTGGAACGGCCAGATCATGCTCATGGACGAGGTGCACACGCCCGACAGCTCGCGCTACTTCTACGCCGAGGGCTACGCTGAGCGCCAGGCCCGCGGCGAACGCCAGCAGCAATTAAGTAAAGAGTTTGTCCGCGAGTGGCTGATGGCGCACGGCTTCCAGGGCAAAGAAGGCCAGCAAATGCCCGACATGCCCGACGAGTTTGTCCACGAGGTTTCGGAGCGCTATATCGAGCTCTACGAACGCATGACAGGGCTGACTTTTGTGCGTAACACCTGTGACGACCCGCTTGCGCACATCGAGCAAAGTATCCTGCAGGCGCTCTCCTCTGCAGGATAAAGCAACGGGAGGTGTTGCTGCGGCGGCTTAACCTACACGATTTGGATGTACGAACCCAGCACCCACCGATTGGACCCGATGCGGTGCCAGCCGTCGCGGTTAGTTTCAAAAATGTCCACGATGTCGTTCTGGTTGAGTCGGCCCACGACGCTAAAAGACGTGGACGGCCCGGAGCGCACATTCAGAAACGCATAATTGACGCGCCCTTTGCGCGCGGCCACAGGCGCTGTGGGTATGGCCGGGAGGACGCGAATGTGGTCGGCGCTGACGAATTCGCCCTGGCCGATGCGCCAGAAGCCCGACACACGTTCAAAGAGCGGCACGATATCGCCCTGGTTGAGCTGGCGCAGAACGGCAAACGACGTACCCGGCCCGGAGCGCACATTGAGAAAGCGCGACTCGACACGGCCGCGCTGGGCGGGCGCTGCCGAGGTGTCGCCCGGCGTAGGCGTGGGAGTGGTGAGTGCTGTAGCACTGCCCCCCTGTCGCAGAGCGGCGGCCATTTGCACAGCACGCAAAGCGTTGACGCGCCCAAACCCGTAGTAAATCGAATGGCCATTGGCGTCATAGGCATTAGCCGGCCCAATTTTATCGGCGCTGCGCCGGAGGATTTCTTTGATTTGTGGCACGGTCAGGTCTGGGTTGGCCGTCAGCATGAGAGCGCATACGCCAGCAACAAGCGGAGCGGCGCTAGAGGTGCCGCCGAATCCGCTGGTGTAGCCCAGCACGACGGAGCGTCCGTCGCGCCCTAAATCGCAGGTGGCAGTGGTGATGCCCACGCCGCCATCGCCGTTGGAGGGCGCGCAGATGTGTGCCTGCCGCCCGAAGAACGAATAGCTCGAGCGCAGGTCGAGGCTGTTGGAGGCCGTTACGCAGATGCCGTCGGGGTGGGCCGCAAAGTCGCTCACTTCGCGCGGCTGGTTGTTGGAGGCCGGGTTGGCATTGCCGGCGGCGAAAAACATCGGAATGCCGCGCCCGCCGCGCCCTTCGCGGGCCACGCGGGCCAGATAGTTGGATACAAACGTGGACAGCGGCACAGGCGTCGGATAGCCCAGACTGCAGGAAATGATGTCGGCGCCGTTGATCATGGCGTGCTCGAAGGCGTTACGAATGGCCTCGTCGGTCAGCACGTCCAGTTTGATGAGCATGAGTTTGGCGGTTGGCGCTGCGCCCAAGATGCCCTGCCCATCGAGGGCGCCGGCGGCCACAGCAGCACACGAGGTGCCGTGGCTCATGACGCCCACCGAGCCGTTGCTCATGCGCACAAACGGCGACACGTCAGTAGTGCGCGCAGCGGCATTGAGCGGGTTACGCAGCTTTTGGCCGTTGCCGCGCAACTGCGGGTGATCGGCGGCAAAGCCCGTGTCGATGACAGCAATGCAGAGATTGGGATTGCCCAGACTTCCCAGAAACTTCCAGGCTTCCACCACTTTAGCATCCGCCCCGCGTTTGAAATAGGAAGCATCGTACAGGGCGTTGGGCACATCCACGGCGGGAATCGGACCGCCGGTATTTTCCAGATGCCATTGCGAGGCAATGAAGCGACCGGTGGGCACGGCAAAGTTCCACGTCATGGGAGGCGCGGCAAATTCCGGCTCGGCTACGGCGATTTCGGCCATAGCCTGGAGCGCCACGGCGCATTTGATGGGATTGGGCGATGCCGGCGTAACGTTGACGCGGAACGCCCCCGGGCCGACAATTTCGCGGATGTTGAGCGCCAGTTCGTTCAGGATAGCCAGCTGGCGCTGGTCGTCCACACCGGGCTGAAATTCGATGTACAGGTTGCCCGTAGGTACCAGCGGATTGCCCTGCTGATCCCCGACGTTCCACACGTGGGTACCCACAGCCACCTCGGGTCGGCGGCGCAGCTCGTCTAACGTTTGACCAACGTTTTCGGAGACGCGCACCATATCGAAGCCCTCTACAGCCAGCGGCGCCCCAACAAGACTGCGGCGAGCCGGCGTCGCTCCGTGCATGGGCGTGTGCTGCACAGCCGCTTCAGTATCGCTCTTCGTCAGCGTGATTTGTTGACCACCGTAGTTCAGGGTTACTTCACGGACCTCCTTCTTTGCCATGTTTATCGTGTGTTTATAGATAAAAACTGAAACCTTCCGCCACGAATTGCTGGTAGGTTTGCCGGTCAAAACGATACAATCGGGCCGGGCGATGCGCCACGCCCTCCTGCATCTCGTTGAGGTCGTGCAGCAAGTTCATTGAGAGGATTTTTTTGCGGAAATTGCGCTTGTCCAATTTTTCCCCCAGGATGGACTCGTACAGGTGTTGCAGTTCGGTCAGCGTGAATTTGGGGGGCAGCAGTTCAAATCCGATGGGCGCCATGCGCACCTTCAATTTCAGGCGGCGGAAGCAGGTGTCTAAAATTTCGTTGTGGTCAAAGGCCAGTTCGCCTACCTTCGACACTGCGTGCCAGCGCGCCGAATGCGCAAACGAGGCGGGAGTGACGGTATAGTCGCTGATTTTCACTAACGAATAATAGGCTATGGTGATAACGCGCCCCAACGGATGCCGATTGACCGCGCCAAAGGTCTTGACCTGCTCTAAGTACACACCGCGCAGGCCGGTTAGCTGCTCCAGCACGCGCTCGGCGGCAGCGTCTAAATCTTCATTGGGGTATACCAAATCGCCGGGCAAGGCCCATTTACCCCGATACGGCGCTGCGCCCCGCTGGATGAGCAGCACCTTGAGTTCGCCCCCATCAAAGCCGAAGATGACGTTGTCAACAGAAAATGCGGATTTAAAAAAGCTTTCAAACTCGCTCATGTCCCTCAAGGGTGGTCGGTTATTCCGGGCCAAAACTACGGCTACATTGGCCTTCTTTTTGCAACATTTGTCAACGGCAGCCCTGAGCGTCCGCACTCTATCCGCATCACCCATCCGATTTATTCTAATTTTGCATTCAAAATGGCTCCTTTAGCAACATTCCCAAAGGCTCCGCATCGCGCACAAATCATGAATATAGACATTGCTAAACACATAGAGCGCCTCCTCTTTTTGCACGATACGCTGGTCATCCCCGGGCTGGGCGGCTTCACCGCCACGCGCGCCTCAGCCAGCGTGGACTACGCTACCAACACCATCCATCCGCCATCAAAAACGCTGACCTTCAGCGAAAACCTCGCCACCGACGACGGCCTCTTAGTGGAAGACCTCGCCCACACCTACGGACTCTCCTTAGAAGAAGCCCGCCGCATTTTGGACGAATTTGTGCAGCAAACGCAGGCCAAACTCGACCAGCGCGACATCGTCAACCTGCCGGGCGTAGGGCGTCTTTACAAGAACTACCTGCAAAAAATCCAGTTCCTGCCCGACGCCACCAACTTCAATGCTGGCGCTTACGGCCTGCCGCCGCTCCAGTTCTCGCCCATCGCCCGCTCGCGCGAGACGGCTGTCGCTGAGCCTGCCTCCGTCACCGCAGCCAGCGCCGCAGCCCCGACAGAAACCGCCACGCCCTTAGTGCCGCCCATGCCGCCACTGCCCAACCCACCCGTGTTCGACAGCACCACGCCGCCCCCACCGCGCGCCTCCGCCAGCCGCTTCGGACTGGGCATCGGCATCGGCCTCATCCTCTGCACTGCCGTCTTCGGCCTGTGGTGGTGGCAATACCGAAAAGACCGCCCAACGCCTACCCTCCAGCAGCAACTGACCGAAATGGAACAGGCCAAACCCATCTCTCCCCTGCCCGACATCGCCGGGCTGGGGCAAGCCGCCGAAAACGCTCAAAAACAGCAACAGCCCAAAGCGTCGCCTGCCCTGCCCGAAATCGAAGAGCCTGACCTCGACGACGAAGTCAGCGCCAACGCCGAAGAACGCCGCCAGGCGCTGGAACGCCTCCAAAAAGAAGACCAGCGCCCACCCAAAAACCAACCCGCCAGCCCCCGCAGCCGCCAGTGCGTGCTCATCGTGGCCACCCTCTCCAATCCGGAAAACGCCGACCGCCTCGCCGCCCAACTCCAAAACGCCGGCTACAACGTCTATGACCAGCCCAAAGGCCGCGCCCGCCAGGTTGGCATCTCCTTCTCCTACACCGACCCGCGCGAAATCGAACAGCGAAAAGCCGAACTCCAGCAACTCACCGGCGAAAAGAACATCTACGTCAAAGCCAAATAGCCCTCCTCTTCTCGTGCCTTAGTGGTAAAAAAACGCCATACAAATGCTGCTCAAAATTGACCATATCGGCATCGCTGTGCGCAACATGGCCGACAGCAACGAGCTCTTCCAGCGCCTGTTGGGCGAGGCCCCCTATAAAATCGAAACCGTCGAAACCGAAAAGGTCGCCACCTCCTTCTTCCGTATCGGCGACAGCAAGATCGAGCTGCTTGAAGCCTCCGACCCGGAAAGCCCCATCGCTAAATACATCGAAAAACGCGGCGAAGGCATCCACCACATCGCCTTCGAGGTGGACGACATCCGCGCCGCCATCGAACACTTAGAGCAGCAAGGCTTCACGCCCCTCAACCGCGAACCCCGTCGCGGCGCCGACAACAAATGGGTCGCCTTCTTCCACCCCAAATCGTGCAACGGGGTGCTGGTGGAATTGTGCCAGAGCATTGCGTAAGGGCTGCCGTTCAGGAAGAGGACTTGAGTACCTCACCTTGCCAGGGCGGCAAAAAAATCCCTATCCTTTCAGCCGCTGTAAAAGTGCTTGATGGATAAACAAAGTTTCTTTCCAGACGCGATGCGTTCTCAATACGCCAATCTCGCACAATCCATGCAAATAGCGGGAGGCCGTAGGGCGTGATACATTCAATTGCTCTACCAGCATTTCAATACGGCAATAGGGTTGTACAAAAAGCAGCTCCAGCAAATCCTTGCTGTATATCTTCGGCTTCTCAAGTTTTACCTTGTGTGTAGTCTGGTGGAACAGGTCATTTATTTCAACAATCTTTCCAATCGTTTCCCTGGCTGTTGTCTCAACAGCCCTGATCATATAGAGTATCCATGCCTCCCAATGGCCGTGGACGTGTACCTCTTGCAATAGTCGGTAATAATCCGCTTTGTGTTCTATAATGTATTTGCTTAGATAAAGCACCGGGCGATCGATCAAACCGTTTAGAATCAGGAAGAGGACGTTTAAGATACGCCCTGTCCGACCATTCCCATCGTAAAAGGGGTGGATGCTCTCGAATTGATAATGTTGCACTGCCAATCGGATTAGGGGAGAGAGGTCATCGTTTTGGTTCAAGTATTCCTCTAAGTTTTTCAACAGCCGAAGGATGCACTCATGATCATCCGGAGGGGTGTAAAGAGTTTCTCCGGTTAAGGCATTCCGGAGCGCGGTACCTGGCAGACGGCGTATTCCTGCACTGTTTGCCTCTAAGACCTGCTGAATACTAACTATGGCGTTTGTGCTTAGAAAGCCCTTTTCTTTTAGAAAGCGAAAGCCCATCAACAAAGCTTCGCGATACCGAAGTACTTCTTTGGTGGCTGGGTCCGCCTCTCTCCCTTTGAGTAGAAGGGCCTGGTAGAGCCTGTCTTGTGTGGTAACGATATTTTCAATTTCGGAGCTGGCTGCCGCTTCCCTCAAAATAGCGGCGTTGAGCAAGATATCCGGATTGGGCAGCGTGTAGGCCAGCCCTTTCAACTCGCCTAAGGCCGACGCCGCCCTTTCTGCCTGTCGCAACACGGCAACGGTCTCGATCTTCTCCCTCGGAGGAGGCAACAGGGCGAGTGCGTTGTTGGGCTGCGTTGGATGAAACATCGTGCAAATATACCCGGATCATTCCTCATAACCAAAAAAAGCGCCTTTTTTGCCATGACAGGCGCCTCATGTAAAAAGGCTTCATGCGAGCGCGCCAGTGTAAGACAGGCCTCAAGCCGGCAGTCGAGTGAGCTACTCAACCGCGAACCCCGACGCGGCGCCGACAACAAGTGGGTCGCCTTCTTCCATCCCAAATCGTGCAACGGGAGGCTGGTGGAATTGTGCCAGAGCATTGCGTAAGGGCTGCCTTCTTTGGGGGAGACCCGGGAAATAGGCTTTGAGCGAGGCGAGCCCTCGCAGCCTCTTGTCTTTGCTTATCCATCCATAGGCATACCTTTGATATTTCAGGAGAATGCCCGGAACCTTCGACGACGAACATCCATTCGTCTCTACCAGCGCCGGACATCGCGTACTGGTATTCGCCCTGAGGAGTCAGGGACAGGGTCGCCCATCTGTTCAGCAGAGGCCGTCCGGCCTTATGCATGGACTGCGGGACGAACGCCAGGCGGAAGCCAATGTCGTGGTTGCGGTTGTCGGGGGCGTTGGCGTTGCGGTTCGCCGTCCGGCAATTCGCCGCGTCGTTGTTCCACGACCCGCCGCGGAGCACACGGTTCGTTCCCTCGATGAGCGCCCGTTTTTTTCAAGGTAGGCGTTCCGCCTGTTGAATGACTTTTCGCCGGAATGCCTTTGCATCGGCGTGCAGCGTAAACGCTGTCAGCGCTTCAGCGTGGCGCTGATACGTTTTTTGTGTCCATTCACCTTTGTCGAGGCGGAGTACATATTCGCGAGTCTTATAGATGAAACGCTTGCGGCTTTTCGAGGCGAGGCGGATGCGGTTGGGGTATAGCAGATAGCCTAAAAACGGGAGCCCCCGTGTGTGCTCATTCAAGCAGAAGGGCTTGAGTGTCAGGTGTAAACGATGCTCTACAAAATCTCGATAGCGGTAACCGGCCTCTAAGAGGGCCGTTTTGTCGGTGTGCCACAGGACCATGTCGTCCATGTAGCGGATGTACGCCGGGAGGCGTAGCACTTCTCGGGCGAAATGGTCTGCTGCTGACAGATAGTGGTTCGCGAAATACTGACTTGTCAGGTTGCCGATGGGCACGCCTCGACCCGATGTTACGCAATAGCTGTCAATAATCTGGTCGAAGATGCGCAGCAGACGGGCGTCTTTGAACATGCGGCATAGCTGGCGCCGCAGCACGCCGTGGTGAATGCTGTCGAAATACTTTCGGACGTCCAGTTTGAGAAACCAGCGGCAACGGCGATGGTGCTCATTAGCCTTCTGAAGCGCTGCGTGAGTCCCCCGGCCGATACGACTGGCATAGCTATCGGCTGTTTGTACCCGCTCAAAATAGGGATGGCATACATTCATCAGAGCGTGATGCAACACCCGCTGAGCAAAGGGTGCAGCGCATATCTGCCGCTTCTTAGGGTCGTATATCGTAAAAAAGTGGTAGCCGCCAACTTCCACTTCGCCTGAAAGGAGCTGGCGCTGCAGCGCCCGCAAATTCTCCTCCAAGTTTTGGCTAAAGGCCCAAACACTCGCCTTGCAGAGTTTGCCCTTGCGCGCTTTGTAATAGGCCATTTCCAGATTGCTCCTTTCTGCAATCGCTTCAATCAGATGTCCCTGGCGTTTCATCGCTCTCCGGCAGATGGATAAAGTATCGAGCATAACGCTCTACCTTCTTTTCGCCAATGCCTTTGATGCCCAGCATGGCCTTCTCGGTAATCTGTTCCAACTTCGCCATTTCGGCTAACTCCTCATCGGTAAACACTAAAAAGGCTGAAATACCTTCCTGCGTGGCGATCTTCTTACGAACCTCGCGCATCCGGGAAAACCGTTTAAATGCCGCTTCATCTAACACCTGGCGATAATCTATTTTACCGGCTTTCTTCTCCGCTATTTCAGCAGCGCTGCGCTCGATGTAACTCACGCAAAAACACCAGTAAGCGCCGTGATCGTTGCGAATGAGCTGCTTCTCCACTTCCAAAATTTTGTTGCTTCTCAGAAAAGCATTCATCTCCTGAACGGCTCCACCGCCATCGCCTATCGGAATCGTAAACAAGCGAATCTGCATAAAACCTTATTTTCTCAAAAAAATTCGACCGCCTTCGGCGGTAAAGGTAAAGTGCTTTTCTGGCGCCATCGCTCCTTGCCGTGAAAAATGGGCAGAAGGCTACGTCCCTCCGCCTTCTTCCCATTTCCCCCGGCAACTCGCTCCAGTCCATGCATAAGGCCGGAAAGGCTATCTGCTAAACTGCGGGACGAACGCCAGGCGGAAGCCAATGACGCGGTTGCGGGCGACGGGGGCGTTGGCGTTGCGGAGCGCCGTCCGGCAATTCGCCGCGTCGTTGAACCACGACCCGCCGCGGAGCACACGGTGCGAGCCGCTTTCTGGGCCAGCAGGATTCTCTACGAGACCTTGCTCCTGGCAAAGGCTGTAGTAATGCGGGTCATACCAGTCCTCGCACCACTCCCACACGTTGCCGCTCATGTCGAACAAGCCGAGGCAGTTGGGCTTCAGTCGGCCAACGGGTTGAACGCCGACGTGGTTTCTATCGGCGCCGCTGTCCCGAAATTTTTCAAAATGCCAGGCGACTTCGGCCGCTTCATCGCTGCCGGCAAACTCAAATTCCCGGACTACGCTGCCGTCTTCATCCCGACGCCCTGACAACGGACCGCCGATGGCAGCGTATTCCCACTCGGCTTCCGTGGGTAGGCGATAGGCGTCTCCTGTCTTCTGGCTGAGCCAGTCGCAATAGGCTTTTGCGTCGTGCCAGCTGACGTGGACGACTGGATGCCGGGCAGAGCGTTCATCCATCGGATAGCCATACGCATCGCAAGTCCAGTCTACGCCAGTCCGAAGGAAATCGGTAAGGATATCGCCGCGCCAGATAGCGACCGGGCTCCATCCTTCTCGCTCTGCCTGAGTAACGTAGCCCGTCTCGAGCACAAAGCGGGCAAATTCACCCACCGTTACGGGATACTTGCCGATACAGAAATCCGCGACTTCCACTAAGTGGCAGGGCATCTCATCAGGATTGGCGGCGGGAGCGTCACTCTCGCTGCCCATCCAGAAGCGTCCGCCGGCCACCTTTACCATTTCTGGGAACGCGGGAGCGTTTTTGGCCAATCGGGCCACTTTTTCTTCTCGGACGATGACCTCGCCCCGAAAATTTTTCGGAACTGCGGATGCCTCCTGCCGGGTCGAGATGACGATGCGCTGGAGCGAAGCGGGCAGTTTGGACAGACGCAAGCCCGGATTACCTTCTAAGTGAAGGGTTTTGAGTTGGGTAAAGTTTTCCAGCGTCAGTTCACCCTGCAAATCACAATGAGCCAGATTCAACTCCTGCACCTCCCCGGCATAGGGAATGTATTTGAAAAAGCTGAGGTCGGCCGGATGTCGGCTCCGGATAGTCAGCCTGCCTTCGCTTTGCTGCAAACGCGAGAAAAAATCGTAGAAACCCGTCTCGACTTTCTGGGATGCGTAGTCGTACCAGCTGGAATAGACCTTCTTGATAACATCCTCTTGCGACGGCTCCGCGCTTTCGCCAAAGGCGCCCCGAAAGAATTCCTCTCTTGACCAATCGCTGTCCAACAGCAAAGAGACTTCGCTCCAGTAGGGCAAGAACTGCAGCCATCGGATTTCTTCGGCAAACAGGTGTCGAAAGCGCAATTTATGGAAGGGGAAGGCCGGCGCTTTTTCCACGACGTCTTCCTGAAAGAAGAGGTCTCGCAGGCAAAGGAACTCTGCAAATGAACGGTGTATGAAGTGGTACTGGCCGTTGGTCTCGCAGAAGTAGAAGAACTCAAGCAGGGCGGTTGTCATTACATCGTGTTTTTCGCAAAGACTTTGGAGGAAATCGTCGCCAGCGGTTCCGCGTTCTTCTTCTATGAGATAGCGGGCCAGATGGGTCAGGCAGTTGTTGTGGGCATCATCCGGTTCGCCTTTGGCGAGTAGCAGCGAGAAAGTATCCCAGGTGCTGTTGGAGAGTCCTATGTTTTCGAGCTGACAGAATGCCTGCACGGGTATGGGTAGTCGCGTATCTAAGGAGAAGGAAAGCTGGCCTGGCGGAGGTACCCGAGCGCGGTTCGATGAGTAAAGGCTTCGGAAGTACTTCACCTCGCCCATCTGCTGGTAAAAAATTCGAACATCTTCGTAATCATCAAAAGGAAATTCGTTTTCAGGAATCCGCCCCTCATAAAGCAGTTGTGCAAAGAAAAATTCTTTGAACGTGCGGTGCGCGAAGTAGTAGTATCCCGCCTCGTTGCGCTTTAGGAGCGACCGGGCGC
>JANWVR010000058.1 GCA_025056735.1 Saprospiraceae bacterium
CGCTTCCTCGGCCTGCACAGCCACACTGAATTGGAACTCTCCGCCCGCCAGCGGGAACTGTTCCAGAAAAAAACCGTCTCCGACCTGTACCCAGAGTATTACATCATCAAAACCAACCGCTTCGACGAAGTGGCCCGCGACGCCTTGGACGAGTGGATTTATTTCCTCAAAACCGCTGAAATCAAGGAGGAATTCACCGCGAAGGGCCTCAAGGCCGCCAGCCAAAAACTCGATTTACTCAAACTGCCGCCCGCCGAACGAAAGGAATACGAACGGTACTTAGAAGCCCAACGCGACGATGCTAGCTTCGCCTTAACAGTGCAGTCGGAAATATCCTCAACAGTGAGACAAATTGCCGAAAACGCCCTGCGAAGGGGCGCAAGCCCGGAGTTCGTGGCAGAAATTACGGGACTCTCGCTGTCGGAAGTCGGTGAAATCGCCGCCCGATTGAATAGGAAGGATTGACGCCGGCTGCAAAGGCGTATCGTTTGCATGCGCGCGCTCTGCAATTACTTCGCCAAGCGTCCTTGGTGGGGCTATCGGTTCATAGACATTAGAAACTCTTCATTGGTGGTGGTGCTCATCAGGTGTTTTCTCATGAACTCCATCGCCTCTTCGGGCTTCATGTCGGCCAAATGGTTACGCAGGATGAACATTCGCTGAAGTGTTTCGCGGTCTAAGAGGAGTTCTTCGCGGCGCGTGCTGGATTTGGTCAAATCAATGCTGGGGAAGAGGCGGCGCTCGGCCAAGTTGCGGTCGAGTTGCAGTTCCATATTGCCGGTGCCTTTGAATTCTTCGAAGATGACCTGGTCCATCTTCGAGCCGGTATCAATGAGGGCGGTGGCTAAGATAGTGAGCGAGCCGCCGTTTTCGATAGCGCGCGCGGCGCCAAAAAACTTTTTGGGTTTTTGCAGGGCAGTGGCTTCGACGCCGCCAGAGAGTACTTTGCCCGAAGAGGGCGCCACGGTGTTGTAAGCGCGTGCCATGCGGGTGATGGAGTCGAGCAGAATGACGACGTGATGGCCACACTCGACTAGACGTTTGGCTTTTTCGAGCACGATGTTGGCCAGTCGCACGTGGTTTTCGGCGGACTCGTCAAACGTAGAGGCCACCACTTCGGCGCGCACACTGCGCTTCATGTCGGTTACCTCTTCAGGGCGTTCGTCAATGAGCAAGACGATGACGTAGCATTCCGGATGGTTCTTCGTGATGGCATTAGCGATGTCTTTGAGCAAGAAGGTTTTGCCCGTTTTAGGTTGGGCCACAATTAAGCCGCGTTGGCCTTTGCCGATGGGGGTGAACAGTTCAATCAGGCGGTTGCCGAAGTCCCGTCCGGTTGGACTGGTAAGCAGGTTAAATTTCTGGGTAGGGAACAGTGGCGTCAGGTAATCGAAGGGGACGCGGTCGCGCACATCCTTAGGGTCTAAGCCATTGATGCGCAGCACCTTGAGCAGGGCGAAGTACTTTTCCCCCTCTTTCGGCGGGCGGATGGTACCCACTACAGTATCGCCGGTGCGCAGGCCAAAGAGCTTGATCTGGGAAGGCGATACGTAAATGTCGTCGGGGCTGGAGGCGTAGTTGTAATCGGGCGAGCGCAGAAATCCATAGCCCTCCGAGGCAGATACCTCTATGGTACCCTCTCCTTCGATGACACCATCTAATTCGATGTCGAAGCGCTCCGAGGCCACCGCCGTCGGACGCGCTTTGGCCAGTATTGGAGGGGTCAGCAATGTCGTCGGCGCTCCTGGCTCGCTGGTTTCAGTCGGTTGTTTCTCGATTTCGATGAGGGCTTCGTCTTTTTCTGGCTCAAAGTCCTGAAGAGCCGGGTATTCCTCTTGTCGCACGTCGGGAGTGGCTTGCGGCGAGCGGTCTCGGCGATTACGACGACGGCGACGACGGTCGTCGCGGCGCGCCTGGCTATGCTCAGGCTCTCGTTCGGGAAGAACGCGTGTTTCTTCAGAGGCTTGCTCTGCAAGCATTTGATTATCAACCGCAAAAGCCGCCTCTAATGCGTTGGATGGCGTTGAGGGGAGGGCGCCTACTTGACTCATCTTGCGCGGACGTTTATCGCGCCTCAGTGTGGCATCCCCTTCTTTTTCTTGTGGGTCTCGGATGACAATTTTCCTGCCGGGCTGCGGCTCTTCTACAACGGGCACGCGCTCGCCTCCTGTCTTCTTGCCCGCTAAGGCTTGTTCGTCCAAAATGTGGTAAATCAAATCTTGCTTGGGCATCTTTTGGTAGCCTTTAATGCCCAAACGGTGGGCTATCTCCTTAAGCTCGGAGACCAGCATTTCATTTAGCTGCAAAATATCGTACATAGATCAAGTGGGAAAGCAGGTACTGTTGTGATGGAATTGCCCTGGCGACACGCCGTCCGAGTTCAAAAGACGGACGAAAGAGCGCTGTCTCAGGCGGTTACTTTGCTTCGATGTGGGGTTTTAACACGCCCTTGCCCTGCGGAACGCATCGGCACATTGAACGTGGAAAGCCAGAACATCCGTCAGAGAAAAGAACCGGGACTCAAGCAGAAATGGCAAGCCGTTTTGGAGGTAGCGCAGGCCGCTTCCTTTTTGGAGCGCCTGCAGCCTGCATCTTAAAAAAACGAAAAAATGGAGTAATGAATGCAGCCAGAAATGTCGCTGCCTTGAAGAGGAAATGAGAATTTGCAGTGAATCCCTGCAAAGGTAAGCCCATTTTGAAATTCGCTCTATCTTGCGCGCCGTAAAAAAACCATGCTTTTTCCATGCTTCAAGTCAAACGAGTCCGAGAGGATAAGAAATCTATCGTCAAGGGACTGCGCAAGCGGAACTGGACTTCTCAGCAAATCAAAGTTTTAGACGACATTTTGAAAGCTGACGATGAACGCCGCGCTCTGCAAAAGCAAGTGGACGACCTGCTGGCAGAAAACAAACGTTTATCGGCCCACATCGGTCAGCTCATGGCTCAGGGCAAGCGCGATGAAGCCGAACAACTTAAAAGTCAGGTGGCCGCTCAGAAGGAGAATATCCGTCAGTTGGAGGAACGCGCTGAGGCTGTTAAACAACAGCTGGAAGGCCTTCTGTACACAGTGCCCAACTGCCCACATCGCTCCGTGCCCAAAGGCAAAAGCGCCGAGGACAACAAAATATTTCGTGATTGGACGAGCTCCTTCCCTACCCTACCGCCCGACGCGCTGGCTCACTGGGATTTGGGCAAAAAATACAACCTCTTCGACTTCGAACTGGGTGTCAAGCTGGCCGGAGCGGGCTTCCCGGTCTATCGGGGCAAAGGCGCAAAGCTCCAGCGCGCGCTCATTCAGTTTTTTTTGGAAGAAAATATCAAAGCTGGCTACGAAGAAATTCTGCCGCCGCATTTAGTCAATGAAGACACAGCCCGCGGCACGGGCCAACTGCCGGACAAAGAGGGCCAGATGTACACTTGTGAGCGCGATGGGCTTTATCTTATTCCTACGGCAGAGGTGCCGGTAACGAACTTGCTGCGCGATGTTATTGTGCCCGAAAGAGACCTGCCCATTAGATATACGGCCTATACCCCTTGCTTTCGGCGTGAGGCGGGCGCCTGGGGCGCTCACGTACGCGGGTTGAACCGGGTACATCAATTCGACAAGGTAGAAATCGTGCACATCGAGCATCCCGACCGCTCCTACAAGGCACTTATGGAAATGGTGCGACATGTGCAGCGCTTAATGCGCAAATTAGAATTGCCCTATCGCATCCTACTGCTTTGCGGGGGCGACATGGGCTTCACTTCCGCCAAAACCTTCGACTTCGAGGTGTGGTCGGGCGCGCAACAACGTTGGTTGGAGGTCAGCTCTGTCTCCAACTTTGAGACCTTCCAAAGCTACCGCCTGCAGCTGCGCTACCGCGATGCTGACGGCAAGATTCATCTGGCCCACACGCTCAACGGCTCGGCCTTAGCGCTGCCGCGCATTGTAGCGGCGCTTTTGGAGAACAACCAAACGCCAGAAGGCATTCGCATCCCAAAAGCGCTGCATAAATACACGGGGTTCAAGATGATTTCCTGAAAGCGAACTACCTTCGCCCTCGCATTGTTTTTCAAAACTCGAAAATCAAAACCATTTCTTATGATTGGCATCGTTGTTATCAGTGTCGTCTTCACGGTCATCGGCATGATCTTAAGCGGCACGCTCCAAAGCAAATTCCACCGTTACAGTCAGGTACCGCTACCGAATGGTATGAGTGGCGCCGAAGTGGCGGCGGCCATGCTGCGCGCCTACGGCATTCACGACGTCCGCATCACCTCGGTGGAAGGCCGGCTGACGGACCACTACAACCCACAAGACAAGACGGTCAACTTAAGCCATGACGTATTCTATGGGCGAAGCGTAGCCGCTGCTGCTGTAGCGGCGCACGAATGCGGGCACGCTGTGCAGCACGCTACGGCCTACAGTATGCTGCAGATGCGCTCTCGGTTGGTACCCGTGGTACAGATAGCCGCCTCTATTCAACAATACCTCTTCATGTTTGGCTTAGTAGGTTTTGCTATGCTGGATAACCCTGTCATCATGATGGTGGTATTGGCTGCTTTTGGCGCTACCTGTCTTTTCAGCCTCGTCACGCTTCCGGTTGAATTTGACGCCAGCCGCCGCGCCTTGGCGTGGTTAGACCAGTCGGGCATTGCTCGCGGCATTGAGTACGAAGGCGCAAAAGATGCCCTTTTCTGGGCAGCTATGACCTACGTGGCTGCTGCCCTGGCCGCGCTGTTGCAATTCTTATGGTTGCTGATGCGCTTTTTGGCCAGCCGCGAATAAAGCCCTACGCCGCGCATACGCTATCACTTCGCACGATGCAGGTATCGCTGACAGTCACTCTAACGGCGATACCTTTTTATTTTTTGCAAAAAAACGGATGCGCACATGAAAATCCTTCACTTCTCCGATACGCATCTGGGCTATCAGGCGTTCGACCGCGTCTACGAGCAGACGGGCGTAAATGCACGCGAGCAAGATGTGTACGATGCCTTCGAGCGGGTAATTGACCGCGCCTTAGAAGTCAGGCCGGATATCGTCGTCCACAGCGGTGATTTCTTTCATAGACCCAGCCCCAGCAACCGCGCGCTTACCTTCGCCTTAGAGCAGTTGCGCCGTTTAAGCGATGCAAACATTCCTCTCGTGCTCATCGCTGGCAACCACGAGACGCCTCGGACTTTCTACAACAGCCCTATCCTGCGCGCACTCCGCACCGTCCCTGGCGTCCATCCTATCTTTGGTAATCAATGGGAAACGTACTGTTTCGGCGACGTTGCTGTGCACGGCGTCCCACACATCAATGACGAGCGCTTGCTGCGCTGCGAACTGGAGCGCATGGAACCCGTAACCAATTGCTTCAACCTCTTGCTGCTGCACACTTCGCTGGGCAAGCGTTTTCTCATGGACGAATATGGCGAGCAAACCTTCCCTACAGACCTGGAGGAACGCCTGCAGGGCTTCCAGTTCCTGGCCTTGGGCCATTGGCACAACGCTCAAAAAGTAAACCTCCACCCTAACGCCTGGTATGCCGGCAGCATTGAACGGCTGAGCGATACGGAAATTGGCGCCGAAAAGGGACTCCTCTGGCTCGATGTTCATCCGCCAGCAGAGGCTTCCGTTGTGTTTGAAGCCCTGCCCACACGCTCCTGGCTCAAATGCGAGGCAAGCCGCTGCCACGAACGCTCTACGGAGGATATATTACGGCAATTGGCCGACTTTGCCCAGCAAAACGAGGTCAAAGATGCCATATTGTCTCTAATCTTCCATGACATCCGACCTGAACAAAGCATAGAACTGACCAACATGCGGCTCAGAGAAGTATTTCCGGAGGCCTTTGAACTCATTGTGCGCCGACGCACTTATGCAGCTCCGAGCAACCAGTCAGGTCTCGAACGCCAACACTTTGAGCGCATGGAAGACATCTTTGCTGACTTTGTGCGCCATCAGGTAGCTACAGATCCTGCGCTGGCTGAGCAACTGATAGCCCGGGCGCACACATACTTTCGGGAGCCCGAGTAAGGCGTTTGGCGAAACACACACCAACACCGCGGCTACAACTCAAACAGTTGGCCTCTCTCGACTAAGAGAGCCGTTCGATAGCGACAATTTAGGCAGTTTTCTAAAAAATTGGTCGGCTGGTTATCTGGGTTTTAGTTCAAGTAACTGTTAGAGTCAGAAAAGACTGTGGGCATTGCCGTAGCATCCTCGGCAATGCCCACGAGTTGGTTAATTCCATGAAGGACACCTATTACATTTTGGTGATGCGCTGTACCTCTACGCCGCCGGCGCTTTCGAGGCGCAGGAACAACAACCCTGGGCGCACGCCTGTGTTCAGGTCAATGAGCGCTTGATGGTAGCCTTCGCTTTGGCGCAGCTGGCGCGTGTGCAAGATGTTGCCCGAGGCGTCGGTCAGCGTCAGCCGCACGTCGCCCTCTTGCGGCAGATAGTAGGTGGCCTGCACGCGGTCGAGCACGATGCTGGGGCGCACCGAAAGTTCGAGCGAGCCGCCCTCATTCAGGCCGGCAGCGGCCTTTGGCCCTACAGGCACGGGCTGGAAGAACAGGCCGATGTTCACCGGCGAGAGGTCGCGCTTGAACGCCTGGGCTTCCGTAATGGCAGAGGTCATGCGCAGCGAACGCCCTAGAACACCGCCCTTTAGCGCGCGGAATACCAGCACAAAGGTGCGCGCCTTCATGTCTTTACCGATGATGGTCGGGTCGAGCATGATGGGCGAATGCCAGCAGGCGGTGATGCGCCCTACCTCAGGCGTGGCGATACAATCGTCCGAAAGGAGGTCAGGCACGATGTTCTGCAGGCTCAGCACCTCGGTATCGTAGTCGAGCGTGAATTGGAAGCCGGCCAGGGTGGCTAAGTCGGGCGTCTGAATGCTGACGCGCACTTCCTGCCCGGCGTTGAAGACCTGGTCTTTGGCCTCGAAGGCTAAGCGCTGTTGACCGCCCCGGTCGCTCACAGTTGGCGCGCCCAGTTGGGCAACACTAGAGGCATTGAGGTCGCCGATTTTATAGCCAATAAAATCGGCCTTAGGCGCCGGCATCAGGCCTGAAATGCAGAAGGGCGAGCTAGCGGCGGGCACGGAGGCGCTCCAGGGGTTGACCGGGTTGTTAAAGACAAAATGCACAGGCACAAAATGCCAGGAGGAAGTATAGGCCGGGAAGTTGTGCTGCGTTCCGAGGATCATTTTCACCAGCTGCTGCACGTCTGCTGGCGTGAGGCTACCCGATTTATCTACATCTGCTGCCAGCAGATGATACGGCGAAGGCAGCGGCAAGATGCCGTCTATGTGTGCCGACAGCAGCAGGGCATCCGCCGTGTTGATGCCGGCCTTAGGTTGAGCCGAGAGTGAAGGCGTTAGCTGGTATTTGCATCCTGCAGCAAGACTTCCCACCTCATAGAGACCGTCTTTGTCAGTCGTGTATGTTGCTATGGTCTTATTGGCCTGTGAGAGGGCCACCTGAACGCCGCTAATTGGATCGTCGTCCGGCGTAGTGATTTTGGCAACGAACTTGCTCGACGGCGGGCAAGAGCCCATATTGTCCTGCACGTCAATGAAAGTCAGGCAGAAGTCAGCGTTGCCGTTAGCGTCGCGGCCCCATATTTCGACAAACTGCTGGCCCAATTCGCTGCAGTCGAAAGTTACCGTTTTATTACCTGCGGGGAAGCCCGTGCCCTGCCCAGCCTTGCGAATGGCCGTTTGGATCTGGCTTGCAGGCGTACAATTATCCTCGACGCGCTGGAGGAAAATTTGCTCGTTGACGGTGATCATGCCCGTTTGCATGATGTTAACGGCCATGCCGTAGCGGCACACTAAGGTAGGCGCCTTACAGTCCTTCGTGATGAAGTCGTACTTACAAAGGCGTTCGTTGCCGCAGTTGTCGTTGACAATCCACTGGACCGTATGCGTGCCGTAGGGGAAGCCAAAGCCCGTTGGGAAAGCGATGTTGGCGAATACCGTATCGCCCACGACGGTCTGGTTGATGGGCCAAGCGTTGGGAGCGCTGCTGCTGATGAAAGTCTCCTGAGTGCCGTTGCCATCCAGGTCGAGGAAGAGCTGGTAGCGGATGAGCAGGTCGCTCTTCGAGCAGGCGTCCGTTGCCCTGATGCGTAGGTCGGCCGGCCCCTCGCAGCGGTCAATATGGCCGTTGTTATACTGAGTTGGGTCGTTGTTCGTGTAATCGCAGGATGTTACCGGGCCAGTAGGGCAGCCAAAGATAACCGGTGCCTCCTGGTCTACCACCTTGATTACCTGGGTGTATTGCAAATGGCCGCGGTTGGCGGGGATGCCGAACAGCGTTGGGCCGATGTCTGAGTCTATGGGGTTAACGATGAATACCGGGTCTTTGTTTGGGTCATAATCGCACCAGTAGATCAGCGTCCAGGTACGCAGGATTTTTTTGCAACCGCCGGTTTGATTGAGTTTGAACACCTGGTCTTTGATCGCCACGCTCACCGCGAAGGGGCAGCCTGGGTATTGGTCAATGATCGGGTAGACGGTGTCGGCTTTAGCGTTGCAACCGTAAACTGTGAAGTCATCCGGGAATTTTACCCGGTAATAGCCTGTTTGGGCAGTAGCCCCAGAGGCGAAGGCGAAAAGTGTAACGAGTAAAAGAAACGTACGCATAGTGTAACCGTTTTTATTGGTTACGAAGTTAGGGCAATGCGCAGCAAAGGAAGCCTGTGTTTGTCCTAAAAAAAGCGTCGGCTGCCTGACGGAACTCGTCTTATTCTGTTTCGACCCATTACTTCCCATCTGGGATTGGTTCTCTGCGCTCTATGTAAGCCATTCTCGCACAAGAGCAAACCGACGCAAGAGTGAGATCAGAGCTACCGAAAGCGCTGTGGCTATTATTCCCGTCAACAGACCGCCTAAGGCAAAAGGCACGGGTATGTCCAGAAGAGCATGTGGGTTGATACTTATGCCCAGATATCCATTTTTCAATATGTCCAATAGTAGAGGATGAATAAGATACACGCCGAAGCTTACCTCGGCCAGATACATGGCCCAACGATGCAGGCGCGGGTACTGGTAGGCAAAGCCCTCCCAGTCGTAGTCGCGCAAGAATACAAACCAGGCGCCCGTCATGAGCAAGATGTTCGGACTACTATACACAAAGGCGGCTTCGTCATAGTCGCCTTTCTGGACGCTCATCCACCACACAATGCCCGCGCTCAAAAAGGGCATGACCCAGGCTGCTGGATAGAGCCAGCGCTTCCATTGTAGCGAAATCGGATATACACTCAAGTAGTAGCCCAGCAGGTAGTAGCCTACGTAGCCAAACCAAGCGAAGTGTTTGACCAAAAAAAATCCCGGCAAGTATTGGTGCAATGTATTAAATAAAAAAATCAGTCCCATGAAATACTCTACATTGCGACGAGTGGCTGCCTTTACCCAAATTTTAAGCACTGGTGTTAATAAATAAAGCCCGGCAATCATGGGAAGAAACCAAAGATGAAAATAGATGTCTTCGTAGAAGATCTTGTGAGCTACCTCTCTCCATTGAGGCAGCTGCCCAGAATAAAGCGCGCTGCGGAAGTAATAGAGCAGGTAAATGCCTCCCCAAAAAGCAAACGGAATAAGCACCCGTCGTAGGCGTTTGCCCAGAAAGGTGCCAAGAGGTTGCTCCCGAGGGTTGTCCAACAACAGGCTTCCGCTGATCATAATAAAAAAAGGTGTGGCCCAGCGCAAAAAACTATAATAAACGTCCGCCGCCATGAATTGCGGATGCAAATGGGCGGCCTCCTTGCCGTACCAGTAAAGATAGCCGCCGACAGCGTGCATTTGCACCACGGCAAAGGCCGCTATGGCCCGGATGTAACTGATGTACAGACGCTTATTTGGAGAAGACACACTTGCAGACGCCTGTTCTCGCTCCGTCTGTGCAGAAGAGTCGCGATTATTCATAAAAGATAAAAAAAATTTTTCTAACATTCAATGGTATTTACGCCCAAAATACCACCCCACAGAAGCAACTCCTCGAAGAAACGCATCAGCCCGTTTTTCCCTAAAACCCACACAACTCCAAGACTTTACCGAACGGGTTAAACGACCCGCCCCCATTTTTGATTTTTATTTTCCACTTTTCACTTTCCATTTTCCACTCTTCATTTTCCATTTTCCATTTTTCACTTTTCACTCTTTCCTATTTCCACACTGCCCGGCTGCCCTCGGGCCCGACACTAACCTCCAACAGGTTGGGAAAGAAGTCTTTCAGGCTCTCGATGTGTGATATGATGTAAATCTGGCGGAACTGTTCTTTTAAGTAGTTGAATGCCAGCATGATTTCGACGCGGCGCTCCTCATCCTGGCTGCCAAGCACTTCGTCGAAGGCCAGGAAGCCGGCCATTTGCGTAGCGCCGCTGAGGTCAAAGATTGCTTTGGTAATGGCGATGCGCAGGCACAGGTTGGCTAAGTCCACCTCGCCGCCCGAAAAGCGTTCGATAGGATAGTAGTTGCCGCCGTCGGAGATGGAAAAGTCGAAGTCATCGTTGACACGGATGCTTTCGTAGCGCCCACGCGTGATGCGGTTGAACAGTTCGCTGGCTTCACGAGAGATACCCGGTCCGACGCGCGCCAGGATTTCACCCTTGAACTGGCCGATGAGGGCTGAGAGTTTTTCTAAGAGCTCTATTTCAGCGCGTTGGTCGCAGATTTGTTCTTGCAGGCGGATGTCGCGTTCTAATTGTTCCTGCAAGTTTTGGACGGTGTTTTGCTGTTCTAAACACGCTTTTTCGGCACCCTGGACGCGCTCGCTTTGAGCGCGCAGCTGGTCGGCAAAGGCGGTAAGAGCATCGCGAGCGGCTTCATATTCAACCGGATCGTAGCCAATGGCCTGCTGCTCGGCCGTCAGTGCTTCCCAATCTTGCTGCGATTGGGCCAAAGCCTCTTGTACAGTCTTCTGTTCGCGCAGGGCACGCGGAAGCTCTTGTTCAACGTAGTTTTCGGCTTTGGTGAACTCTAAATATCGCGCATCCTCTGCTTTTACACGAGCCTTCAGAGCGTCGTAGGCTGCCTCGTCAAATTTTACCTCGCCAATAGCGCGCAGGATGGCTTCTTCGGCAGCGATGTGTTCTTCCCACTTTCTACAATCGCGCTCCCAGAGGGACTTTTGCCGAGCATCTTCTTCGAGCGCTAGCTTTTGGGCGCGTAGTTCCTCCTCTTCTCTTTTCAGGGTATGCTCTTTGGCGCGGAGGGCTTTACCGCGCAGCACCACAAACTGTAGTTTCTGCTCTAAAGCCTGAATTTTTTCTCGCACTAATTGCTGGATCTCGCTTTCCAATTCGCGCAGTACGTTGTCGTAGCCATCCAACAAGGGCTGCAAGCAAGTGGGGCACGCGCCTCCGCGGCCTAAGGCGCGCAGTTGATCCAGTTGGTTGGTGCGCTCTTTCACGCGCATTTGCAGCGCTGCTATTTCGCCCTTCAAGCGGCTGTGCTCATCGAGGCAGGTTTCTATATCTATTTGAACTTGAGCCAGTTTTTGTTTTTTTTCTTCTAACTCCGTTAGCACAGCAGGGAGTTTTTCCACTTTTGGAACCCTTGCCTCCACATTCCGTTGCGCTCGGGCCAATTCTTCGCGAGCAGCTGCCAGTCGCTCCACACGCACCTTTTGATTCAGGTATTTTTGCCGGTCGTTTTCGAGGGCGTCTAAACGTTTTTTCTCGATTAAATAAGTCTCGAATTGAGGGCGTTGAGCCTCTACCTGCCGGCGTTGAGTGTTCAATTGAGCGATTTTTTGCTGCAGTTCTTGTTGCCGTTGGGCCAGTTGTTGGATGCGTTCGCGTGCTTGTTCTATTCGCTGAGCCAGTTCATTGTGGCGTTTCAGGCGTTGTTCGGCCTCCTCGAAGCGCACCTTAGTCTGCTGATATTGCTGATTGAGGGTTTGCAGTTGCTGTTTTTCCTGTTGTAAGGTCTGCTGCAGTTGGGCCAGTTGTTTTTCGCCTTCGGCAATGTCGGCTGTTATCTGCGTTTTTTGGGCTTCGGTCAGCAGGTTTTGCATTTGGCCCAGGATGCGGTTGCGCGTGTCGCGCGCGTCGGCGTTGATGGTGGTCTGGATTTCATCTAAACGCTCCAATCCCAACATGCGGCGCACCTGTTTACGGCGTTCTTCGCGCGTGGCTTTAGTCAAGTCGTCCAGCTCTTTCTGGCCCGAGAAAACCGAGCGCTTGAAGGCATCGCGCTCCATGTGGAGCACTTTGGCTACTTCATCGTTGACAGCCTTGGTGGTTTTAGCCACCAGCGCGTCGTTTTTGTACAGCTCGGCATAAGGCGTCAGGGCTTTGCCTCGAAACTCGCGCCGGGCACGATAGAGGTTCTCGCCGACAAAAAACTCCAGTTCCAGCACCACTGTCGCCTTAGGGTCGGCAAACGAAGAGCGCACCAGCGTTTTGCCCGCTTCTTCGCGCCCGTATAGGCAATATAGAATGGCATCAAATAGCGTAGATTTGCCCGCTCCGTTGCGGCCAATAATACCGACCAGACCCTCGCGGAACTCTAAATCGAGCTCAACGTATTGCTTGTAATTTTGAAGACGCAAGCGATGGATCTGCATAATGGGGCGAAAGATAGAAAGGCTGCAGAAAACGCATGCTTTTGCCCTGCCTTTAGCGCTCTTACCTTTGCCTCAAAATCCTTCCGCGCCCATGCGCCTAAGTACTGCCGGCTTTGTTGTTGCGCTTGTCCTGCTGCTAGCCAGTTGCCGCTCTGCCCGGCGTAACAGCGCTCCCTACCCGGGCGAGCAGTATCGCTCATTGCCTGAAGTGGCCTCCCCTATTTCGGCCATCGTCCTGCCTGTTACCCTGTCGGCGCGCGACTTAGTGCAAATGCTCAACCAGCGTGTTCAGGGGCTGCTGTACGAAGACAACTCCTTCACCGACAATGGCAACGACGGCCTCATGCTCCGCCTGTGGCGCACGCGCCCCTTCGAGGTGGATATCTCGAGCCAAACCATTCGATACCGGGTACCGCTGAAGATTTGGGCCAAGCAGCAGGTCCTCTTCGGCGCTGCCGAGGCCGAAGGGGAGCTGCAACTGGGCCTGAAGACGAACTTTAGCCTCCAGCCCGACTGGTCGCTGCGCACGCAGACAACGGTGGAGTTTCACGAATGGCTCTCCGCACCTATGCTCAAAACGGCGTTGGGCGATATAAACATCCAGCCGTTAGCCAACCTGATGCTCAGCCGGAGCCGAACCACGCTTTCTCAATCGCTCGACCGCTTGGTGAGCCAGCAGCTGAGCCTGCGCCCCTACGCCCAGATGGCCTGGGATGCCCTGCAAAAGCCCGTGCTCTTGGACACCACCCAGCAACTGTGGGTAAAGACGACGCCTGTTGCCATTGGTATGACGCCGCTCGTGGCCGCAGGCGATGCGCTGCGCACGACCCTATTTGTTGAGTGTTACAACGAAGCCATGCTGGGAGAGCGACCTGTTTTTCGCCCCAACAGCACCCTACCCGACCTGCGCCTGCTGAGCGAGGCTCCCGACGGCTTTCAATTGCGCCTGACGACGGTTGTCCCCTTTGCCGAGGCAGAACGCCTCGCGCGCAGCATGGTTGTGGGCCAGACGTTCGCTTCGGGCAAAAAGCAGGTTACGGTGCAAAATCTGCGCCTGTGGGGCAATGGCGACCGCTTAGTGGTGAACACAGCGATGTCGGGCGCCTTCAATGGCGATATTTACCTCGTAGGCAAGCCGGTGCTTAACGTTGCCAAAAACCGCATTGAAGTGGCCGAGCTGGAATTTCACGCCGAGACGCGCAACTTTCTGCACCGCACCGCGGCGTGGCTGTTTTCCAGTGCCTTCCGGCGCCGCGTGGGTGAAGCGCTGGTCTTTCCGTTAGATGAAGACCTCCAGGCGCTGCGCACCTCTGCCCAGCAGGCGCTTCAGCAGTATGTCATTCAGCCAGGCGTCGTGCTCACGGGCACTGTGGACACTCTGGCTGTGGAACGAACCTTCATCACGCCCTCCGGCATTCGGGCCGACCTGTACTCGAAGGGCCGCCTGCGGCTCAACATTCGTGGATGGCAATGACGATATCTACTGCTGTTATTCGCTTAGGTGCCGGAGCACTGCTCGCCCACATGGCGCTCTCGTTGCCGTTGTGGCACCCGCCTGTGGAGCGGGTCTTTCCGCTGTTGCCCGCTTTGGGGGAGGCGTGCGCACCTCGCGAACACATCGGCGACGCCGTTCTGTCGAAAGTCTGGCCAATTGTGCTGTTGGCCGGCGCCCTTTGGCCACAAAAACGCTGGCTGCTGGCAGCCACCGGGCTGGGGCTGCTGGGACTTATTTCTATAGACCTTAATCGCTTGCAGCCCTGGACGTATTTCTACCTGCTGACGTGGGGCGTTCTTTTTTTTGAAAAAGAAAATCCCGCACCGACGCTTCGGCTACTGCTGGCCGGTGTGTACGTGTGGGGAGGACTGAACAAGTTGACACCCTACTTTGCGGAAGAAAATTTCCCGTGGTTTTGCCAGGCCTTTGCCTGGACGAAGCCACTGGGGCAATATCCTGAGTTGGGTTATGCCACTGCAGTTGGCGAGGCCTTGCTGGGCGTTGGGCTGCTGTGGTGGCGCTCGCGGCCGTACGTTCGTTATCTGGCAGTGGGATTTCACTTGTTTATCCTGCTGGCGCTGAGTCCTTTGGGCTTAGGATGGAATGCGGTAGTCATCCCATGGAATGCGGCAATGGCCGGAATGGTGTGGGTGTGTGCTGCTGGTCCGCCCAATCGGGCAAGGGAAGCCAAAGCCTGGTGGCTCGACTTGTATCAAAGTCCGACGAACCGGGCCATTCTCGCACTGGTGTGGCTTTTGCCGGCATTGAATTGGGCGAAATTGTGGCCGGAGGCGCTGTCGTGGAAGATGTACTCGAATACGCAGCCCGAGGTCGGGTTCTACGTCTGGTCAGAGGAAGTGCTCTGCTCCGAGTTGCGCTCAATGTGGTCGCGCCACTCATGGGACTACAACATGCGCCTGCAGTATGACGATTGGGCCATGGACGAGCTGCATGTGCCGATGTTCAATCATCCTTACACGCATCGGCAGTTGGCACGCTATCTTTGTAATTGCGTCAAGGACCGGGGCGAGGCTGGACTCTGGCGTCTGGAGGTAACGCCCTGGCGGCACGGCGACGAGCAATGGGAAGAGACGCCTTGCACCGGATTGCGATGACAAAGCGGCGGAAAAACAGTCTGCTCTGGCAAGCAGTACCGCGCGAGGGCGGGCCAGTGTCGTACCTCTTTGGCACGATGCACGTGCGCGATCTGCGCGCCTTCTCCTGGTTTCGCACGGCCTGCATCTTTATAGAAGAGTGTGAAGTTTTTGCTGCAGAGTTTGACTTTTCGCAGGCTGACCATGCTACCCTCACCGCCACCTGGACGCTGCCGGAGGGCATTATTTTAAAGCAACTGCTTAGCCGACGTGCCTGGAAGAACCTGGCTTTTCACGCGCGAAAAAAACTGGGCCTACCCGCCGAGTTTTTTCAAAATACCCATCCTATGCAAGTGCAGGTGGCCCTGACAACCGCACTGCTGCGCGAAGAAACGAGCACCTCGCTCGACGAAACCCTATGGGCGTACGCCAGGGCAAAGGGCAAAAGCACTGCTGGTCTGGAAACCTTTGAAGAACAGCTCGAACTGCTGCGCAACATGCCTCTCGACATGCAGGTGAAAAACCTGAACCACTTTCTCAAAAATTACCATAACCAACGCGCGCTCATAAAGAGAATGCTGCGCTGGTACCAGGAGGGCGATATTTACCAGATTCACCGTGCTGGTCGCCGCGATGCGCGCTGGATGCGCCGCTCGCTGCTGTTGGAGCGCAACGAACGCATGGCCCGGCGCTTTGCCGAGTTGGCGCAACGCCAGCGCGTCTTTGCCGCCGTGGGCGCTGCGCATCTGGCTGGTAGCAAGGGCATGTTGCGCCTCATCAAGCAGGCCGGCTTCAGCGTCAAACCCATTCCGCAGCATGCTCCGTGAAGTTTTGCTCGAACTCTTCTACTGGCCACCCGTATCCTGGTTGGTGCTGGCCCACGGCGCCGATGTGCTGTGGATAGAAGCCTGCGAACATTACCAGAAGGGCAGCTATCGAAACCGCTGTTGCATCGCTGGCCCTAATGGTGTGCAGCGCCTGAGCGTACCGCTGCAAAAAGGCAAAAACCGTCAGATGCCCATCCGCGATGTGCGCATCGCCTACGACATGCCCTGGCAGCGCTCGCATTGGCGCACCATCCGAACGGCTTACGGGAGCGCGCCCTTCTTTGAGCACTTCGCCGACGAAGTAGCCGCTTTTTTTGAAAAACGCTACGACTTCTTGTTCGACCTCAACTACGACGTGCTGGTTTTTTTGTGGAAAAACCTCAACGGCCGCGCGCAAATTCAACTCACCGAGCGCTATGCTTCGCCGTCGGAAAGGACAACCCATCCTGCGGTTTTGGACGCGCGTGGGCAAATCGCCTGGGGCCAACCGCCCGTGCTTCCACTGGCGCGCTACCCACAGGTGTTTGAAGACCGGTTTGGCTTCCAGCCCGACCTATCGGCGTTGGATTTGCTGTTCTGCTGCGGGCCGTATGTGCCGTGGGAATGACGTGTGGGCCATCGTCAGGGCTTCACCACAATCAGCCGTTTGGTGCCGATAATTTCGCCCTTTTTATTGGACAGGCTGTACAGGTAGGTGCCCTTGTTGAAGTCGTCTAAGTCTAAGTAGATGGTGCGCCGGCCCGACGCCTGGAAGGTCTCTCGCCAGACGACCTTGCCCACTAAGTTGAAGATTTTCAGCGTATATTCATCGGAAGGCAGGTTGTTGCACTCGAAGCGCACCTTGTCCACGGCGGGGTTGGGCAGTGCCTGCACGCTGGCCGTGCCGGGCGCATCAGCAAAGTCGGGCGTAACGGACACACTTAAGGGCAACGTTTTATAGCGCACGGTGCGGATGGTATCTTCCAAAAAATCAGCCGTAACGGTTAGCAGTTCTTCCTTGTGGTTGTTACTCAGGAAGCGATAGACGACAAAAGAGTCTGCGCCTGTGAAGCCGCCGAAGGGCGTACCGCCCAGAAAGGCGGTGATATCCACCCATAATGGGAAAGGCCCGGCGATGCGCACTTCTACGATATTACGGGACTTCGTTATCCGCTTTTGGCGCAGAACAGGGATGTATTCCTTAGCGTTTGGAATTTTGATCTGCCCCCAGGCATCTACGGTGTCAGCGTTTTGGACGCGCACGCGCACGCGCACCGAGTCAAACTGGATTGGGATACTGGCGAAAAGGGTGTCGAAGACGGGCGGCAAATCCGATTTCGCAAAGGGTATGGTCAGGTTAGAAGTCTGGCTATGCGTGTTTCGATAGGCTAACGGCGCCCGGCGCTCGATAAGCGCTGGGCTGTAGCGCCCGATAGCGTTGGGCACAAATGGAACAGAAGCGCCGCCCACAAAACCCATAAATTCAAACTGGGTGTTCGTTACATTGTAGTACGACTCGCCTCCGCCGAACGTCCGCACCAGGAGGTCTGCCCCGGGAAAGGAGGCGGCGTTATTGCCCGCAGAGGGCGCCAGGAACGCGGTAAACGTATTCTGGTTCGACTTGAGGTTGGAGTAATCCCACTGCTGGTTTTCGCCAGGCGGTGTGATTAGTTCAAGCATAGTGGCCACATTGGCCAGTGTGGTGTAACGCAGCGTGTCGCCAACAGCCGGGAAGTACGCATTAGTAATCGTGATTTGGGCGACGGCAGACAGCCAGAGCGTAGAGAGTACAGCAAGTAGCATTCCTTTCATAAAAAGATAGTGGGTAACGAGGTGGCATTCAAGAGGGAGGGCAGAAAGATAGCCTCAAAGGTAAAGTACTTGAAGCAAGTTTCAGGTTACGCTACCGGACAAAAGTAGCAAATTCGATGCCCAACAGATGGGAACCGGCGCTGCTGCGCTGCCTAAAGCGCCTGAAGTGCCACCAGATTTTGATAAATACCGCCTTGTTGGAGGAGGCTTTCGTGTTTGCCGCGCTGGACGATCCGTCCCTGGTCGAGCACGATGATTTCATCGGCGTGCTGCACGGTACTGAGCCGGTGCGCGATGACTAAGGCTGTCCGATTTTGCAGCAGGCGGTTCAAGGCGGCCTGCACGACCTTTTCAGACTCGCTGTCTAAGGCCGAAGTGGCCTCGTCGAGGATGAGGATGGGCGGGTTTCGGAGCAGGGCGCGCGCGATGGTCAGGCGCTGGCGTTGGCCGCCACTCAGTTTTGTGCCGCGTTCGCCGATGTTGGTGTCGTAGCCGTGCGGCAAAGCCGTGATGAATTCGTGCGCATGGGCAGCCCGTGCAGCCGCCTCAATGTCGGCATCCGAGACGCCCTCCAGCCCAAAAGCGATGTTGTTGCGCACGGTGTCGTTGAACAGAATGGCTTCCTGGCTGACGATGCCCATCAGCGCGCGCAAGTCTCGGATGCGCAGCCGACGGATGTCCACGCCATCCAGCAAGATGCGCCCCTCTGTAACGTCGTAGAACCGCGGCAACAGGTCGGCCAGCGTGCTCTTGCCTGCCCCCGATGCCCCTACCAGCGCTACCACCTTCCCCTTTGGAATCGCCAGGCTGATGTCCCTCAGGGCGTCGGTTTCTGCATTCGGATAGCGGAAGGAGACACGTTGAAATTCAATACCTTCGCGAAACGCCTGAACCGGCTGTGCATCTTCCTGGTCGCGAATGGAGACGGGTTCGGCCAGGAGTGCCTCCACGCGCTCCAAGGCGCCCAGGCCCTTGCGGATGCTGTACGATGCTGCGCTCAGGCGTTTGGCCGGCTCGATGATGTTATAAAAGGCGTATAAAAATGTAATGAAGGTAGGCGCCGTCATTTCGCCCGAAAAGACCTGTCGAGCGCCAAACCAAAGGATGACCGCCACCGCCACAATGCCCAAAAACTCCGATAAGGGCGAAGCGAGGTCGCGCCGCCGGCCAATGCGCGTCAGCAGCGCCGCGTAGCGCGCATTTTCGCGTTCGTAGCGCGCCTGCTGCCAGCGCTGCGCGTTGAAGCCCTTGATGATGCGCAGACCGCCCAGCGTCTCCTCCAACACGGCCGATACCATGCCTAAGTTGCCCTGCGCCTCTCTCGACTGCCGGCGCAAAGCCAGCCCTATGCGCCCAATCACTAAGCCCGAAAACAGCATGAGCAACAGCGCAAAACCCAGCAGTGTCGGCGACACATAGAGCATGAACGCCAGACTGCCCAGGATGATGATTGGCTCGCGCGCGACCGATTCCACCACACCGATGATGCTGCTATCCACCTCCTGCACGTCCGCCGAAGCACGACTCATCAGGTCGCCCTTGCGCGCCTCTGAAAAGTAGGAAAGCGGCAGCTCCAAAATCTTGACAACCAAACGGTTGCGCAAATCGCGCACCACGCCGTTGCGCACCGGCGCCAAAAAATAGAGCGACAGGTAACGAAACAGGTTTTTGCCCAAAAAGGTAAACACCAATAAGCCGCATACCCATAGCAACGCTCGCTCGCGCCCCTGGGTGCGCACCAGGTCGGCAAAATAGCCGCTGACGGCCTGCTCTAAGGCGCGAAAGCCTGTAGCCGCCTGGAGCGCCGGTGGCGCTGCGGCTTTGCCCGGAAGGTCAAAAAGAATTTGCAAAAACGGCTGCAGGACAGGGATGCTCACCACCAGAAACAATGACATGAGCAGGTTGCTGACGACCGCCAACAGCAGCAGGCGCTTGTACGGACGAAAATAACGCAGCAGGCGAAGCATGGAAAGGTCAGAACGGCAGTTCAGGGATTTTGGAGCCACAGGCGAAACTTCTCAGTAGCTATGGCGCGGTGGCTGACTCGATTTTTGACGGCTTCGCCCAATTCAGCAAACGTCTGCTCATAACCGTCGGGAATGAACACTGGGTCGTAGCCGAAGCCGCCCGAGCCGCGCTTCTCTGTGGCAATGCGCCCCCAGCATACGCCTTCGATGAGCGCCTCGCGTTCGCCAAAAATGCAGGCGATAACCGTTCGGAAACGCGCGCGACGGTTGTCGTGGCCGGCCAAATTGGCCAATAACAAAGCTATGTTGGCCGCCGGGTCCTTGGCCTCGCCAGCATAGCGCGCCGTATGCACGCCAGGGGCGCCACCTAAGGCCTTTACCTCCAAGCCAGTGTCTTCCGAAAAGCAATCGTAGCCATAGCGCTCTTTTACGTAGCGGGCCTTCAGCCAGGCATTGCCCTCCAGCGTGGGCGCGGTTTCTTCAATTTCTTCGGTGCAGCCAATGTCGGGCAGGGTCAGGATGCGGTATTCTGGCCCCAGAATTTGCGCGATTTCGCGCGCTTTGTGGGCGTTTTGGGTGGCAAAAACCAGCGTATTTGGCGGTGTTGTCATTGCGTGCAATCTGCTTAAGCCGGGCAAAGGTACCATGAAGAGGGCTACCACGAAGACACCAGGAGACTTATCGCAAAAACTCGAAGAGGCATACCAGGGACACAAAACGCTTTTATCGGCCTCCAAACAAATCACAGCAGCGGCACTCTGCGCGCCTCCCTGCACTTTGCAGCATAAAAAACAGCCTGGACTCATGGCCTCCGAGAATGCCTCAAACCAGAGCATTCCTCTGCGTTGTTCGTGCGCCAGAGTGCGTTTGCCGAAATGTCGCCGACGGTCATCTAACCCTACAACAGGCATTCCAACAAAAAAACCGTATTTAGCGCCCGAAACGAATTCCTCACCTTTTTATACGTTTTACCTGTTCTCACATGGCCGGCAACGCTACTTTCCGAACTGCCCTGCTCATTACTGCCGTCCTTCTGGCGATTGTCATTGCAGCGGGCTATCTTTTTTTTCCAAAGCTCATTCAGGACTTTGTTCAGTGGCTTGTCGGGCTTTTGGTTGTTGTTTTAGGTCTGTTTTTCCGAAGGAAAAAATAATCGCCGGCCTGGCTTGCCGCATAAAATTGCATTCGATCGTATGCTGATTTCTATTGAACACCTCAACAAGACCTATATCATGGGGGCCGAAAAAGTAGAGGCCCTCAAAGATGTGAGCCTGCAGATTGACCGCGGAGAGTACGTAGCACTCATGGGCCCATCGGGTAGCGGCAAATCCACGCTGATGAATCTTATTGGCTGTTTAGACTCGCCCACCCGGGGCCGGTACTGGCTCAACGGCATCGAAGTAAGCACCATGAGCGACAGCGAATTGGCCGAAGTGCGCAACCGACAGATCGGCTTTGTCTTTCAGACGTTCAACCTGCTGCCGCGACTAACGGCGTTGGAAAACGTCGCTTTACCCTTAGTCTATGCCGGTCTGCCCAAAGAGGAGCGCCTGAAAAAAGCCCGTGCTGCCTTAGAGTCTGTGGGTCTGGGCGACCGCATGCAGCACAAACCCAACGAGTTATCAGGCGGACAGAGACAGCGTGTGGCCATTGCTCGCGCTCTGGTGAACAACCCGGCCATCATTCTGGCCGACGAGCCTACGGGAAACTTAGATACCAAAACATCCCATGAAATCATGGCGCTCTTCGAGCAACTTCACCGCGCGGGCAACACCATTGTCCTCGTTACGCACGAGGCCGACATTGCCCGGCACGCCTATCGCATCGTGCGCCTGCGCGATGGCCTGGTCGAGTCGGACGAGCGCAACGAGCGCGTGCCAGCAGTTCTTTCTTGAGAACGCTTCATGAGGTTCTGGCCCGTTCTTTGGATAAAGCAATAGGAAACGCTTACCTCCGTTTCCTTGCCAACAAAGACGCACATGGCCACACCTTTTCTTCGATTTTGCATAGGAATGCTGGCTTTCTGGCCGATGGCGGAATTGGCCCTTAGCCAGACAGCGGACGGGTCGCCCGATAAGCCAAACCCATCGGAAAAATTCATCTTCTACTGGGGCACGGCGCAAGCAACGCTGACTGCCGACAACCAGTACCGCGCCAAATGGACGCTCAAACCCCAGGAATTCCGGCAAATGCTCTTGCGTGCACCCTACCTGTGGAATGGGCGCGCCATGGCCGAGCGGATGACGTTCCGCCTCAACGGCGCTCCCGTTGTAGCTACCCGCAGCGGGGGCGATTACGAGACGCTGGCCGTACACCTATACGAGCGCTTCTCCGGCAGAATAGCTGGCGGCCAACGCTTCGACCTCACCGACCTGGCCCTCACTCCTGAGCGCGTAGGCGCCATTACCATCCATTTAGAAGAGCCACCAGCAGCATCCGCCGGCGATGCGTCTCCCTTAATAGAACGCTATCCCATCTCCTGGCTCGACCACAACACGCTCGCTGACGTACAGTGGGGATTACCCCGCCACGAAGTCAACCAGCGCGACTTCTTCTCCCTGCGCGAGGCGTTGGAAATCTTGCATCAACAACCGGCCATAGAGTGGCAGCCTTATGTTTCCGCACAGCCCGTGTATGCCGACATACAGATTACCGACGTCGGTGGCGCTCGCCACGGTACTCGTGTGCTGCTAAGCGACCCAAACGCCTATCAACAGATCGCCCGCTATGTAGAACGATATCGTTTTTTGCTGCAACCCGGCGCACGCGTAACGCTTACCCTGTACTCGAACCAATACGATCGCCTCTACGAACACATCCTGCGCATCGTCAGCGACAATGACCCGCGCTTGGCCCTGCGCCGCTACCGCGACGCCCATCGCGCACGCCTGCAGTGGGGCGCTATCGCGCACGAGTGGGAAGGCGTTTATCTGACTCGTTTGGAAGACGCCAACGGAACGCCCCTGCCTACTGACTTGCCCTACACCGTCCGCTTCTCCTTGGCCAGCGCTTCACGGCCCGACCTGCTGGCCGCCCGCCCTACCCTATGGGTGGACGACGTGCGTGTAACCGACCTGAGTTTTAGCCTCTCCGCCGGTGGACAAACCGTCCGAATGCCGCCTGAGGACGCGCTACCCGCGCTACCTCCGCCTGCAGCCGATGATATGCCCTACACCGTGCACCTCAGTAATCTCGAGGCTGCCGGCTACGACCTGTCGGCATTGAACATAACCGTAACCTTCGTACCCGTCCAGACGCCGCTCTCACCGCCCAACACCAGCCTTAGAATGCCCCCGGCGCTAACCCTCTTCCTCCCGGTCGTCAGCGCTGAAGCCGCCGAAATTACGTTCGACCTGCCGGAAACCACGACCCTTAGCCTTGTTGTGGAAGACAGCCGCGGAACTCCACAACACCAGATCAACGGCCTTTACTCAGCAGGGCGACACACGCTCTCGCTGCCCCGACACCTCCTGCCGAAGCCGGGCAATTATGCTGTTTTATTGAAAACGCCCTACGGCGAAGCCCGACAACTTTTAGAAATGCGCTGAGCGGCTCTACTCCCCTCCGGAAGAGCGCGCACTCGTTCGGATGATATTCCCCCAAAACACAGCGTTGGCAAACAGCCGGTTCGTGCCGTACCAGAAGCCGCGGAAATTCGGGTTGGTGCAAAAGCCAATCACGCGCCCGTTGCCAGAGGACTGCACTAAGACGGCTGCCGCACCCGACACTAAGGCATGGTGTTGCGGGTGCAAATAGCCGGATAGCAAAGGTTGAGCGGCATAGACGGCTGGGGTGGCGTACGCATTTGCCGGCGGCTGCGCAAACACATCGCCCGAAACAAAGAGCGGTAGGAACGGACGTGTGTAGCCATAAGCCAGCGGATGCGTGAGGTCGAGCTCTGCCCGTAAAATGGCGCCCGGCAAACTCAGAGCGTTTGCGTCTTCTTCCATGCGGGCATAGGGGCGACGCACATTTTCGTCCACACGCGGCGCGGGGCGCAAATCCCACGAGACCACACCCGCATTTTTGGCCCAGCGCACAGCCGTGCCCTGTACAATGAGCGTGCCTCCTGCGGAGACAAATTGCTTGACCTTATCGGCCGACAGCCGGCTAAAATTGCCACCGGCCAGCACGACGGTGTTGTACTTAGTCAGGTCAAGGTTGTTAAAACGATCAGCATCCACCAGCAGCGGCGACATGCCGTAGCGGGTGTCGAGCAGATGCCAGACCTCGCCCGCTTCGGCAGCGCCGGCATCCCGGCCCGTTACCAACACTACTTTGGGCGGGCGCAGGACAGCGAAGTTAGCACTGCCCAGGTCTGGCCCTTTGGGCGTCAGGCCGTTGCGCAAAGCAAAGACTTGAATATCTTCCGCCCCGCTCTGGAGGATGCGCTGGCGTATGGCTGCGGCGTCCATCGGCTGGCGGTCAAGGGGGATGAGCAAGGTTCCTTCGCGAAAGGCCTGCCCCTCTGCCTCAAATGGGCGCTGGGCGACCAGCACCCGAATGCCCGCCCGATGCAGCGCCGCCAACAGGCGCGGCACATCGTAACCGACAGCGCCCACAGCATAGGCATACAGCTCAGGAGTAACCTCCGGAACTGCCGGCGCAGGCCAGTCCGGCTCGCGCTCTAAGGGTGGCCCCAGCCGCGTCAACGTTAGAGCGCCTGATTGAAGAGGCGACCAGTTGAGGCCAAAAGCATCGGGCAGCGTCCAGGCGGAAATGTCGTAGAAAATGCTGTCCGAAAACGTCGTCCGACGCTCAAAAATGGCCTGAATGAGGCGATATTGAGGCTGCTCTACGAGCACTACCCAGGTTTTGCCTGAAGGCGTTTCCTCGTCTTTTTCGGGTGCGGCGCCGGCTACTGGATGCACGCGGATGCGATGGCGCAAGAGCAGGCGAATGAATTCGCGCACTGGGCGGGTGAGAGAGCCCGCTGGCGCGCCAAAAACATATGCCTTCGTCTTGTCTGCACGCGCCTCAGTGAGGGCCGCACTGTAAAAATCGCGCAGGTACCTGTTCAGTTCCACACGCATATCGCTCACCGCCTGCAAGGTGGAAAGCGATGTAATCACCTGGTTGCGAATGGTGTATGGAAAAGTCAGCAGGCCGTGGCTGCTCTCTTGCGCGCTACCGCGGCTACTGGCTTGCTCAAAGAGGATGCCGATGCAGCCGTTGACATCGGGGTATGTGGAGCCCTTGCCGTAGTAGAAGTCGTCGTAGTTCTCCTCAGAGAAGAACAGTACTTTTTTGTCGCTCAAGGCGCGGGCGTGATACTCGCCGATGCGGGCTGTCAGCTGCTGGTTGAGCGCCGGCGTTAGCGGATGCACGCGCGAGGGTACGCCAGGCTGGAAGAAGAGGGTCGTATTAGTGCCCATTTCATGGTGGTCAGTCAGTATGTTGGGCAGCCAGTCCTGGAAAAGTTCCACACGCCCTGGCGACTCTGGCTGCTGCATGGCGAGCCAGTCTCGGTTGAGGTCGAACCAGTAGTGGTTGGTGCGCCCGCCGGGCCAGGGTTCGTGGAATTCTTCGTGCGCCGGGTCGGGCATGAGCGTCTGGCTGCGCCGGCTGTTGACCCACGTGGAGAAGCGCTGCAAACCGTCGGGATTGAAGCACGGGTCGAGCAGGATAATGGTGTTCTGGAGCAATTTTTCTACTTCGGGCGACTGGGCCGCCGCCAGATAATAGGCCACGAGGAGGGCTGCATTGCTGCCGCTGGCCTCGTTGCCGTGAATGGAATAGCCCATCATAACTACCGCCGGCAGCGCGGCAGGATCAAGCGCGCTGCTCTGGGTTGGGTCGGCCAATTGGCGCCGGCGCTGACGCAGGTCGTCTAATTGCCGATGATTTTCAGGCGAAGTGATCGTCAGATAGAGCAACGGCCGCCGCTCATGCGTGTGCCCGTATTCGCGCAAGACCACTCGCGAGCTGGCGCGCGCCAGCTCGCGCATGTAGCCCGCCAATTGATCGTGTGAGACATGCCACTCGCCCACCTCGTAGCCCAGTATATCGGCAGGTCTGGGGACAGCCGAGTCGTATGAGATCGCGGGCAGATAATACTCTAAAGTGGGTTTCTGGGCAAATCCCGCCTGCAATACGAAGGCGACTAAGCAAGCAATGGCAAACCGGGTTGTTATACGCATGAGGGCCTTTCTCTTTTTTTATATGTACTCAGCTAAGATATGATGCTCGACGGAATCTTTCTCAGCATGTACAACTTTTAGGATGGGCGGGCAACTGAATGTGCAGCTGCGATTATTAAATTTCACAGGAGTTGAACAAAGGCAATTTCTCCCGACTTTATGTAAGTAATCAGCGCCTTGAACTCACCTATGAAAACCCGCGTACTTCTCCTGTTTCTGATGCTTACAAGTGCCTCCTGTACCACCCGCTATTATTTGGTGCGCCACGCCGAACGATTAGATGGCAGTTCCGACTCGCCGCTCTCAGAAGCCGGGCACGCTCGCGCACGGGCGCTGCGCGATACACTACTGGACAAGGACATCCACCGCATTTTTGCCTCTATCTACGTGCGCACCCAACAGACTGCCCGTCCGCTGGCCGACACGCTCAATGTGCCTATAACGATATACCACCCCGACACGACGGCAGGACTTTTAGAACACCTTCAGCGCATTAGTGGCGAGAGTGTCCTCGTCGTCGGGCACTCCGATAACGTTCCTCAACTGGTGTATGGCCTGTGCGGCGAAACGGTAAGCATCGCTCCTGATGACTACGACAACCTGTTTGTCATCACCGTCCGCAAAACGACGCGCACGAAACGAACATTGCAACGCCTGACCTATGGCTTTCCCTCTCCCTGAGCCATTCATGAAAAAATGCCGCGCGCCAGCAGCCAAGGCAAAATGAGCCATAGCAGCCCTTTCACCAGAAAGAACAGGAAGCCCCAGACACCCAGCCTTTTCACCCACAGCAGCGCCCGATGGCGCCAGGGTGTTTTTGGTTCCGCGCTCATCAGTCCGTGATTACTTCATAGGTTTTGAATACCGATACCATGGGCGGCTTCTGGCCGCTCTCTTTGGCCCGGCGCACGTCCTCAAAGCCGCGCTTGTGCCCCTCCAAAAACTCGGGCGAGTTCGTCCAGGCCTTGAAGTGGTCTTCGCTGTCCCAATGGCTTACCACTAAGTACGGCTCGCCCTCTTTCTGCGGTTTCAGGACGGACATGAAGCGAAAACCCGGCATGCGGTCAATGGCGCGCGCCCGGGTGCGAAACAGATCCTCGAAGCGCGAAGCGTAGTCTGCCTCGCAGGTGATGTAGTTGATGGCAACAAAACCCTTGTTCATCTTGCGCTTATTTAGATTGATTTAACGCAAGGGCAAAGGTAGAAGCCGCTGGCGGAGTAGTCAGCAGTTAACAGAAAAAAAATACGGGTGATTTTTGTCACTGCTCCAGAGCCTGCCCAAAGTCGGCAATAATGTCTGCGGAGTTTTCAATACCCACCGATACGCGCACCAAGCCATCGGTGATGCCGTTTTGCAGGCGCAGTTCGCGCGGCACGTTGAGGTGCGACGAAGAAGCCGGGTGCAACACCAGCGTGTCTACGTCGCCCAACGTGGGCGCTAAGGAGCAGAATTTAAGGCGATTGACGCAGCGGAGGGCGGCGTCGAAGCCGTCTTTAAGTTCAAAGCTGAGCATAGCGCCGAAGCCGCCGCGCATCTGCTGGCGGGCCAGTTCGGCGTCGAGGTGCGATGGGAGCCCGGGGTAATTGACGCGAGCCACAGCAGGGTGCTGTTCTAAGAATTGGGCCAGGGCTAAGGCGTTTGCCGAGTGTCGCTCCATGCGTAGAGCGAGGGTTTTAAGGCCGTTGTGGGCGAGCCAGGCCTCGAAGGGCGAGCAGTTGGCGCCAATGAGTTTGACGGTGCGCCAGATGCGCTGGCGCGTAAGCGCGGTGTCGCGCCCGATAACGACGCCGGCGATGCTGTTGCCGTGTCCGTTGAGGAATTTGGTGGCCGAATGGACGATGAAGTCAGCGCCAAAGGCGAAAGGTTGCTGCAGAAGAGGGGTAGCAAACGTGTTATCCACAGCCAGCCAGGCGTCGTGCTTATGTGCCAGTTGAGCAACGGCCTTCAAATCAATGCAGGCTAAGGTTGGATTGGCGGGTGTTTCGGCATAGACCATTCGGATGCGCGGGTGGGTGCGCAGCGTCTGTTCTACCTGGTCGAGGTCGCGCAGGTTGATAAACAGTACCTCCACGCCCAAGGGCTGAAGGATGTCGGCAAGCAGTTCCGTCGTGCCGCCGTACAGATTGCCCTGGGTGAGCAGCTGATCGCCGCTGCGCAGCAGGCCCAACAACAGCGCCGAGATGGCGGACATACCCGAGGAGGTCATGATGCCATAGGCTTCGATGCCCAACCCAAAGGCCTCCAGCTCAGCTATTTTGCGAGCAACGGCGTCGGTGGTAGGGTTGCCATAACGGCTGTATGTGTGGGCTGTAGCAGGGTTTCGGAAAACTTCGATGCACGCATCTAAATTGTCGAAGGCAAACGAAGAGGTGGCATAAATGGGCAGGATGTGCGGCGCAGTGGTGCGGTTTTCCGCCTGTTCTTTGACCACAAACGAGTCGGGACGCATAGAAGGCTTAGAAATCATTGCCGTATATGGGCTGTTTTTTTTGATGAAAAGATGGATTTGCAAAGGACAAAGGTTGGGCTGAAGATGGCTATACAAAAAGGCCGCAAAGGTTCTCGTATATTCAGCAACATTGGTTGCGCAAAAATGCGCCGTACGCAGGCCGGTGAGGCGGGTGTATTTTTGCTGCCAATTTGCGCCACCTGTTCTCATGTCCGCATCTGCAACATTACAAACCCGACTTCCGCTCATTCTGGCCGGCGTGTTGGCTCTGGGTATGTTTATTGGTCAGAAACTCCCGCGCTACGACGGGCATCTATGGATAGCCCCGGCGGCCTATCGGCTTTCGGCGGCACATAGCCCCATAGAGGAGATTTTGCGCTATATCGAGGCTCGTTATGTGGACTCTGTTGCCATAGAGCCGCTGCAGGAGGAGGCCATTCATCACCTGCTGGCCCAACTCGACCCCCATTCGGCATACATCTCCCCGGAAGAGTTGAGCCTTCAGGAAGAAATGATGACGGGCAGTTTCGAGGGCATTGGTGTAGAGTTTTTGATCATCAACGATACCATACAGGTAGTTTCGGTGATTTCTGGCGGGCCTTCGGAACGGGCAGGGCTACTGGCTGGTGATAAAATTGTATCTGTAGGCGACACTTTAGTGGCCGGTACAGGCATCACCAATGCAGAGGTCATTCGCCGTTTGCGCGGACCAAAAGGAAGCACCGTGCGTCTTGGTATTCTACGAGGTCGCGAAGGGAAACTGCGCTCTTTTACGGTGGAACGCGATGTCATTCCGGTGCACAGCGTGGATGTCGCCTATATGCTCGACGAACAGACGGGCTATGTCAAAATCAACCGCTTTAGCGCCACCACCCAGCAGGAGTTTTTAGAAGCCATGGAGCGCTTGGTGAAGCAAGAAGGCATGAAGCGATTGGTACTCGACCTGCGGGGCAATCCCGGCGGTTACTTGACCGAGGCGACGGATTTGCTGAGCCAGTTTTTCCCGAAAGGCAAACTTTTGGTGTACACCGAGGGCCGCGCCGAGCCCCGGCAGGAGTACAAAAGCCACGGTCGCGCCCGCTTCGACCTTGGGGATATTGCCGTGCTGGTGGACGAAGGCTCGGCCTCAGCCAGCGAAATTGTCGCCGGCGCCGTGCAAGACCACGATCGCGGCTGGGTCATCGGTCGCCGCACCTTCGGCAAAGGGTTGGTGCAGGCCGAATACCCGCTGAGCAACGGCGGTGCGCTGCGATTGACCACCTCACGCTACTACACCCCCAGCGGACGTTGCATTCAGCGCCACTACAAAGACGACCCTGACTACGACGATGAGCTCGAGCGCCGCCTCCACAACGGCGAACTGACCGACTCGTCAGCCCAAAAACTGACCGATACCACGCGCTACTTCACCGGCGCCGGGCGCGTCGTCTACGGCGGCGGCGGTATCATGCCTGACGTGTTCATCCCGGCAGATACTTCCTTTTTGAACGACTATTACATGCAGGTGTTTCCTCATCTTTCGCCCTTCGCCGTACGCTGGCTCAGCGAGCAGACCCGGCAGCCGATACCCGGTGATGCGACCGCATTCGTTCGACAATTCGTTTTACCTGCCGATTTGACCCGCCAATTCGCTGACTATGCTACCGAACAAGGTGTGCCTTTCGACCTGCGCCAGTGGGAACGCTGCCGCCATGAATTGCAACGGCAACTGAAAGCGTACATCGCCCGGCAGCGCTTCGGACGCGAAGGCTACTACCGCGCCCTCAACGACGATGACCCTGCCGTAGAAAAAGCCCTGCAACTGCTCCGCAACGGCACGGCACCCGGCCACAAATAAAGTCGCCACGCTGAAAATTTACCCTACTTTCGCTGCCGCTAACGCAAACAAAGGCTTGAATATGAACATGAGAAAAGCAAAAATAAACGCCTTGCGCCTGCTCTTTTGGGCTTTGATGGTGGGTATGATGGTACTGGAGGCGTGTAGCCTCTTTCGCCCCAAATGCGACTGTCCAAAGTTTTAGCGTTCCCTCTGCCTCTTGGAAAGGTGAGGTTTCAACAATGAAAACTGCTGACATGCTCCGCGATGCGCTGCTGGCACTGCGCGCCGATATGCTCCACGCGGAGCGAGAGCATCAGGCGCTGCTTCAAAGCGTTCACCCACAGCAGCATGTTAGCGCGCGCAATTTGCTGCACTACCTGTCGCTGCGCTGCCACGACCTGCGCGACCTGCAAGACGATCTGCACAACGCTGGCCTGTCGTCGTTGGCCAGCTGTGAGAGCCATGCCCTTCACCAGGTCGAGGCCGTCCTAAAACATCTGGGCCAGCATTTTTCAGAGGGCGCTTTCTGCGACTATCCCACCGCACGCCGCATTTTGCAGCAGCGGGCTACGGCGCTTTTCGGGCCAAAGGTGAACCCACACATCCCACACCTGATGGTTACCTTCGACACCGATATGGCCGAAAATTATGCCCAGGTGAAAGCGTTTCTGCTGGCCGGCATGAACGTGGCGCGCATCAATTGCGCGCACGACGACCCCGACACCTGGTTAGCCATGATCCGCAACGTGCGCAAAGCCATGCGCGCCACTGGACGCCCTTGTAAGATATATGCCGACCTGGCTGGGCCCAAAATCCGCACTGTATTGCTGGCCAAGGGCCGGAAGAAAGGGCGGCTTAAAGTGAGCGAAAACGAGCGATTTCTGTTGGCGGACGAGGATGCCGCTCTAGCCCCCGATGCCAAGGCCATCGGCTGCACGCTGCCAGGCGCTGTGGCGGCCCTACGCCCGGGCGACCGCGTTCTCTTCGACGATGGCCTCTACGAGGCCGTAGTGGAAAAGGCCGAGGGAAGCATCGCCTCGCTGCGCTTGGTGCGCGCCTCTGCGGCTAAGCCCCGCCTCCGAGCGGAAAAGGGCATCAACTTTCCCGACACCGTGCTGCCCGTAACCAGCCTGACGGAATTCGACCGTTCGGTGCTCCCGTTCATCGCTCAGTACGCCGATATCGTAGGTTTTTCTTTTGTGCAGCGGGCCGAAGATGTGGCTGAACTGCAGACGCTTTTGCGGCAATATACCCGGCGGCCGTTGCCTATTGTGCTCAAAATGGAGACCTTTGAGGCTGTGCAAAACCTGCCTTCGCTGCTTTTTCAGGGCATGCACGAGGCTACCTTTGGCGTCATGATTGCGCGCGGCGACCTGGCAGTTGAGATTGGCTTCGAGCGCATGAGCGAAATTCAGGAGGAAATTCTGTGGTTGTGCGAGGCGGCACATGCTCCCGTCGTATGGGCCACTCAGGTGCTCGAGACGCAAGCCAAGAGCGGCGTAGCGACCCGCTCGGAGGTAACCGACGCGGCCCGCGCTGCCCACGCCGAGTGCGTTATGCTCAACAAAGGCCGCTACATGTTGGCCGTGCTCGACTCGCTGCGCGACATCCTGCACCGCAGCGGAGGGCACCACCTCAAAAAACGCTACATCTTTCGGCCACTGTCTATTGCAGAGGGCTTCTTCAAGCGCACTTCGACTTCCCCAAACACTCGCCCTGCCGGCCGAAGAAAGGCAAAAAGCCGAGAAAAATAACCCGCTCCGCTCAACGAGTCAGGCACTCTTCTCCCCAGCACGCGCGCTTTCCTGCTGGGCATGGTTATACAGCACCGCTGTCCGGAGCCGTTTGCCCCATCGCCAACGTTTGCCCACCCGGCTGTTGGGCGAAGAGCGCCCTCAAGGGATCCTGAGGCGACAGCTGCTCGCAGTGCACAAAATCAGCGTCGCCAATGTCGTAGCGTTCGTGGAAACCGCGCAACGCCAGCCGAATGTTCTTCGACTGCGCTTTCACGGCAGCAAAATCGCGAATAATCTCCAGCACATCGAAGTCTATGTAAGCCGTATCGGAAGCGTCAATCAATACCTGGGAGCCTTCCGGTAGCTGGTCGAGCGTGCGTTTGATGCTGGCTTTGTTCAGAAAAGAAACTTCCTGCGACAGGCGTATGCGAATAAGGTCGCCCTCGTGGTATTCTTCCGAATGAAAGAAATAGGCGTTTTTCATATTGGCATATAAAAGGTAAAAAGTGCTGATAGCCAGACCTATCAGCACGCCTGTGAGCAGGTCGGTCAGCACAATGGCCACTACCGTAACGATAAAAGGCCGCCATTGATATTTACCGTTTTTCCAAACCTCCTTGAAAATAGAGGGCTTGGCCAGCTTGTAACCCACCGTAAGAAGGATGGCAGCCAGCGAGGACAACGGGATGAGGTTGAGCGCGTTGGGGATAGTGATTACGGTCAAAAGAAGAAAGAAGCCGTGCAGTATAGTGGACGCTTTTGTACGCGCACCGGCAGCCAGGTTGGCGGAACTACGCACAATAACTGAAGTCATGGGAAGGCCGCCTACTAAACCTGAGAGCATGTTTCCAATACCCTGCGCACGCAGCTCAATGTTCGGATCCGTCGTGCGTTTAAGAGGGTCTTCCCGATCCATTGCCTCTATGCACAATAGGGTTTCAACAGAAGCTATGGCGCACAGAGTCAGCGCAACGGTGTACACATGGGTATTACTCCAGGCAGAAAAGTCGGGCAGTGTGAAGATGCTGAAAAACTCGCTCAGGCTATTGGCTACTGGAATGCTAACTAAGTGGTCTTTTTGAATGACCCATTCGCTGGCGTTGAAAAATTTAAAGACCTCATTTACAAAAATGCTGAACAGTACAGCCACCAATGCTCCAGGAATGACACCCAGGCATCGTTTTACTGCCGGTCGCTCAGCAGCGATCAAAATAGCCAGCGACAACCCAGCTACTAATGCAGCGCCAGGGTGTATGTACTGCATCAGGGCGCTCCACAAAATGGAGAAAATAGTTTCGCCAGAAGGCCCCCAAAAAGACTCGCTGCCCTCCACCTCGCGGTCGTAGCCTAAGGCATGCGGCAATTGTTTTAAAATGATGATGATGCCAATACCCGTTAGCATGCCTCGGATTACACTGGAAGGAATAAAGTCAGCGATACCGCCGGCTTTTAGAAGCCCTAAGGCTAGCTGCATGGCACCGGCCAAAACGACCGCTAATAAAAAGACCTCGTAGCTGCCCAATTGCTGGATGGATACCAAGACCACAGCGGTTAGCCCGGCTGCCGGGCCACTTACGCTGGTGTGTGAATTGCTTAGCAAACCTATGACAATACCGCCTACAATACCGGCAATCATCCCTGCAAACAACGGCGCGCCCGAAGCCAGCGCGATGCCTAAGCACAAAGGCAAGGCCACTAAAAACACCACAATAGATGCCGGTAAATCATACCTGAGATGAGGGACGTAGCGCTTGAATATATTCATCAGGGCAAGCCAGGAAATGGATTTGAACAACCAAAAAATAAGAAAGCCTGCTTCCGCAAAGTCGGAAGAGAAGCCAGAGGTAGAAGACAACCCGGACTGTTGGAAAGGAGCCTTGTCAGCACAAACCGGGGCCTCTGGGGTGATGTGTGGCCTGCGCAAGGGCATTGTCCTTTTACATGCAGGCGCTACAAAGGTCTTACTTTTGCTGCGTACAAACACACGCTCTGCCCGTGAATGCACTGGAATTGCAACATATTGGCCATCCGCTCGTTCTGACGACGCGCGAAGTGCCTGAGGAGACTACCGATACAGCAGTGGTGCGCTTGCACGCCGCTGCACTCAACCACCGCGACTATTGGATTACCCAGGGCCAATACGCTCAGATTCGCCTTCCGGTCATTCTGGGGAGTGATGGCGCGGGCGAATGGCGGGGCCAGTCCGTCGTGATTTATCCGGCTTTTGACTGGGGCGATAACCCGCACATGCCTGGGCGCGCCTTTCGCGTGCTGGGCATGCCGGAGGACGGCACTTTTGCCGAATACATTCGCGTGCCACGCAACCACCTGTTTGCTAAGCCCGAGCACCTGACGTGGGAGCAGGCTGCTGCCTTGCCCTTAGCCGGCCTGACGGCATACCGCGTCCTGTTTTCGCGCTGCCAGCTGCAAGCGGGCGAGCGCGTGCTCATCACTGGCATTGGCGGCGGCGTAGCGCTAATGGCCTGTCAGATGGCCTTAACTGCTGGCGCAGAAGTATTCGTTACCTCCGGTTCGGAGGAAAAAATCCAGCGCGCTGTTCAACTCGGCGCTCGAGGTGGTGCTAATTACCGCGCTGCTGATTGGCACAAACAACTCCGCGAGCAGGCTGGCGGCTTCGACGTGATCGTTGACTCGGCTGGCGGCGATGCCTTCTCTCTGTTACCCACCTTGTGCAATACAGGCGCTCGCATCGGCATCTACGGCGGCGGCCAGGGGAAGATTAACGGCCTCAGCCCTCAGGTGATCTTCTGGAAGCAAATCAGCATTCACGGCTCCAGTATGGGCTCACCACAGGAGTTCGAGCAAATGCTCCATTTTGTACAGCAGCATCGCATCGTACCTATCGTGGACGCCGTATTCCCGCTGGCCGAAGGCAATGCCGCCTTGCAGCGTTTGGCTGCTGCCGAGCAGTTCGGCAAAATCGTACTTGCCATTGGCAGTAATGCCGCAAATTAGCGCCGCAGTTGTTTTCTTTTCAAAAGACAAAACGTTCTCATTCAACGCCATGTCAAAGCGTATCCTCGGTATCTTGCTTCGCGTCGTCCTGGTTTTCGGCGCTTTTGTGGGCCTGCAGTATTTCATTCCCTATTACTTCCTCGTGGGTGGCGGCCTGATAGCCGGCGCCTTCACCTATCTGACCAGCGACGACCGGCCTCTCGCTTACGGCCTGCTGGCCGGCAGCGTGCTGTTTGGCATCTTTGCCTATCTGTACGGAACCGTCTAAGCGCCCTCGCGTTTAATCGTCATCCGTGGACGAACTGCCAAAACTGCCAAAACGCAGCGTGATGCCCCAGATGACATTGTCGAAATCGCCTGCGCGCACCTGGCCACCTAAGCCGTCTATGCCGCTTACCCAGCGATAACCCGCATGGCCGGCAAGACGAAACCATTTGAGCACGTTCAACTCTAAGCCCACCTCCGGGATGACAGCGAAGACTGCGTCGTTGAACCCTGAACTATTCGAGGGCTCGCGCGGCGTCAATGAGAGGCCGCCCCACCCTACTTTGAGCGAACCGTACGGATGGACAAGCCTGTGCGTCGGATACGCAACTCCCGCCCACAAGCCACCTAAACCAAGACTGAGCTCGTGCTCCACGCCCTGAATGCGCCGACGTCCGAAGACCTCGCCTTGCCCAAAGCCACCCAGAAAAAAGTGACCAAATACGACGCCGCCACCACCGCCACCGCCCCAGCCTGACTCCCCAGCGCCACGGCTCGATACCCAGAAAGGACCGCCAAAACCACCGCTCACCCGCGCCTTACCAAACAGCGTTTCCTCTTCCTTCTGCGCATAGGAAAAGCTCGCCAGCAGCGCAAACAATCCTGTAACAAGAAGTATTCGACCCATATTCGATTATTTTTTGTTTATATCATGCGTTCAACTCGCGCATAGCCCTTCAAAGTTCATACGTTCGGGCGATCTGTCAGGCCTGAATACGCTATCTTAACAAAATTTTATGGCTCCCCCACAAAAGCCCTCTGCTGCGACCTAGAAAAAGCGTTATTACTTTGGGCCGATTTAAAAGCGCACATTATTTTTGAGCCGCTTCTTACTTTAATTCTTGTAAATGGTTTCTCATCCTCTGAAAACATATCTTTTATGCGTTCTTTACTCCCCGCTTTCTTTGGGCTATTCGCCCTTCCGCTCTGTGCCCAGCTCTACGAGCTCCCGTTTGCGGAAATTTTTCAGCGTTCTGTCGTCGTCGTAGAAGGCCGTGTCGTGGCTCAGCAATCTTTATGGGACAACGGCCAGCGAGGCATCTACACCTGTAACCTCATCGAGGTGTCGCGCGTGTACAAAGGCCGAGGTATGGCCGAAAGACACCTGAATGTCATTACCTTAGGCGGCATTGTCGGTGACAGGATGCAGCTCGTCTCTGAGTCGGTTCAGTACGACGTCGGCGAATATGGGCTTTTCTGTCTTATCCCCTGCGCCTACGACCTGCCCATGCGTCCTATTTGGGAAAACTACGGCTCGCCACACGGCTTTTTCTTGTTCGACACGCAGGCGGACGCGGTAATACATCCCTTCCACGCCACCTCAGGCATTGCTGTGTTCCGTCAGCGTGTGGAGGCACTCACGGGTAGGGCGCAAATCATTGCATCAGATGAGTCACCAGGCGCAGCCGTTGCCGAGCGAATGACGCCCTCCATCAGTTCCTTTACTCCTACTTCTATCAGCGCAGGCACGGGCAGCCTCCTGACTATCAACGGCAGCGGCTTTGGCTCAACACCCGGCTCGGTACGCTTCATCAACTCCAACACGGGTTCGGCTTTCAGCGTAGATGCCTCTGACATCACCAGCTGGGCGGACAACCAGATCACCGTTATCGTGCCTTCCACCACTGCCAGCGGCGGATGTGCCGGCACCGGCCCGATTACTGTGGTGGATGCCAGCAGCAACAGCACGACCAGCTCCTCCAATCTGACGGTTACATTTGGGTACACCAACTTTCTCTTCAGCGGCAGCAAGGTAGGCGCCAAATTGGTGAACGTGAATGGCTTAGGCGGCCTGACTTTTACGCTGAGCACGACCCTGTGCAACAGCTCGCAACAGGACGCCGTCAATGCCATCGGGCGCGCTTTGCGCGAGTGGCGCTGCGTGTCGGGTGTCAACTGGCGGTTCTCGACTTCGACCACATCGGGCAATTCGGAAAGCGCTGATGGCATCAGCATTATCACATACGACGTCGGCACCCCGCTACCAGGAGGAGTACTGGGGCGCGCTACCAGCTATTTCAACGCCTGTTCCAGCGGTGGCGGCTTTCATTGGCGCGTATCGGAAATAGACATCAACATGCGTCAGAGCGGGGTTACCTGGTATTTCTGTGACAGTCCTGTAGTGCCGGGTGGTCAGTTCGACTTTCAGAGTGTCGCCTTTCACGAATTCGGACACGGCCATCAGCTGCAGCATATTGTGGACAACACGGCCGTTATGCATCGCTCCATTGGGCCAGGGCAGGCGCGCCGCGTGCTCAACAGCAACGAAGAAGACGGCGCCGACTACGTGCTGAGTCTGCCGGCCAACCCTTGCGGCCCAGGCCCGATGACCCTGCTGTCGCATCCCGCCTGTCTGAGCCTCACGCCGCCTAGCGCCTGCAATGCCGCCGGCCCGTGCACGGCGCCGCTACCTGTGGAACTGCTCTATTTCACTGCGCAAACCACCGATGGCGGCGTGCGGCTGAGGTGGGAAACGGCTACCGAACGCGACAACGATCTTTTCACCATTGAACGCTCGACTGATGCCCAGACCTTCCAGACCTTAGGGCGTGTGCGCGGCGCGGGCAACTCCAACCAGCGACGCAAATACGAGTATTTCGACGCTGCGCCCTTGCCTGGCATCAACTACTACCGCCTCTGGCAGACAGACTACGACGGCGCCACTGCGCTGCTGCACTTGGTCAGCGTCTTTGTCGGAGAGCAAGAGGATACTGAACGCCTGCGCATCTTCCCTAATCCCGTGCCGGCAGACCAGGTGTATTTAGAGGTGGCCAGCGACTTAGTAGGGAGCGACGCCGTGCTATTCCTCTTCGACGCGCTGGGGCGCGAGATGGCGCGGCAGACGATTGTTGCTCAGGCATATATGCCGGTTGACCTGGCTGCTCACCGCCTCTCGCCGGGCATCTACACGCTTCGCCTATGGCTGCCCGAGCAACGCGAATGGCTGGGCCCTGTGCGTGTGTGGAAGCCCTGACCAGGGCGTCAGGAACGGATTTTTTGTTCGATGAGCGTGGTGGAATAGCCCTCTACAAACGGCAGGCTCAGCACCTGCCCGCCGCGTGCCAGCACGCCGGGCGCGCCGACAATTTGTTCAGGCTTCCAATCGCCACCTTTGACCAACACGTCGGGCTCGAGGGCTTCGATAAGGCGCAACGGCGTATCGTCGTCAAAGATGACTACGGCATCCACCATCTGCAGGGCTGCCAGCGCATGTGCGCGGGTCGTTTCGTCGTTGATGGGACGACGCGGCCCTTTGAGGCGGCGAACCGAGTCGCTGCTGTTGAGGCCCACCACCAGGCGATCGCCCAGATCGCGCGCCTGGGCTAAGTAACAGATGTGGCCATAGTGCAGAAGGTCAAAGCAGCCGTTGGTAAACACTATGCGCTCGCCCGCAGCGCGCCAGGTGCGAATGCGCTGAAGCAACTCGTCCAGCGTATTGATTTTTTGGCGAATACGCGAAAGGTTATCCATGTTGTGGGGCTTTTGCCGAGACCGGACGGTTTAGCAACGGCAACAGCGCCAGTGCCAGCAAACCGCCCAGCACGTTGTAAAAAATTTGCACCGCAAAAAAAGCAATGTTGGCATAGGAAAAAGCATCGTCGCCCCGAACGGCATACAGCGCCAGCCCGGCCATCGCCAGCGCATGGAACGAACCCATACCGCCGGGTGAAGGAACGACAAATCCCAGCGTACCGAAGACAAACACCATCAGCGTCGCACTCAGGTCTAAGTGCGATGTCGGGCCAAAAGCCTTGAGGTTGAACCACGTCTGCAGGTAGAACATAACCCAAATACCCAGCGAAGTGGCCAGAAACACCCCGGCGCGCTGCAGCCGAAACACGCTGCGCAGCCCTTCCAGAAAACCCGCTATCAGGCTGGCTATTTTTTTGAGAATAGGTAAGCGCCCAATTTTGTGGCGAAAAAACCACAACACCCCGCCGCCTGCAGCAAGCGCGCCTAAAACAGCCCAAAAGCCCGGGCTTTGCCACAATGGCGCTTCCGAACGGCGACTCTGTTGCAAAAAGGCCCATAGCGTGTCGCCCTCCCATAAAAAGGCCAGCCCGACGAACAGCCCCAGGCACACAAAGTCCATCAACCGATCTATGACCAACGTACCCATCACCTGCCCTACCGGTATGCGCTCGTAGCGCGCCAACGCCCCCGCGCGCACGACCTCGCCCATGCGCGGCAAGCCGAGATTGGCGAAATAGCCCAGCACAATCGTCCAGAAGGCGTTGCTTAGTCGCGCCTGATAGCCCATCGGCTCCAACAGCACTTGCCAGCGCCAGGCACGCAATAAGATGCTGACCGTAAAAGCGGCCCACACCAGCCCCATCCACCCCAGATGAACGCTCGAAAAATCAGACAGGAGTTTGTCCATCAAACGGCATTCTTCAGCCGGAATGCCGTCTAAGCGGCACTGTTCCTGATAGGCGGCATTTTGGTGCCGAAATACCAACGCCAGCAGCAGTGCCCCCATGCCAAAGAACAACAGAAAGCGGAGAACTTTTTTCCAAATAGAACTCATTCAAGAGGGTCGAGTCTTTTTACTCAACCGCGCAAAGGTACGCCGTGCAAGATGCTGCGCGCGAGGTCGCCTTTGACCAAAGACGTGAAAGAGCGGGCAGACTCGAGCGTCAAAACCGTTCAAAGGGTGTTTTTGAGGTAGGATGGAGCACTGGGGGTGTCCGCAGCGCCCATGCCAACGGCTTAGAGCGTCTTCAGGTACTCGATCACAGCCCGGCGCTCTTCGTCGCTGAGGCGGTCGCCGAAGGTGTGGCCGCTGTTGCTGTAGCCAGGCAGCGTGGTGTCGTAGGTATCGGAGCTGGTGGGCTTGTCCTCGGCGCGGTATTGCCAGCCTAAGCGGGTGGGGTCGTAGTCGCTGTTGTCGAAGGAGCGGCGCCAGTATCGAGGGCGTTGGGTGCTCTGGAGCAGGTCGGCTACAGTAGGCACGGAGCCGTTGTGTAAGTAAGGAGCCGTAGCCCAGATGCCGTCTAAGGGTGGAGCGATGTAGCCGTTAGTAGGGCGTAGTTCGCCTTTGTGTGGGCCTTGGGCGAACCAGCTGCGGTTGTACCAGGTATGGTATTCCGGGTACTTTTGATATGATTGGGCCAACAGCGGGTCGGTTCCGATGTGGCTGAGTTCGACAACGCGATTGGGATATGAAGGTTTTTCGCCGTAGGTGCCGTGGCACTTGGAGCAGTTTTTCTCAAAAACTACTCTTCCCTGGGCGGCCAGCACCGAGTCAATCGGGTAAGGGTATTTGGGCGGTTGCAGGGTGCGTATCCAGGCGATGACGTCGGGCATGTAGGCATCCACGCGGCGCGCTTCAGCAGTATCGGTCAGGGTCAGCATGGCAGATGCAGAAGAAAGGCGGGCGAAATCGCCACGGCCCAAGGCGTTGTAGTAGAGGGCGTTTTTCTTTTTGAGCAGCCACCAGGCGGGCACGTCGGTGGGCACTACCTCAATGGGCAATTGGAATTGAGCAGAGTCCAACCACATCAGGTCGTCGGCGCGGCGGTGAGCAGCCAGGGCGGCGAAGATTTTGTCCGCTGGATTAGGGCCACGCACAGCAGTGCGGATATACAGGGCCAGTGCTTTCTGACTTCGGCTAAAAGGCCAATACGCCGTCCATTCGGGCGAGTTTTTTCCGTAGCGCATTTCTACAGCCCGGTCGAACAGAGGCGACGGAGCAGAGCGTGTGTAGTCGGATGTATTGTTGCCCAGCCCGATGATGAGTTGGCCGTTTAGGCGCTCAGCGTGGCAGGTTAGGCAGGTGGGCGCTGCCACCTTGACGCCGTTAGGCGCTTCGACGGCATTGAACATATATGGGAGCCCTTTGCTATCGCCCTCGCGGCCCAAATCGTCGGCGTTCTCGCCCAGAAGGCTTCGAAGCAGCTCCAACGGGATGCCCGAGCGCACCACATCGCCGTAGAGCAGGTAGCGGTAGCCGGCCTCTGGGTCGCCAGAGCGTTGCGGCGAAGGAGGCACCTCGAAGCCCCCCTGACTCCTCGCTGCCTGAAAAGCGGCTTCCCAGTACCCAGATAAAACCCAGAAGCAAGAGGTAGCAAGCGTAACGCATTGTTCTTCGCCTTTTTATATTACTTGCTGAGCGACGCCGTCAGTATGCGGAGAAGGCTCAAATGCCCATCCAAACGTTCAACGCTAAGGTGAAGCCTCGTCGCGTCCCATCTTCATATTTCTATGACAACCCTCTTTGCGTCTTTACGGTAAAAAACTTCAGGATTAGTTCAACGAGAACCGCACCATCACGCCGGTATTAAATGTAGTGATAGGGAACGACTGCGACGTTTTGGGCACGGTGCGCCGATAATCGGCGAACAGGCGCAGCGTCAGGCGTCGGTTGAGCGCGTAGTCCACCGATGGGTTGATGCTGACGATGCGGGCGCCGCGGGTAGGCACGGCTTCGTCGAGTTGGTCCAAGCGGTGGTTGAGCGTCACATCGTCCCGGATGTCTAAGTCGAATTTGAACGTCATATCGTTGGCCTGTTGGCCGCCGCCGAAGGGGCTGGGCGCGGGTGCAGGCGCTGGGGCCGAGCCAGGCGCGGGCTTTTTGGCGCGGCTCTTGGGCTTCTTCTTGCCGGTCAGGAAGGCGATGTTGACGTTTCGCATTCGATAGCCAAAGCCCACCGTGATGCCGCTGGATTGCGTCTCGGCCAACTGGTAGTCAATAAAAGACATCGCCAGCATGCGGCTCTTTTTGTAGTCCACCTTGAAAGTCATGTCGTTTTTCAAGCGGACATCTAAGCCCAGCAGCGGCGAAAACTGCTCGTTGATGACCACCTGTGGGATTTCGTAGCGAGCGATGTAGTTGAAGCCAATGGTATCCAGCTGATAGGGATTGTTTCGGTCGAAGAAGATATCGGTATTGAAGGAATTGACCGTCAGGGTGTTGCGATAGCCGTGGGTGATTTGCACGCTGGCAAAGACCTTGTCCAAGGGTTTGACTTTGTGCAGGCCGTTGTAGTTGAGGCGCCAGTTGGGTGCTGGCAGGGTTTTGAAGATGTCCAGCTGCACCGTGTTAGGGTCTTGGTCGGTGTAGGCGGCGATGAAAGACGGTATCAGCACCTCCTGTTGGATTTTTCCGTAGCCTTTTCGGTAGGCTGGGCCGTCTTTGTCGTGCTGCTCGACGTTTCCGGCGGTCTGGGCCAGCCGGTCGGAGATGATGGAGCGATAACTTTCATAGCGCGCGAAGAGGCCGTTGATGTTCTTCTCAAACATGGTGTTGAGCGAGAAATACGAGACGGTAAAGCTGCCGAAGTCGCGATAGGCGCGCGATTGATAATCAGTAGAGTCGGGGTGCAGGATGAAGCTCTGGTCTTTGAACAACTCGGTGTTGTTGAGAGTGAACTGCCGGTTGGCAGTCAGTTCGATGCGGAAGTCGCGGAAGGGTTCGATGGTGATGGCGACATCGGTATTTTGCGAATAGTTGCGCGTTACTTGCTGGTTGAGTTCGGGGCGTTGAGTGATCCATCCGTTGGCGGCGGCGTTGAAGAGCCACTCGGTGTTGGGTTGGACGCCGGCCACGAAGGCCCATCCTGGGGCGTTGAAGCCTTGGCTAAGGCCCATTAGGTGGGCGTCGGGTGTGAAGCCAGGCACTACCGTGCCGAAGTTTTCGCTGTAGGTGAAGCGGGCTTTTCGCACCAACATTAAGGGGCGCAGGGCGATGCGTTCGGCGGTGGAGGGCTGGCGATCCTGGCCTTTTTCGCGTTTTTGCTTAGGAGCATCTTTGCCTTTTTGTCCTTTTTTATCGTCGCTGGCGCCTGGTGCTGTCGGGTCGGCGGGGTTGGCGCCACCAGGGCCGGAGGGTTTCTTTCGATCGCGCCCGCCAGGTGGCATATCGAGGCCGGGCATGGATCCGCCCGGCATACCGGGCAAGTCGAAACCACCGGGCATTCCAGGGCGGTCGAAGTCGCCGGGCATGCTGCGTTGGAGCGGGTTGCCGCGTCCACCAGGCGAGGTAGGGCCAGTTGGGCCACGGCCCTTGGGGCTGTTGATTTTGGCTAAGTACTTACTCTTGTTGTAGAGGCCCTCGAAGTTGAGGTCGCCGTTGATCTGGCGAACACTCTGGTTCTGAATGACGTGGCCCAACGAGCGCAGGTTGACCTCATTCGCAAAGGCGGGCGGTACGTCGCCCATAAACTGCAGTTTGAGCGATTGCGCCGTCCAGGTGTAGCTGCCGTTGTAGGAGGCTCTTACCGTAATCCAGTCCAGAAGCGGCAGATACTTGAAGGGCAGCGTGTAGTTGAGGCCGAAGTTGTGCGTGTAATTTTTGGGTCGGCCTAAGTTGCGCAGATTTTTGAGGATGGAGTCCCGGCGTTCTTCGGGTGTAACCAGTTCGCCGTTGACGAAGGGCTGCGGTTCGTCAATGAGGCTGCGCATCTGGGCGTTGAAGTTGAAGCGCAAGTTGCGCGTTATTTCCCATCCGACGTCGTAGGTGCGGTCCCACGTGAAGCGGCGGTTGTAGAACGTGTTGAGCGCCGGGTCTTCGCCTGCAAAGCGATAGGCCGTTACCTGCCGAACGCGCTCCACCGTAGTGTTGATCGCGTAGGTGTTGGGGAGTGGATTGAAGTTGAACTCTTTAAGCCAACGAAGAAACTTGTCGTTTTTGACCAGACTTTTAAACGGCTCAATGGGCTTCAGGCCGGTGGCGTACTGCCAATCTAAGGCGCCTTTGTAGCGGTTGATTTCATCGAATTCGATAAACGGTGTACGGCGGCGCTCCTGGTTGAAGGCGTACGTGAGGCTGAAGTTTTCGATGTTCCACGGCAGCCGCACTTTGCGCGGAGCGCCTACGCGATCCTTGCGGACGTTGGTAAAGTTGTAGCCGCGAATAATGGTTACTTCCTGCGCGCTGCGGCGGATGCTGTCGCGGTCGGTAGGGTTGGCTTCGCGCAGTTTTTCGCGCAGTTTGATGTCTAAATCGTAAGGGTCAAATTCGGGCGTGCGGGTGATGTTGGAGTACTGCACATAGAAAGGCAGGCGTACGCCGGAATTTTTGGGGAAAAACCGGCCCAGTTCGATGCTGGCTGAAACGTCGTATTGAGCCACCTCTTCGCGCTGGCGTTGGACAAGCTTTTGTTCCATGCTGCCCCAGCCAATGCTGGTGTAGCGGCCAGAAAGAGATATGTTGCCCAAGTCGGCCAGCTTAATGTCTACGCGCGCCTGGCCAGCATAGGCGACCTGCTCGTTGAAGCCGTTAAGGCGTAACTCGTTGATCCACACTTCGGCGCAATGGGGCTGCAGTTTGGGATCCACGTTGCGCACGCCCACCATGACGCCTCGGACGTAGCCGAGGTTGGGGTTACCCACCACCTTCACGCGGGCGCGCGGTTCATCAGGGTCGGCGCCGACAAAGGGCGTGCCTACATCCCAGTTCGGAGTGGCGTTGCGTTGTTTTTTGATTTCGGTGAGCAGGCGCAGCGGGATGTCAAAGTTGTTTTCCGGTCGCCAGACCTCTAATTTATACTCGCGGCTTTCGGGATTGCCGTTCAGGCGCGTTTCGTCGGAAGGTGTTAGCGGGAGTTCGTATTCGTAGTAGTTGCTGACGAAGTCGGAGCCCAAGCGAATGAAAATGCTCAGGTGGGTGCTGTCTATTTTATCGCCCCCGCGCCCTTCGGCGTGGGCGAACATCTTGATGCGGTCGAACTGCCGCAGGTCCATGTTGAGGATTTTGAACACAGCGCGCGCATCGCAGAAGCTCAGGTCGCACATGTTCATGGAGAGGGCCTGCTCGTTTTGCAAAATGTCTGGGAAGGCGCCGACGGACTGCTGGCGCGAGATGCCGGGCGGGATAGTGTAGTTGAAAGGTGTTCGGGCGGCGTTTTGCTCGATGCTGACGGCGTTGACGTCGAAGTTGGTCGGTGGGCCTACGTCGCAGACGCCACCGGGTTGGTCAGGGTCTTTATTGGGCAACGGTAATGTATAGCGGCGCCACTGGTTGCGGCCCAGTTCGAGGGTAGCGAAGCGAAAGGTGGTACGCTCGGTAAAGCCCTTCCAGAACATGCGCACGAAGCGGATGGAGCGGAAGTCCTGGATGCCATTGATGGTCTGGCGGCGCGGGTGGTCGAGCGGCAGTTTGAAGCGGTACCACACAAAACGCGCGCCGTCGCGGTCGAAGACCACCGTGTCGGTAATCAGGTCGCGCAGTTCAGGGTGTTCGGTGTCTATAACCTGCATTTGCACGCCATCGCTGAAAGTGATAGTGCGCTTCTTGAGCGGGATTTTGTAGCGGAAGTAGGCCTCGGTTTCGTTGAGCGAGTTGTCGCGGTTGAGGTCTTCAGCGTCAGGGAAATTGGTCGCCGAAGGATTAAGGTTAACCGTTTCATTGACGGGTGAGTTGCCCTGCTGGCTATTGAAGCTTTTGTAGCGTTCCAGCAGTCCGGGTTTAGTATCTTCGTAGAGGGGGTCTCGGAAGAATCGGAAGTCATCGTTGGCAGGGTCGGCCAGAATGGCTGCTTTGGCGTTGGGCGATAGGGCCGAATTCTGGATGATGTTGAGCCAGTCGGCAAAGAATTCTCGTTCGCCGTCGTTGTCTAAGCCGTCTAAGCCCAAGTCTTGCAGTGGGCGCTTGGCCGGATCGTTGTCAAAAGCATTTACCACAGGCGGCAGTACGGGTACGCGCCCCCAGGTGGAGTTGGCCGTGCTGCCGACACCCGGGCCAGTGGGTAACGCATTCTCAAAGAACTGACGGCCGTCGCGCATGATGTCTTCCGACACATTGCCAAGGTCAATATACATGTCGCCGTCCTTAGAGATGTTTGACCCATCCCCCTTGTCCATGTAAGGATTGAGCATCCAGAATTCAATGAACTCGATATTGGCAGCTTCGAAGTCTACCGTAAACAAGCCGCGCATGAAGCCGGCCCAGCGGGTTTCGGGTTCGTCCAATTCGCCTCGGACGGTCAGGCCCTTCGAGATGCCCGGATATCCGTCGGGCAACTCGAAGTTGTAGGGACCTCGCTCGCGCGGGAAGATAGTAACGTCTAAAGGGCGCAGAGCCGAAACCTCCAATGGCGTCAGCTGGCGATTGGGGAATATGTCCTGGAATTGAATGATGCGCGTATAGGGGTTAGTACCGTCCACAGCATCGCGAGCGCTGGGGTCGGCGATGTACCACGACAGGCGGGCGCGGTTAGCGCCTAAGGCGAGGTTGTCAGTTAAGTCAGCTTCTGGGAAAAGTACTGGGTCACCCTGCGGCACTGAGGCAATGACCCAGCTGTTGGCTGGGTTGGCCAATGGGAGGTTGGCCGTACTGCCCTCAAAGTCGTCAATATAGACCACGCCGCCTCGGTCGTCGCCCACGTTAATGGCGCGGTTGTGGCCGGGCTGCAACAGGGCCACCTCAGCCTGCGCTGTGATAGTAGAGGGTGCCTTGGTGTCAATAAGGGGGATTTTGTCAATAAGCCGCGTTATCCAGGGCACTTCTTTAGAGACGTTGAAATCGAGCCCATACATGCGGTTATTGATGGGATCATCGCCAAAGTTGACTTTTTGGATGAGCGGGCGCTCGAAGAGGTTCATATACGTGGCGCCGATGTTGATATCTTTACCAATCGTATAATCGAACCGGGCGCCAAACATGGAGCGGTTCTGGAAGCTGAACAGCGCGTTGTCCTCAAAGCTGACATTGACGGGCTGGCCTGATTGTAGGATGGACTCGTTGAGGATGCGAACCTTGCCGATATTGTAGTCCACCACATAGTCTTGCCCTTCTATGAGTTGCCGTCCGCCGGCGCTGACGCGCACCGAGCCGCGGGGCAGGTTGAAGGTGCCGAGCGAGATTTCGGAAGAGGTCGAGGATTTATACGAGCCGCGCAGGGTGAAGCGGTTCAATTGCTGGAACTCTCGTGCGCGGAAGAGGGTCGAGTCGTACAGTTGCGGATAGGCGTACTTTTTAATGACTTCTTCCGTCGCGCCAGCGGCCCGCAGTTTGCGGGCTAAATGTTCGCCGAAAGGTTCAAGTACTGGGAACATGATGCGCCCGTTGCGCAGGTTGATGGTCAGGCCGGGCACGAAGTCAAAGATGCCGTCGGGGCCAGGGTCGCCTTGCAGGTTGAGGCTGTCCATTTTAAAAATTTGCAACAACGGCACGCCGGCCACGCCTGGCGGGATGTCGTCAGCATTCAGGAAGCGCCGCTGGCCCTTGCCCGGGTCTTCATAGAAAATGTCAAAGCGGAACTCTTGCGGGTCCACATTGACGGCGCCCACAGAGTACACGTTTTTCATCATCAGGTCCCAGATGGGATAGCGCACGTTGGCCGTAGTGCTCTTGAGCATTTTGAGGAAGAGCACGTTCTGGCTAAAGGTATCGGTGTTGGGCACTTCGCTACTGAACTCGCCGATTTTGTAGGGCTGGCCGTTGTAGGTGTATTCTACCGCGATAGCGACTACTTGGTCGGGCTGCACGTTTGTGTTGATGCTCAGAAAGCCCAGTTGCTCGTTGTACGTGAATTCGTTGGGCGATAGCAGGCGTCCGCGCACTTTCTCAAAGTCGCGCACTTGTTGCAGACCCAGGTCGCTGCGCAGGCGGGCGACAATTTTTTCCGAGAATCGAACAGTAGAGTCTTGGGCCACCAAACGCAGGATTTCTGAATAAAGGCGGTTATTCTCGTTGGTAGGCAGCGGCTGGCCTTTAATATCGCGTGCAGGTGGGGCGGGCAGCGAAAAATCAGGGCGGTCGGGGGCTGAGCCGTCTAAGTAAGGACGCGGCTCGCCCAAATCCATGAGGGCGACAATGTCGCGCGTGTTATCGGGCACGCGCGTGACGTTGGTTAGCCACACTTCCATTCGAGTGATATTGAACAGCGACTGCGGCACAGGCAGGCAAGAGAGCGTCGGCTCAAACTGGTCGCGATTCCACTGACTAACTAAGAAGTGGCGGTTTTCGTCGTAATCGTCCACTGGCTTAACAAACTGCTGCACCTGCGATCCCCCTTGCAGGGTCAGGTTGTTCTGCCGCGAACGCTGCTGAGCGGCCAGCAGGGTTACGTTCAGGTGGCCAAACTTCAGGCCCGTCTTGAAGCCAAACAGGTTCTGCACGCCCTGAATCAGATTGGAGCGCAAAGGGAGGGAAACGTTGCCGGCCTCAATGTTCTGAATGATCTCGTCTTCCGAAAAGCCCTTGGGGTCGTAGTGGATTTTCATCTGGTTGTCGAAATCAAAGACCGCACGGTTATTAAAATTGAAATTTATCTTCAGTTTTTCACCCACTTGGCCTGCAGCACTCATGTTAATGTCCATGTCAAAATTGAAGTTGCCGATGCGCTGCTGGCGCAGGGTCAAGATGGGGTTCTGCACCTTCTGGTACTGGTATTCGAAGCGCAGGTTGATGTTGCCTTGGGGTTTGATATCTACGTTAGTGCCGCCGAAGAGGCGCTCCACTAAGCTGGTCTTGACATCAAATTTGGCTGCGGGGTCTTCGGTACTCGATTTTCGGCTGCCGGGGGTGCTGACGCCCAACATCCGGTTGAAGTGCTCCTCGCGTTGTTGCCGTTCGCGCCAGCGCAGGTACTCCTCAAACGTCATGTACGAAGGCGTACGGAAATATTCCTCGCCAATCTTTTCAAAAACAATGTAGCGGTCGGTAACAGGGTCGTATTCTACCTTCTTCTCGATTACTTTGGGGTCTTGCAGGTCAATGGGATTGCGTTTAGACGGGTTCATGAAATTATCCTTACGGTCGCTCAGCGGGGGAAAGGTATCTGCTGAAGCCCATACTCGAAAGTCACCGAGATTTTGCAGCCAGGCGCCCGGTCGCGCCTGCCAGCCGGCGGGAGGCTCAGGGAGAGTGAATGCGTACAGAGACAGCAAAGAAACGCTTAAAACCGTCGCAAAGAGGAGGTTTCTTCTCGTCATTTTCAGAAAGCAGGTAGAATAGACTTTTAGTTGGCGGTCTTCTTGGCTTGTCGGAGCACAGGTAGCAACTGCCCATTGACGCCAGGTCAGCAAGGGCGGTTGCCTGTTGTCAGAGGTTTGCAGATCGGTGCACGAAGAGATGAATCCTGAGTTCGGTCAACAGAGCGCAGGAACTGGCCGTTTTAAAGAAATTTCTAACGCCTCTTTTTTCGCCTTTCGTTCCTTCCGTTTCAGTTCACCACTCCACTTATCCATAGGATTTCCGCGCGGCGCTGACGGTCGAAATAGACTTTGACTTTTTTGCGAAAGGCGCCACTGCGGTCGGCATGAAATTCAATGCGCACTTCACCGCGTTGGCCGGGTGCAATAGGTTCTTCGGGCCAGTCGGCTGCTGTGCAGCCGCATTCAGTACGGACAGTTTCCAAGGCGATAGGCTCGCTGGCAATGTTTTCAAAAATAAAGCGATGTTCGACAGTGCGATCTAAGTGCACCTGACCAAAATCGTGCTCGGTACCGTTGGGCCAGCGCACAATCGCATGGTCAGCAGCGATGAGCAGCAGCAAGGGAAAAAAACCAGCCAAAGACTTTAGCAGAATGTGGTTCATGGATGAAGAGAGAAGGCGTTGTTGAAATGGGCCGCAAAGTACGGGCATACACGCCAGTTTTGAGAGGCCACCCGGCTACACGCCTTGAATTGCCTCCTCTAAATACTTACAATACGGCGATCCACTTCTCTTTTAAGGTCTGTACAGCAATTTTTTCTCGTTGGCCGCCTTTGTCTATCTAACGAATTCTCCTCTACCTTTGCCTTAAATCCTACCCGTCGGCGGCGCCGGCAAGCTTTCCCAGATAGATAAGGCCGATTTTAGGGTGGACGTCTGATTTTTTTCAGGACGTCGTAACATCCGCTGCTTAACCTGTACTATACTAAGTTTACTCTAGTAGCGAGGCCATTTTGGCAGCAGCGGCTTATTCATCCTTTTGCTCTAATTTGTCATCAAAACATGGTTTACAGCAACATTTTAGAAACCATCGGCAAAACCCCATTAGTGCGTTTGCATAAGACGGTAACCGACATCCCCGCCCAGGTGTATGCTAAGTTGGAGTCGTTCAATCCGGGTTTGAGCGCCAAAGACCGCATCGCCTTGCACATCATCGAGCGCGCTGAACAGCTGGGCCGCCTGCAACCGGGCGGCACCGTGGTGGATGCTACCAGCGGCAACACCGGTTTCAGCCTTGCTATGGTATGTGCGTGGAAAGGCTACCGTTGCGTGCTGACAGTAACCGATAAGATCTCAAAGGACAAGCTAAACAACCTGCGAGCCATGGGCGCAGAAGTCATTTTGTGCCCCAAAGATGCGCGCCACGACGACCCTAATTCCTACGTGCGCCGCGCTGAGCAACTGGCGCGCGAGATTCCAGGCGCCTTCTATGCCAACCAGAATTTCAACCTGGATAATTCGGAGGCGCACTATTTGGGCACCGGGCCGGAAATCTGGGAGGAAACCAACGGCAAAGTGACCTGGCTTATTGGCAGTACCAGCACGGGCGGCACTCTGTGCGGCACAGGGCGCTACCTGCGCGAGCAAAATCCTAATGTGCGCATTGTGGCCGTTGACGCCTATGGCTCAGTGCTGAAAAAGTATCACGAAACGGGCATTTTCGACGAGAGCGAAATCGGGCCTTACCACATTGAAGGTACGGGCAAGAATTTTATCCCTGGCAATGTAGACTTTGAACTCATTGATCGCTTCATCAAGGTTACCGATAAAGACGGTGCCCTGCGCACGCGCGAATTAGCGCGCCGAGAAGGCATCCTGGCTGGCTATTCCAGCGGGGCCGTGTTGCAATGCCTTCACCAGATAAAAGGACAACTAACGCCTGATGATGTGGTGGTTTTGCTTTTTGCCGATCACGGCAGCAAGTACGTCTCGAAGGTCTTCGATGACGACTGGATGCGTAGCCAGGGCTTCTTAGACGAAGCATCGGATGAAGAGACGCTCGTCTCGATAAATATAGCGCCTCAGCGTATTAAAGCCTGACGCAATCAGCGTCCGTCTTACCTTTGCGCATTGTTTTTACACGTTATGGACTTATTTGCACGCATTTTACAACAAGCCGGACCCTTGGGCAAGTATGCCGACATGGCCGAGGGCTACTACATGTTCCCACAACTGGAGGGAGAATTGGGCAACCGAATGTACTTCCGAGGCAAGGAGGTCATTTGCTGGAGCATCAACAATTATCTGGGCTTAGCCAACCACCCCGAGGTGCGGCAGGCCGACGCCGAAAGCGCCGCCCGCTGGGGATTAGCCTACCCTATGGGCGCCCGCATGATGAGCGGCGAGACGAAGCGTCACCAGGAATTGGAAACAGCGCTGGCCCATTTTGTAGGCAAGGAAGCGGGCTACTTGCTCAACTATGGTTATCAGGGCATCCTGTCGGTCATTGATGCGCTGCTGTCGCGCCGCGACGTGGTGGTCTATGACTCCGAAAGCCACGCCTGCATCGTGGACGCCGTGCGCATGCATCTGGGCAAGCGCTTTGCTTTCGCCCACAACGACATCGCCAGTCTGCATAAAAACTTGGAGCGCGCCCAAAAAATCACCCAGGAGACTGGCGGCGGCATCTTAGTCATCACCGAAGGCGTCTTCGGCATGCGTGGCGACCAAGGCAAACTGCGTGAAATCGTCGCCCTCAAAGAGCAGTACGATTTCCGCTTGCTTATTGATGACGCCCACGGATTCGGCATGCTGGGCAAAACGGGCGCCGGCACTGCAGAAGAACAAGGCGTTACCGACGAGGTAGACCTCTACTTCAGCACCTTTGCCAAGAGCATGGCCCTCATCGGCGCCTTTGTGGCCGGGCCGAAGGACATCATCCGATACCTGCGCTATAACATGCGTTCGCAGATCTTTGCCAAGTCACTGCCCATGCCTATCGTCGAAGGCGCGTTGAAACGCTTCGAACTGCTCAAAACGCGCCCGGAGCTGCGCGAACGCCTGTGGAAAAACGTACACGCCCTGCAAAACGGTCTGCGCGAACGCGGCTTCGACCTGGGAGACACGAATACTTGTGTAACACCCGTGTACATGTATGGCGCCATCGAAGAAACCACCGCATTGGTGCGCGACATGCGCGAAAACTATGGCATCTTCTGCTCCGTGGTGATCTATCCGGTCGTGCCCAAGGATATGGTCATCTTGCGCCTGATACCCACCGCCGTGCACACCGACGAGGATATCCGCCTGACGCTGGAAGCGTTCTCCGCTGTGCGAGATAAGTTAGTATCTGGCGCCTATCGAAACTTAGTACAACTACCGGCATAATTCCCTCGAAGGGCGGCTTCCTTACATAGAGCACGGCCTTTCTTTGCTATGGCCGACGTTTACCGCACGCTGGCTGAACCGGGCACGAGCGAATACAAAGATCGGGGCAGCAAGTTCTTAGCCTATGCCTTTCCCGTTGAAACAGAAGAGGCGGCGCTGGCGCACGTAGCGATGCTTCGCAAGGAGCACCCTAAGGCAAACCACCATTGTTTTGCCTGGCGTCTGGGGGTAGAGGGCCAGCGTTTTCGCGCCAACGACGACGGCGAACCCTCAGGTACTGCCGGGCGGCCCATCTTAGGGCAGATTGACGCGGCTGGGCTGACCAACGTCGTGGTCGTCGTTGTACGCTATTTCGGCGGCACACTCTTAGGAACTTCAGGGCTCCTGCAGGCCTACCGCGAGAGCGCAGCAGAGGCTCTGCGCAACGCACCCACAGTAGAACGCACGGTTTTTGCCGAGGTACGCGCCGAGATAGCCTACGCCCTGCTGCCCGAATGGACGAGCGCCTGCAAGCGTACAGGTATTGAAATCCTTCACGAAAATTATAGCGAAGCTGCGGCTGCTTTCACACTGGGCATCCCGCGCAGCCAAGTGGAGCAGACTTTGCAGCAATTGAAAGCGTACCTGTGGAAAACTACCTCGGACGAAGCGCGCACGCTTCCATGGCCAGACGGCATCGTATTAGAAAGGCAGGTATAATTCGCCATTGAGTACGTTGCGCGAGATGACGATGCGCTGCACCTCGGAGGTGCCCTCGTAAATCTGCGTGATTTTGGCGTCGCGCATCAAGCGCTCTACGTGGTATTCCTTTACGTAACCGTATCCGCCGTGTATTTGCACCGCCTCTACGGTGTGGCGCATGGCTACTTCAGAGGCGAAGAGTTTGGCCATAGCAGCGGCTTGGGCGAAGTCGCGGCCTTGGTCTTTGAGGTACGCCGCGCGATAAACCATGAGGCGAGCTGCTTCAATCTCAGTAGCCATGTCGGCCAGTTTGAAGGCGATGGCCTGATGCTGGGCAATGGGTTTGCCAAAAGCCTGGCGCTGTTTGGCGTATTCGACGGCCAACTCGTATGCACCGGCAGCAATACCCAGCGCCTGGGCGGCAATGCCGATGCGGCCTCCATTGAGGGTATTCATGGCAAATTTGAAGCCAAAGCCCTCCTCGCCAATGCGGTTTTCCTTGGGCACCTTCACGTCATTATACATAATGGTATGCGTATCGGAGGCGCGAATGCCCAGTTTGTCTTCTTTAGCACCCACGACGACGCCGGGCCAGGAGGTCTCCACGATGAGGGCGTTGATGCCGCGGTGCTTCTTTTCCGGGTCGGTTTGGGCCATCACTAAATGCACCTGTGATGTGCCGCCGTTAGTAATCCAGTTCTTGGTACCGTTCAGCAAGTAATAGTCGCCCATGTCCACGGCGGTGGTGCGCTGGCTGGTGGCGTCGGAACCCGCCTCAGGCTCAGAAAGGCAGAAGGAGCCAATCCATTCGCCCGTAGCCAGCTTCGTGAGGTAGCGGCGCTTCTGCTCTTCTGTGCCATACTTTTCTAAACCCCAGCAGACTAAAGAGTTGTTTACCGACATAATCACCGAGCAGGAGCTGTCCACCTTGCTGATTTCCTCCATGGCAATGACGTAGGAAAGCGTATCCATGCCGCCGCCGCCGTATTCGGGCGAGGTCATCATGCCCATAAAACCCAGTTCAGCCATTTTGCGCACCTGCTCACGAGGGTAGAGCATTTTACTATCGCGCTCGATGACACCAGGTTTAAGTTCGTTTTGAGCAAACTGGCGCGCCGCTTCGCGCACCGCTTCGTGTTCTTCCGTCAGTCGAAACATAAATGAAGAGGAAAATTTTATCGGGTTAAAAGCCGGCGCAAAGGTGCGACATTAGAGTTGAATGTGTTTTTCGGCAGCCTGTAAGACCTCTTTATTTGGAACGCCTCCACGGTGGACGAAGGCCACCACGCTGCAATGGCGAGCTACCCAGTCGGCAGGGAGTGTCAGGGCGAACGAGCGCTCTATGGGCTTACCTGCCTGAAGGGTGGGCAGGGCGTCGCCGGTGGCCGACGTGAGCACACTGCGCAGCACGTGCCGATGCAAGTAGTTGGGCTCAGTTACAAGGTTGACTTTCTGGTAGTCTACGATGCTGTCTTGCGTGATGAGCACCGTCAGGCGGTGGTCGCCGGACAAGTCTTGTTTGGGCGTTACGACCACCTGTGCCTCCAAGCGGCGAGTGACGGGGTCGTACGTCTGTTTGAGGTCAACGCCGACGAGCAGCGGTTTTTGCAACTCTTCGGCAATGATGCCGGCCCAAATCTGGCGCGGGAGGTATGGTTCCGTCTCAGGCGGCACCACGCGGCG
>JANWVR010000080.1 GCA_025056735.1 Saprospiraceae bacterium
TATCCGTTGCCAAAGCCGTCCACCACCTGTCCAAGGACAAAAGCCAGAGGGGGCCGTTCTCGATGGCCGACGTTAAAACCCAGTATTTCAATGAACTAATGATCAACCGAATTTTTGACGTGTTCGCTAAGTTCCCGAACCCCACAAAAAATCATCCCGAAATCCGAAATCTGTATAACCTTGGAAAAATCGCAGCCTAATTCTTTACGAACCATTGCAAGAGGATAAAACACAAATTCGTGCTTCTAGTCATGACCGCTAAATACGGCCAAGTTAGGGGTACTACGAGGTGGCGTGAAAAAGGCGGACAAAAACTTTCCGCCTAGATTCTTAGGGTCATCCCAGGTTACACTGGCTCCACCTGTGGAGTGTGGATGGGCGACTGGTTTTATCGGAAAAAGTGACTGCTTCTTCGCGTTGTTTTGACCTTCCAGCGGCTTTGCCCGCAGGTGTTTATGCGGCCGAAGTTCTGTTTGCTGATGGCTATCGGGCTGTGCGCAAGGTGGCGGTTGTTCGGTGAGGGAATGCTTCGGGAAAGCGCACAAGGCTTTCGCATGCCTGGTCGGCCCCTCTTTGCTGTCTTTACGTGAAAACTCCTCCGTACTGGCGAGGCGGAACTTCACTGGTGCGGAGGAGGAATAGTTTTCGGAGGGGCAGAACCTCGCCAGCGCTGGCGAGTGCATGCTGCCAGAATTGCTTTCTGTCCATTTGCGGCCTCAGGCGTATTATTGCGCAACGGTTAGCACCCTCGACGGCCGGCAACCGCCTGCTTTTCATAAAAAAACACCCGTATGCACGCTGAATTACGCCAACGCTTTAATGCTGCCTTTACCCCTGAAAAATATCAGGCCCTGCTGCAAACGATGGACACTGAGTTTGGCGAACCGGTCAGTTTCCGCGTCTGCGAAACGCCTGTTTTCATACCCAAAGCCATGAAAGCCAAACTGCTGCAAGGCGTTGAGGATATCCTGAACGTCATTACGCACCCTGATTTCCGCCAGCAAAGCGAGGCTGCCATACCCTCGCACCTGCGCGTGCCCAACGAAGACGAACACACCATTTTTCTGCAACTCGACTTCGGGATTTGCCGCGGCGAAGACGGCGAACTTGTTCCGCAACTCATTGAAATGCAGGGCTTCCCGTCGCTCTACTTTTATCAACATCTGCTGGCCAACGCCTATCGCAGACACTTCGACATCCCGCCCGATTACCATCACCTCTTTAGCGGCTTAGATGCTCAGAGCTATTTGGAGCTCCTGCGCAACATCATCGTGGGCGACTCCCGACCCGAAAACGTGGTGCTGCTCGAAGTCGAACCCGAAAAGCAAAACACGCGCATTGATTTCTGGGGCACGCGCAAGTGCCTGGGCATCAAGGTGCTGTGTCTTTCGCAGGTGAAACGCGAAGGGCGCGACCTCTACTACATAGACGACCAGGGCCGTCGCGTGGCCATCGAGCGCATTTACAACCGCATCATTTTCGACGAACTCGACCGCCGCGCCGACCTGCCGCGCGAGTGGGATTTGCTCACCGAAGTAAATGCGGAATGGGTGGGCCACCCTAACTGGTTTTTCCGCATCTCCAAGCACACGCTGCCCTTCTTGAAATCGCCCTTCGTGCCCGAAACTCACTTCCTCGGCGCCTTAGAGCGCATTCCGGACGACTTGGAAAACTGGGTACTTAAGCCGCTGTTCTCCTTCTCCGGTCAGGGGGTGAAAATCAACGTTACGCCCGAAGACATCGCCGCGGTTTCCAATCCGTCAGACTACATTTTGCAGCGCAAAAAACCGTACGCTCCGTGCATTCAGACGCTCGACCCGAATGAGCCCGCCAAATGCGAAATTCGCATGATGGTGCTGTGGGCCAAAGACTGGGAGCGCCCGCGCTTGGTAAACAACCTCATCCGCATGAGCAAGGGCGAAATGGTGGGCGTGCGCTACAATGTGGGCAAAGAGTGGGTCGGCTCCAGCGTGGGCTTCTTTGAGCCGTAGCGCCGGCCAGAGTAGTCTGGTCAGATAAGACAAAAAACGCATTTTCATTGAGTTGTATGCCCTTCTGCAGCGGCTCATGGCGGCGATTTATTGCGCTGCCGAGCCGTCGTCTTCAATGAGTTTGCCGTTTCGGATGCGGATGATGCGGGCCGGGAAGTTCTGCAGGATGCGGTAGTCGTGGGTGGCGCACAGGACGGCGGTGTTGTAGGTTTTGGCCAGATTTCGCATCAGGAGCAGCACGTCGTCGCTGGTCTCAGGGTCCAAGTTGCCGGTAGGCTCGTCGGCGATGAGCAGAACGGGCCGGTTGAGCAGGGCGCGTGCCAGCACGATGCGCTGCTGTTCGCCGCCCGACAGTTCGAAGGGCATAGCGTGGCGTTTGTCGGTAAGTTGCACGCCTTCGAGCACTTCCTGCACGCGCTGGTTCATTTCGATAGGGTCTGTCCAGCCGGTGGCGCGCAGCACAAAGAGGAGGTTTTCCTCCACGTTGCGGTCGGTGAGCAGAGTGAAGTCTTGAAAAACAATGCCCAGTTTCCGGCGCAACAGGTGGACGTTTCGGCGCGTGATGTCGTTCAGGTCGAAGCCGGCGACTTCACCTTTGCCCTGGGTGAGGGGGAGGGCAGCGTATAGGGTTTTGAGCAGGGTAGTTTTGCCGCTGCCGGTTTTGCCGATGAGGTAAGTGAACTCTCCGGGGCCGATGGTGAGGTTGATGTTTTCCAGCACGACGCGGCCGTCTTGCTGGCAGATGTTGGCGTTGCTCAGGCGAATAATGGGCTGCATGGATGAAGTAGGCGGGCGTCAGAGGGCGTTCAGGAGGAATTTGCGCACCGTATTGAGGCCAAAGATAGCGGCTAATTGGATGTTTTTGATTCGGTCTCGAGCAAAGACGTGCTTTTGGGCAACGATGCGCGTTCGGTCGCCTACGGCCAACCAGACCGTGCCCACAGGTTTTTCAGGTGTGCCGCCGCCCGGGCCAGCGATGCCAGAGACGGACAGGGCCACATCCACACCCAGGGTATCGAGTGCGCCGGCGACCATCTCGCGCACAGTTTCTTCGCTGACGGCGCCAAAGCGCTTCAGCGTCTCGGCGCGGACGCCGAGTAGTTTTATTTTCAGATCGTTAGAGTAGGCGATGACACTGCCGGCAAAGTATTTAGAGGAGCCGGCTACCGAGGTGATGAGGTGCGCCACGTAGCCGCCCGTGCAGCTTTCGGCGCTGCCGAATATCAGACCGCGTTCCTGCAGCAGGCGGCCTACGACCTGCTCTAAGGTGTCTTCTTCAGCGCCATAGACTAAGTCGGGCAGCAGGGCGCGCAGCCGATGGGCATACTCTTCCACTTCGGTGTGCAAGCGTTCGTCGGCGTCGGGCGGCAGGTCGGCGTGTGGCCAAGCGCCGGTCAGGCGCAGACGCACCTGGCCCAGCGAGGGCAGGTACGCCAGTCGGATGTGTGGCGGTAGGGCCTCTTCGAAGGCTTCTAAACGTTTAGCGATCGTGCTTTCACCCTCGCCGGCGGTACGCAGCGTGCGGTGGGCGAGGGGCCTGCCGGGGAAGCGTTCGCGCAGGCGCGGCAACACCTCTTCGGTCATCAGATACTGCATCTCAAAGGGCACGCCGGGCAACGAGACGAAGACCTTTCCGTCGCGCTCAAACCACATGCCGGGCGCGCTCCCCACCTTGTTGGTCAGGAGTGTGGCCTTTTCGGGCAGGGTGGCCTGTAGGCGCGCGCTTTCGGGTAAGGGCTTGCCAATACGCGCAAAGTAGGCGGCAATGCGGTCGTAGGTCTCCTGGTGGAAGGCCAGCGCCGACCCAAAGTATTCGGCCAGCGCTCCCCGCGTGATGTCGTCTTTCGTCGGGCCTAAGCCCCCGGTCGTAATGACGATTTGGGCGCGTCCGGCGGCCAGGTCTAAGGCCTCCAGAATATCGGCGCGCGCATCGGGTACGGCCATCTTGCCCGCTACGCGATAGCCGTGCAGCGCCAATTGTTGACCCAGCCAGGCCGAATTGGTGTCCACCACCTGGCCCAGCAGAATTTCATCGCCAATTAAAAGCAAATAAACATCCATAACCCTTAGAACGCCCGCCGCTTGATGCGGTTTTGGGGCCGAAAGGTAATGCCGTCGGTATTGCACGCAGATACTTTCGCAGGGGGGATTCCATCTCGCGCTCGCAGCAAAAGCTTTTGATAAATATGATAAATAGAACCTGCGCAGAGGAGGCGTAGTAGCGCTTCCCTCAAGGGTTGTTGTTCCGTTGAGGTAGGCACATCGAACATCCGGTAACCGCCCGTTTGAGCGGGTGGAACAGGGCAAAACGACCCTTCCATCCCATCATGAATAAGCGCCTGGCGCCGGATAGAAGGCTTGTCGAGGGTATGAAATGTCCGATTGAAAAGACTTTTGTGGAGCGGGTAAGGTGTTGATAAGACACCACATTCTGGCCGTTTGCCAATCAGTTACAAATAAAAAAGCGCGTGACTTTTCACGCGCCCCGAATTTTCCAATTCTAAAAAACAATACTTACACACACGCTTGAGGGGCGGCGAAAATCATGCCAAAACATAGATTTTTTCTTTAATTTATAAAAAAATCCTTTTCGTAGTGTGGGATAGCGCCGACCTTGTAGGCCATGCGGAACATTTCCGTCACGGCCTGGCGTCCGGCGGCGCCGAGGTCTCGAGAGAAGTCATTGACGTAGAGGCGGATGTGGGCGCGCATAACCTCGTCTTCCATGGCCTGGGCGTGTTCGCGAACGTAGGGCATGGGAGCGTCGGGATGTGCTAAGGCGTACTCGACGCTGCGGCGCAGGGCCCGGTTGATGCGCTGTTTCACCTCGTCAGGCAGGTCGCGGCGTACGGCGATGCCGCCCAGCGGGATGGGTAGGCCGGTCTGGCGCTCCCACCAGGCGCCGAGGTCGGTCAGGCAGATGAGGCCTTTTTGTGCATAGGTGAAGCGGTTCTCGTGGATAATCAGGCCAGCCGTTGCATCGCCGCGCAGCACCGCGTCTTCGATATCGGAGAAGAGCATTTCTATTTTGTTGCGGGCGTTGGGGTAGGCCATGCTGAGCAGGAAGTTGGCTGTGGTGAATTGGCCTGGAATAGCGATTAGGCCGGCGTTGATTTCCGTATCGCTCAGAGGGCTGCGGGCAATGAGCAGTGGGCCGCAGCCAAAGCCCAACGCACTGCCGGCGTCTAAGAGCCGGTAGCGGTGCGTCAGGTGGGCAAAGGCGTGGTAGCTGAGTTTCGTTACCTGCAATTCCCCGGCGAAGGCGCGGCGATTAAGCGCCTCCACGTCTTCGAGGATTGGCTCAAAGTGCAGACCTTCGGCGTCTATTTTGCCGTGCACTAAAGCATCGAAGATGAAGGTGTCGTTTGGGCAGGGCGAATAGCCGATGGTTATGGCAGACATCGTCATTTACGAGGACAATCATTTGCTGGCGCTCAACAAGCCGGCAGGTTGGCTGGTTCAGGGCGACCGCACGGGCGACGCCACGCTGACCGACTGGGGCAAGGCGTACCTGCGCGAAAAGTACGCAAAGCCCGGAGCGGTGTTTCTGCATCCGGTGCACCGGTTGGATCGCCCGGTAAGTGGCCTGACGCTCTTTGCCCGCACCGACAAGGCACTGAGCCGGCTGACTGCAGCCTTTCGCGAGCGGCGAGTGGAAAAGACGTATCTTGCTTTGGTGTTGGCGATGCCGCCGGCGGTGGAGGGCGAGTTGCGCCACTGGCTTTTCAAGGATGAGGCGCAAAATCGCGTCTTTGTCGCAGGCGCAGGCAAGCCGGGTGCGCAGGAGGCCGTGCTGCACTACCGTTGGTTGGGTCAATTCGGCGATGTGCATTTGCTGGAAGTGCATCCCTACACGGGCCGTCCGCATCAGATACGCGCGCAGTTGTCGGCGGTGGGGTGCCCCATTTTGGGCGACCTCAAGTACGGAGCGCCAGCGCCCTTGCCGGAGGGCGTCATTGGGCTGCACAGCCGATCGTTGCGCTTAGAGCATCCGGTGCGCCGCGAGCCGTTGTTTTTAGAGGCGCCTTTGCCCGAAGCCGCACATTGGCGCCAGGTGGCTGAATGCCTTTAAACCGTTTCGGCCTGCAATTTGGCCGCGTTATCGGCTAAGGTGAGGGCTTCAATGAGTTCGTCGAGTTCGCCCTCGATGATTTTATCTAAGTTGAAATTCTTTTGATCGCCCTCCAAACGGTGGTCGGTAACGCGGTTTTGAGGCCAGTTGTAGGTGCGGATTTTTTCAGAGCGGTCGCCTGAGCCGACTAAGCTGCGGCGCTGCGATGCTAAGGCGGATTGCTGCTGCTGGATTTGCATTTCGCGAAGTTGTTGCAACAGGCGCCCCAGCGCGATTTCGCTGTTTTTATGCTGCGAGCGGCTCTCGGTGCTTTCAGCCACTAAACCCGTGGGCAGGTGGGTGTAGCGCACGCCCGACTCGGTGCGGTTGACGTGCTGGCCCCCAGCGCCGCTGGAGCGGAACACATCGCGGCGCAGGTCTTCCTTGCGGATATTGATCTCCTCTGGCTCCAGAATAGGCAGCACGGCCACAGAGGCTGCTGACGTGTGGACGCGCCCTTTGGCTTCGGTTTCGGGCACGCGCTGTACGCGGTGGATACCCGACTCAAATTTGAGCTTGCTATACACATTATCCCCGCGCACTTCTAAGACGATTTTAGAAAAGCCGCCCACGGTGCCCGGGCTTTCGTCCACAACCTCCACTTCCCAGCCTTGGCGCTGGAAGTAGCGCATATACATGCGATAGAGGTCGCCCGCAAAGAGAGCGGCCTCGTCGCCGCCCGTGCCGGAGCGAATTTCAAAAATGACGTCCTTTTCGTCTTCGGGGTCGCGCGGGACGAGCAGTTCTTTCATTTCGGCCTCAAGGGCTTCTATTTGGGCCTCTAAGGCCTCGATTTCTTCGCGGGCCATTTGACGCAGTTCGGGGTCGGTCTCGGCGGCCAGCATTTCGCGCGCGCTGTCGCGTTGGGCCAACGCCCGGTCGTAGCGTTCGTAAGCGTTTACAATGGGCTGCAGTTTTTTGTATTCCTTGTTTATCTTTCGGGAGCGTTCGGCATCAGCAGCCACACTGGGGTCGGCTAACTGCTCTTCTAAATGCAGGTATTTGTCGCGAATCGCTTCAAGTTTGTCTCGCATAGCGTAGAAGTGCCCAAAAGGGGCGGCAAAGATAGGCAGCCTTTGGCGGGGTTTTAACGCGCGTTTACCAAACGCTTTGTAGTTGCCTTGAGGTACCTTTGCTGGGTGTTTGGGCTATCGTTTCATCAAAAAAGGGGGCGACGGTGATTCGTATTTTCATTGCTGACGACCATGCCATGTTTGCCGAGGGCTTAGAGAGCCTGCTGAGCGGCGAGGGGGATTTTGAAGTATGTGGCTATGCGCGCAATGCGGCGGAGACACTCCAGCGCGTACCTGAAGCAAAACCCGACGTGTTGCTGTTGGACATCAACCTGCCTGACCGCTCGGGTTTAGACGTGTGTAAGCAGCTGCGCGAGCAGTGCCCATCGGTCAAAATCCTGGCGCTCTCGATGCACAACGACGAGAGCTACATCAGCGCCATGCTTGGGCATGGCGCCCAGGGCTATGTGCTGAAAAATACCGGACGCGCCGAGTTGTGCCATGCCATTCGGATGCTCTCGCAGGGTAAGACGTACTTCTCGAAGGAAGTTACAGACACCATGATGCAGAGTCTCATGCGCGATCGCAAAAGCGGCACGCCCAAAGAGCCGCCTAAGATTAGTCGCCGTGAGCGCGAAGTGCTCCAGCTCATTGTGGACGAACGCACCACGCAGGAAATTGCAGCACAGTTATTTCTATCGGAAAAAACAGTGGAGAGCCACCGTGCGGCCCTGCTGGCCAAATTGGGCGCTCGAAACACGGCCGGCTTAGTGAAAGCGGCCATCTTTTGGAAACTACTGGACGACAAAGAGCCTTAGAATGGCTGCGATGGACCGATCGGTATGCGCGTGTTTCTCTGTTCTCGTTGGCGCCTTTGCTCTCAGCTCGCGCGGTCTGCTGGCTGTTTGGAGCATCTGCATCAGCAGCCTGTGCTGGCCGCTGCTGTCGCAGGCTCAGGATTATGGCCTGTTTGACAAGCCTTTGACCTTTGAAGAGTTACAGGCCCTCATCAGCGATGGCATCCGAGAGCGCAACCTCAGAAAGCAAGCCTTTGGTTGGTACAAATGGGCGCTTTATCGGGAGCAGGAGGCGCTCAACCGCGACTCTGCTTTTCAATACCTGGCCCGAAGCGCAGACCTTTTTCAAAAAGCGGGTGACTCTTTAGCCTACTATCGCGTGCGTGGCGAACTGGCCACGCGGCTACCCGAGCGCGGCATGGCCGACGAAGCGGTTGCCATGCAACAGGAGGCCCTCCAATACTTTAAAAAAACGGGCGATAAGCGTTCCGAAGCGCTCGTGCTGGCCCAAATGGCCCGTGTGCATCAGATGCGCGGCGACACTGCCCAGGCTACCGCCTTACGACGTACCTTTCGAGAGCGCGGCATAGCCTTAGGCGATACCCTCCTGCTCATCGCGGCCCTTATGCAAGAGGCCGATTATCTGAGAGACGCTAAAAATTATCAAGAGGCCATCTCATTGGCTTTCCGAGCGCGCGATCTGGCCCATCAAAGCAACCTCCGTTATCGCGCCCTCGAGGCGGAATACAAGATTGGCTACCTCAATCTGCTGGCCAAAGACTACCACATGGCCTTGCGTGCCTTTAAACGCGCCGAACAGGCCTGCAGCCCCCAAGAACATGAGATGCGTGGCGACCTGTATCGGCGCCTCTCTTCGGTTTACCAGGCCTTGGATAGCCTCGACCTGGCGCTGCAGTATGCCCAACGGTATATCCATCTGACGGACACCATTTTACAAAGAGACCGCATCGCCGGTTCGATGCGATTGGCCGTCCAGTATGGCGCGCATGAGCAAACCCAAAAAGTAGAAAAACTAAGCCGCGAAATAGAGGCCATAGAGGAAGCCAAACAACAACAGCGCAACTTTTTCTACGCCATCTCGCTCTTCTTCGCCGCTGCTATTATCGCCATGTTTTTCATGATCCGCGACTACTGGCATCGTCTCAAAACCAGCCGCGTCATCGCCGAACAACGCGAGCAAATCAACCAGCAAACCATCCGGCAACTCGAGGACGCCTTGCGCATCGAGTCCATGCAAAGCATGCTCGAAGGCCAGGAGAGCGAACGCAAACGCATTGCCCACGACCTGCACGACAGCGTCGGAGGCATGCTGGCCGCCATCCGCATGCGCTTAGAAGGACTGCCCAACCTGGCGCCCCAACTGGCCAACGACGAAGATTTTCGCAAAATAAAAGAACTCCTGACCGAAACCATCGCCGAAACGCGCCAGATCGCCCACAACCTGCAGCCCAGCTCCCTTAGCCGCTTCGGATTAGTCAAGGCACTGCACGACCTGGTTATCCGATTCCGAACACCAAACGGCCCAACCTTAGATTTCCAGCACTTCGGCGACTTCGGCGACTTAGACCACACCGTGGCCCTCAACTGCTATCGCATCATCCAGGAACTCCTTCAAAACAGCATCAAACACGCACAGGCGACCGAGATCCTTGTGCAACTCACCCGAAACGGCGACGACATCGCCATCTTAGTAGAGGACAACGGTGTCGGCTTCGACCCGGCTAAAATTACCAAAGGCATGGGTACTGACAACTTGCGTCAGCGCGTCCAGTTCATCCACGGCGAAATGAGCGTGCAAACCGCCAAAGGCCAGGGTGTCAGCACCTTGATTACGGTACCCGTGAAATCCCGATAGCCCATTCAGGGTTTTCCCTGATTTTAAAATCGCGTGTTTGCACGGATAGCCAGACACGCCCGTGCCTGCACTTTTGTATCGGGCATCACAAAGACCGCATTACATCTTATTGCCTTGCCCCCCACTTTTTTGAAAAGCCCTTCATGCGCGAAAGTACCCGACCAAAACCGTGAAAACTACAGCCATCAGGTAACAACAAGTTGCAGCGTTCGCTTTTTCGTATCGTTCTGGAGCAGCACTTTTTTCAAAAGGGACGATGCAGGCAAACAAACGTTAGTCAGATCAAGACGCCCGGTATTCAAAGGAATGCCGGGCGTTAAACTTTTGTGACTTTCCTAAACCATCCTGAGTGGCAGGTGTTTTGAGGCTATCATACGTTTACGAAAAAACCTTTTTGCTCTATGGCTTTTACACTTCCCGACCTGCCCTACCCGCACAATGCGCTGGAACCATACGTGGACACGCGCACCATGGAAATCCATCACGGCAAGCACCACGCTGCTTACGTGAACAATCTCAATGCCGCCATTCAAGGCACGGAACACGAAAGCAAATCCTTAGAGGAACTGCTCGCCCACGTGTCCCAGCTCTCTCCAGCGGTGCGCAACAATGGCGGCGGCCACTGGAACCATACCTTTTTCTGGAACATCATGTCGCCCAACGGTGGCGGTCAGCCCTCGGGCGAGCTGGCGGCGGCCATTGAACGCACCTTCGGCTCGTTCGACGAGTTCAAAAAGCAATTTGCCGCAGCGGCCATCGGTCGCTTTGGCTCTGGCTGGGCCTGGCTGTGCTTGGATGCCGATGGCAACCTGTTCATTACCAGCACTCCAAACCAGGACAATCCCCTCATGGATGTGGCCGAAAAGCCTGGCAAACCCATCCTCGGCCTCGACGTGTGGGAGCACGCTTACTACCTGCATTACCAAAACCGCCGGCCCGACTACGTAGAAGCCTGGTGGAACGTAGTGAACTGGGACGCCGTAGCCCAGCACTACGCCGCCGCGCGCTCGTAAGACGGGCTGACCATCTAATTTCCGTATGTCAAAAGCGGGCTGGCGCCCTCCTTGCGGCGGAAGGCCCGCTTGTTTTTTTGGGGCAAACAGGGCTACCTGAAGCCCTTGGGCAAAGCCCTCCTCTACCGGACTCTCTCTAAAAACCTGCCTCCCTATCGCAAGCATACAGGCAAATTGCCGGGAAGCAATGCCACGGGAAACGCCCTTGCCCTCCATGCACGGGAGGGCAAGGGACGCACCCACATTTATTGAGTAGTGGCAATGGCGAATTCGTTGCCCGGAAGTTCCACCTTCAGGTAGGCCTTAGCATTCAACGCTTTAAGCACCGAAAGCAAAGTGCCCATCGAAACGTTGGTGGCGTTGTTTTCCAGCTTCGAGACCTGAGCCTTCTGCACACCAAGCAGGGCGCCCAATTCGGCTTGCGTCAAGTTCCTTTCGAGCCTCAGCTGCCGAATTAAATCGCCCAAAATTTCCATCTTCAACTCCCACTCGTACTGGTCACGCTCGGGGGAGCCAACGGGACCGAGGAGGTCGTCTTTTAAAGACTCTAGTGAAGTCAGATTCATGTCTTAATAGTTAATACAACTTTTTAGAAATTTAATTAACAAATACCAAATACAAAATACAAAATAACAAATAAATGGTAAATAAATATTAAAATTATAAAATTTTATCAAATAACTCTTTAATCTATCAAAAAATTGGACTCAAGAAATATAATAAATTTAATATCACTTCATTTCAAGGTATTTTTTCTTTATTTTGTAAGCTTTCTCAATTTCTTTTCTCGGGATTTTGGATGTTTTCTTGATAAACCCGTGCGTAGCGATGACCAATGTGTCCTGTGCTGTGCTTGCATCCCAGAAAGCCAACAGCCGATAATGCATGTTACCCACCCGGATGCGAAATTCCCAGATGTCGTGTTCCCTGTCCAGTTTTTTGAAGAGCCTCGGGTCTTTCACCTGCGAGGAACGCACGCGGTCCATCACCCTGAGGACTCGTCTCTGAGCGTCTTTGTCGAGGCTTCTCACGAAGGACGCGGCTTCCTCTAAAAGCAGAATTTTAATCATCAGCATAATTTTTTTGAATTTGAAAATTTTTGGGGGGTGGAGTTGCGAAAAAAGAAGGACTTTTGTTCATACTATATCTTTTTTCTGATGAAGAAATATTTTTGACGCTGCAAAGGTTTCCTTTTATGGAAACCTGTGCAAGGATTTTTGTAAAAAAATTTTCAGAAGATACTGCGCGGGTTTCTCACACTTAGTGGTGTTGATGTGAAACTGGATGGCGCTGGCCGAGTTGGATATTTATAAATAGGTAAAAGCCAATGGCTTAGCACGTTCGGCCAGGGCGGATGGTTATATGCTTAATGTTATGATGTCATCTGCAGAGGCGTCAATAGCCGGTAAAGAATATCTGGCGATCAGCCTGTCTTCGGGTAGTCTTATCCCCAAAGGCCCATTTCGGTTTTCTCCGGGTGCATATCTTTGATGGTCGGGAGATAGGCGCAAGAGAGCATTTTCTGCTCAGTCAAAGCCCGGCCTATCTGAACATAGAGCCCTCTTTCTTAACTACATAGAAAATCCAGTAAGCCGCAGCATTAACCATAAATCGCCACAGGCATTGCCATGAAAATCCTTTCCAACCCTTGGCGCGATGAGTTTCTTCGCCTTGTTGGGAGTGCGAAAACCTCTATTAAAATTGCCGCCCCTTTCGTCAAGCAAGAGGGCTGTGAAGCCATGCTGCAGGCAAAAAGGAGTACATCGGCCATTTGCTTAGTAACCAATTTCCAGCTGAAGAGCATCTTTTGCGGCAGTATAGACCTTTCTGCTTTAGAAACCATTCTCGACAATCGCGGGACAGTCCGGAGTTTTCCGAAGTTACACGCCAAAATATACCTGTCTGACGATGCAGAAGCAGTCGTTACTTCTGCTAATTTGACTCACGGAGGGCTTTTTTCCAATTTTGAATACGGCCTATACGTCAGCGAGCCCGAGGTTGTGGCGCAAATAGCGGCAGATTTTGAGCGTTTACTGGCAGATGAGCGAACGGGAAGCGTGGATAAAGCCCATTTGGAGACTGCAAGGGAAATACTGAGCAAATTGCCGGAGCCTGGAGAGTTGGCGCAGATTCTTCTGGACAGGCAGGCGCCCGAGGAAAGCCCGGACGTGCTGGATATTTCCGCCGTGCGCATCGAACAAGCCCTGACGGGGTGGCGACTGGAGGTTTTCAAATGCGTGAATGCGATCCCGGGACAAGTCTTCACCCTGAGTGATGTGTATGCCTTTGAGGGTATTCTACGAGGCAAATACCCGGAAAATCAGCACATTACAGACAAGATCAGGCAACAGCTTCAGGGGCTTAGGGATGTCGGGTTGCTCGAGTTCTTGGGGGGCGGCAGATACAGGAAGTTGTGGAGGTAGGCTTTGCTAACATGCCTTGCGACTTTCGCATGCGTGGGTGATTGGCATTGCACTTGGCCTGTCAGACGGTTCAGGAGAACTGATCTGGCGATCGGGCGAGTTTGCATCTCCTTGGCTCAATACGTCGTCGTCATATCTTCGTCCACGCAGAGGATAAAGTCTGCCCGTCGGCGGTGTTCGGGCAACAGGCGTGTTACGTCGGCCTGTTGTACGGTAGAGATGGTTGCATAGCGCAGGCTGGGCTGTTGGCGGCGCAGGTACCACAAGATGCCTTCGTAGTTATCGGAGTGATAGGCGCCGTTAAGGTGGAGAAAGAGCCGTCCGGGCGCGAAGTTTTGCAGGATAAAATGCGCCATAGTGGCGTCTTTAATGGCCTGGGCTTTAGGGAAGTTTTCGTTGGCGTGGTCGCCGAACATGGTCAGCATATTTTTGTAACCCGGCAGGTTGGGGTCATAGGGTACAGGCAATGGGGCCATGAGGGCTTTTTCGCGGGCGGTTAGGGTATCCAACACTTCAAAGCCACCGCGCGACACCATGGAGGCGTACTTGCGCGGAATGTTAGTGGCTATGAAGGGCAAATTTTTGCTTTTGGCAAAGCGCACCACCGGCGCGTAGTCCGTTTTGTAATTGCGCCAAAGGCGGGCCAGCGAATCCAGACCTCGTTCGTCAATTTCTCCTCGCAGGTATTTATTGAGGGCCTCCTGGTTGTCCGTTTCAAACATTTCGGCGCCCAGCGTCAGGGGGCGCAGCGCGTGCAGGTCTTGGGTTAGTTCCAGCTGAAGCCAGTGCGCAATGGGGTTGTTGTGGTATTCTCCGAAGAGCACAATGTCTTGACGGCTAAGGGTTTTGAGCATTTTTTCATAAGACACCGCCCGCCCGCGCGCGTCGTAGAGGCGGTAGGCTATCTTTTTTTGAGAAAAGGCCGAAAAGGCGACCGGCAGCAGGGCAAGCAGAAGCAAAAGTTGTTTTTTCACCATCAAATTTTTTTATGCAAAAATGAACAGGCAGCGAAAGTAGCGGTTACCTGCGCAATAATTTGCGCACCAATAGGTTTAAAAAAGGTGTAAAAATTCATCGTTACCAAACCGACTCTACCCAACAGCAATATGAAGCGAATAACGCTTTTTCTGCTCTTTGTGGCGACTTTGGGCGTCAGCTTGCAAGCTCAATGCGTGCAAGGCGACTGCATCAATGGCCGCGGTACCTATATCTACCCCTCTGGTGCCAAGTACGTTGGCGATTTCAAGGACGGCGAGATCCACGGCATCGGCGTGTGCTACTACACCGACGGCAGCAAGTACAGTGGCGAATGGAAGCACCGCTATCCAGACGGTCGCGGCACCAAGACCTACGCCGACGGCACCAAGCGCACGGGCCTGTGGAAGCGCGGCAAACCCGTAGATGAAAACGGCAATATCCTGGAGGAATACATCGTCCGGAAAAAAGAGGAACGGCAAGACGACGGCACCAACATTCAATCGGGCTGCCTCAAAGGCGACTGCAAGAACGGTTTCGGCATCTTTGCCTACCCGGATGGCAGCAAGTACGAGGGCGAATTCGTCAACGGTAAGTTCAACGGCCAGGGCACCTTTTATTTTGCCGACAGCAGCCGCTATTCAGGCGAGTTTAAGGAAAACTATCCGCACGGCCAAGGGACGCGCACCTACGCCAACGGCAAACAGGAAACTGGCCAATGGCGCGAGGGCGAGTTCATAGGCTCCGGCCTTATTGAGAGCGACCGCGTCGGCTGCATTGAGGGCGATTGCGAAAACGGCAAAGGCACCTACGTCTATCGCGAAGGCTCGGCCAAGTACACAGGTGAATTCCTCAACGGTCAGCCGCACGGCATAGGCACGTGTCTGTATGCCAACGGCGATTACTACCGCGGCGAATGGGCCGAGGGCGCCTATTCGGGCAAGGGCACGCTCTACCTCAAGGACGGCACAGAAGTAGTCGGCTACTGGCGTGCCGGCGAATACGTGGGCAAACAACCGCCTGCCGAGACGAAACCCGTCGTTTCGCTGCCCGCTCCCACTCCGCCGAACACGACACAAATCAAAGTCTGGGCTGTCGTCGTGGGCGTGGCCGCCTACGACCACATGCCTGCCTTGCGGTACACCGATGACGATGCCTACCGCTTCTATGCCTTCCTGAAAAGCTACGAGGGCGGCGCCCTGCCCGACGAACAGGTACGCATCCTCATTGACGAAGACGCTACCCGCCTTAGCGTGCTCGGAACCTTGCAGGAAGTCTTCGACAAAGTCAATGAGAACGACTTAGTCATCTTCTACTTCTCCGGCCACGGCCTCAACGGCTCCTTCCTGCCTATTGACTTCGACGGCTATAACAACAAAATCAGCCACGATGAAATTGCCGCCATGTTCAATAAGAGCAAGGCGCGCTACAAGCTGATCATCGCCGACGCCTGCCACTCCGGCAGCCTCATTGCCATGCGCTCCGGCACGGGCGAGACGGGGCTGACCCAATACTATCAGGCGCTTTCTAAGGCCGTCTCCGGCACGGCACTGCTCATGTCGTCTAAGGCCGATGAGACTTCGCTGGAGTCCGCCGGCCTGCGCCAGGGCGTGTTCAGCCACTTTCTCATCCGCGGCCTGAAGGGCGAAGCCGACAAAAACCGCGATAAAATTGTGAGCGTCCAGGAGCTGCACGACTTCGTCTACGAGCATGTGCGCGCCTACACGGGCAACCGCCAGAGCCCGGTCATCAAAGGCGGTTATGACCCGAATATGCCGGTGGCTATCGTCCGCTAACAATTGCCAAAAGCGGCCTTTCTTTGCGCTGCAAAAGCGCTTGTTTAGCGATGAAATGACTTCGATGTCGTTTCATCGCTAAATTGCTAAAAATCAGAACGATAAAACGCGCTTTCCCGGCCGTGGGGCTGCTGTTGGCCGCTGGGTCAGCAATGACGGAAGCGCTAAAACGCCATTCGCATGTACGCATATTTGAAGGGCCGCATTGCGCACCGAACTGCCTCTTACCTCATCGTGGAGGTCGGCGGCATTGGCTTTCGCGTTCACATTCCGCTCAGCACTTACACGGCCTTGCAGGGGCGCGACGAAGCCGTCGTTTACACACATTTTCACGTTACCGAAGACGCGCACACGTTGTATGGCTTTGCTACAGAGGCCGAGCGCAACCTCTTTGTGCAGCTCATCAGCGTTACAGGCGTAGGGCCCACGTCGGCGCTGTTGTTGCTATCGGCCATGAGCGTGGACGAAATCCGCGCGGCCATCATTGGCGAGCAGGCCCACGTGTTGCAGCGCGCCAAAGGCATTGGTCCGAAGGCGTCGAAGCAAATCATCTTAGACCTCAAAGACCGCCTGACCAAAGAAGCGCCCGAAGCCACTGGCGCCCTCTCGCTGCCTGCCGCCGACCAACCCATGCGCGAGGAAGCCTTGGCCGCTCTGATGGCCTTAGGCTACCAGCGCATTGCAGCGCAAAAAGCGCTCAACCAGGTACATCGCGAACAGCCCCACCTGCAACGCATCGAAGACATTGTCCGGGCCGCCCTACGCCTCCTGTAACCGCCAAACTTGTTCGGCCCAGTAATGGCCAAACTTGTTTGGCCCCAGTACCCGCCAAACTTGTTTGGCCCCAGTACCCGCCAAACTTGTTTGGCCCAGTACCCGCCAAACTTGTTTGGCCCACCTACCTTTGCCCCATGCAGCAAATAGCGCAGGTCATCTTCTGGGTAAGCGCGTCGGCGCTGGCATACACCTATCTCCTCTACCCCCTTCTGATGTGGCTGCTGGCGCGCGGCAGGCGCTTTCAGCATGCGCAGTACCTGCCCAACGACCCCGACCTGCCGGTGGTGTCGGTGCTCATGGCCGCTCACAACGAAGAGCGCGTCATCGGCGAAAAATTGTACAGCCTGACCCAGCAGGAGTACCCGCCTGAAAAACTGCGCATTTACGTAGGCTCTGATGGCTCCACTGATCGCACCAATGACCTGGTGGCGCAGGCCTTCGATATTCATTTCCCGCTTTTGCACGCGCACTTTTCGCTCTTTCAGGAGCGGCGCGGCAAGCCTCCGGTTATCAACGACTTAGCGGCGCTGGCGAAGGCCGACTTCGAGCGCCTCTACGCTGGAAAGCCGGCGCTGCGCCATCTCTTCGTGCTCACCGACGCCAGCGTCATGCTGGAGCCGCAAACGCTCTATCGGCTGGCGCGTCATTTCAAGGACGATCGCATCGGCGCCGTAGATACGCACCTTCGCGGCAAGGGTCTGCGCCCGAAAGGCATCAGCCATAGTGAGCAGCAATACCTGAGCGCCGAGGTGCGCCTCAAGCACTGGGAAAGCCTCGCCTGGGGCCAGATGATGGGCCCTTTCGGAGGCTGTTACGCTCTGCGCGCCGACCTGTTTGAGCCCATCCCGCCGCGCTCGTTGGTGGACGATTTCTGGCTGGTCTTTCGCGCTTTAGAGCGCGGTTATCGGGCCATCAACGACTTAGAGGCTGTCTGCTATGAAGTGGCTACGCATCGCATGAGCGACGAGTACCGGCGCAAAAAGCGCATTGCTGCGGGCAGCTTTCAGAATCTGGCGCGCTTCTGGCGTTGGGCCGCGCTGCCCATTACGCGGTTGGGCTTTGGCTTTTTTTCGCACAAAGTGCTGCGCTGGTTTGGCGGCTTTTTCATCGCTTTTTTGTTCCTTTCGGCGGGCTATCTGGCCTTTTTCGACCTTTTTTATCGGCTTATTTTTATAGGAATGCTGGTTGGAGCGGGTCTGGCGTTCGGGTGGTATTTTTTGCAAAACCGCTTCTCGCTGCGCCCCAACCGGTGGCTGCAGAATATCGCCTACTTTCTGGCTATGAACGTTGCTCTGATAGACGGCTTTTTCAAGTGGGCGCGCGGCATTCGGAGCAACACCTGGCAGCGCACCAATCGCGAATAGCGCGCCGCACAGAGGGCGCCGTCCAATTCGTTCAGGGAGAGCCCTTCGTCTCAAGGAGGTGATATGTTTATAGCCTGTTAGCGCAGCAGCATCACGTTGCCCTTTTTCTCCGTAACCGTGCCGCCCGGGCAGCGCACGCGCAGGTAGTAGCCGTAGGTTTCTACCGGTTGCGGCTTGCCCTGGAAGGTGCCGTCCCAGAAGCCTTCGGGGTCGTTGGTTTCGAAGAGCTTCTGGCCCCAGCGGTTGTAGATGGCCCAGTAAACTTCTTCCACGAATCGGCTTTCTAAGCGCAGCACGTCGTTTTGGTTGTCGCCGTTGGGCGAGAAGCCGGTGGGGAAGAACACAAACGGTTCGTCGCAGCGCGGGAAGAGCACGGTGATGGTGATTTCGCGCGTCAGGGTGCAGCCGCCGTCGAGGCGCAGGCGCGCTACGTAGGTGGTTGTCCCGTTGGGCTTAGCTATCGGGTTGGGGATGTTGGGGTTGCTCAGCCCCGTGGTAGGCGTCCAGGTGAGGGTTCCGGTGCCGCCGTAGGACGCTTGCAATTGCGATTGGCCGCCCAAGTAGATGACCTCCGGGTCGGCTGTTACGGTGAAGTCCTGCACGTCGAAGACGTTGACCGTGACGAGGCCTTCGTAGGTGCAGAAGGCGTTGGTGATGGTAACGCGGTAGGTTGTATTGGTTTTGGGAAAGGCCCACGGCGAGGCGGCAGTGGGGTCTGAGAGCGTGCTGGCAGGCGACCACTGATAGGTGTAGGTTGGGATGCCGCCGCGGTTGAGCCGTACGGAGTCGCCCGGGCAGATGGTCAGCTCTCGCCGCAGACTATCTACGATGGGGATGGGCGCGTTGAAGGTGAACAGGGCGGTATCGCGGCAGCCGCCTTCCGAAAGGGCGATCAGCCGCAGCTGGTAGTTGCCGGGCCGCTTGACGACAAACGTCGGGTTTTGCGCCGACGACTGCAGCGAAAAGCCGCCCGCGCCCGTCAGCTGCCACGACCAGCTGCGCACGCCGTAGAGGGTGTCCTTGCTCTGGTCGGTCGCCCGAATGACTAAGCCGTCGTTGTTGCACTGCGGAAACTCGACTTTCATGGCGGCGTCAATGCTGAACGCTCCCACGCGGATGGTCTGGAAAGCCGTGTCGGCGCAGGGCAGTCCGGGCCCTACAATCAGCGCAATCGTGTAAGTGCCTGTGTCGGGAAACTGGTACGTGGGCGAATAGACCGTGGTAGTCTTCGTCAGGTCGTTGGGCCAGTCGAAGTACCAGCGCACGCTGGGGAAGTTGCTCTGGTTGATGAAACGCACGACTTCGTTCTCGCAGGCGCCGCCTACCTCGGCAAAGGCGGCGGTGGGGTAGCCGCATTCAGCTACGTTGTACTGAAAATCGCGTCGGGTGGTGGAAATGAGCGCGCCGTTGCGGTATTCGTCCACGCATACGCCTACGACGAAGTTGCCGATCGTGTTCGGGATGCCGGTCATGAAGCCCGTGGCGGGGTGTATGGCCAATGGGTCGCCGCCCAGCACGTTGCCCAAGTTGTAAGGCGGCAGCCACACCACTTCCGGATACGGTCCTTTAAGCGGCGGCGAGGGCTGGGGGTTGAGCGAGTCCGGCCCATTGAGCGGTGTGCACAGGCGGTACACCAACGAGTCGCCATCGCGGTCGGTTGCCGAGTGGTCAAAGTTTATAGGCTCATTCACGCAGATGGCCACCGGCGGCCATTTATTGAACACCGCGCTGTTGTTGCACTGCAGCAGCGTCGCTTCCGAGAGCGTGGCGATGATGGAAATGCCTGTATTGAGCGGGTTGGGCAGGTTTCGGATGAGCTTATTGCGGCAGCAGCGCTGGTAAACCAACGTGTAGCCGCCGGGCCGGAAGGGCAAGGTAGTAATGGCCCGATAGGTGCTCCGGTGCACACACACGTTGGGCGGCACCACCAGGCACGGGTTGTCCAACGCCACCGGCAAGGTGTCGTGCGCTGCAGGGTTCCACGACACAAACAGGTTGCGCACGAGGTTCCATTGCGCATCGTAAACGCCGATGGACGCCGGGTTGTCGAACCAGGGCACGCCATTGAAGCAGTCGCGATACACCGTCAGATTGATCTCGTACTGGTCGTTGCCCAGACAGCGATACGTGATCTCGCCGCCTACGATGTGCGTGGCCCACGCGGGCATTTGGGATAGGGCCATCAGCGGAAGCAGGAGTAAATACTTTTTCATGCGCCAAATGTAAAGATTTTTGGGCGATAGCGGTCTTTGCCCGGAGCGCGTACCTTTGTCGCCCGCTTCTAAACACAGAACGCTCATGCAGTTTGTCTTCCCTGGCTTTCTGGCCGCTGCGGCGCTCATCGCCATACCCATCATCATTCATTTATTCTATTTCCGGCGCTTTAAGAAGGTCTATTTCTCGCACGTGCGCTTCCTGCAGGAGGTCAAGGAGGTAACCAACAGCCGCCAGCGCCTGCGCAACCTCTTGGTGCTGCTGATGCGCTGCCTGGCGCTTCTTTTTCTGGTCTTAGCCTTCGCCCAGCCCTTCCTGCCGCGATCGTCCAACGTCAGGCAGGGCCAGCGCGCCGTGTCGGTTTACGTGGACAACTCTTTCAGCATGGCCGCCCTCAGCGAAGATGCCCCATTGGTAGAATTGGCCAAACAGCGCGCCCGGGAAATCGTAAAAGCCTACGGCGCTGCCGACCAGTTCCAGATCCTTACAGCGGACTTTGAAGGCCGCGACCAGCGCCTCATCAGTCAGGAGGATGCCTTAGCGCGCATTGAAGAAATCCGCATCGGCCCCGCCTCAAGAGCCGTCTCTAAGGTGCTCCTGCGCCAGCAACAGGCCCTGCGCTCGGGCAAAGCCGAAAACCACATCGCCTACATCGTAAGCGACTTCCAGGTCAACCAGACCGACCTGCAAAACTTCCAGGATACTTCGCTGAACGTCAACTTAGTACCGCTGCGCGCCGTGCAGGAAAACAACCTCTCGGTGGACTCCGCCTGGTTCGATAGCCC
>JANWVR010000110.1 GCA_025056735.1 Saprospiraceae bacterium
AGAAACTTGTAATCCGGCCGCTCGAAACGCTGTTTGAGCGAGGTGTCAAAGGTCGCTGTGGCGCCCTCGCGCAGCGCATTGCCGAAGTCCACTTCTCCGCCAGAGGTCCAATAGCGGACATTCCCGCTCAGCGCAGCATTGTTGCCCAGGACGAGCTTATTGGCTACGAATACCGAACTGCCGCCCACGGAGCCGTTCAAATGTAGTTGGTCGCCATTGAACTCCAAACCTTTTTCAATGCTGCCGTTCAGGTTCAACTTGCCGGTAGCCGCCTTGACATCGCCCCGAACGGCGCCGTCCAAGGTGACGTCTCCGCCCGCAACCGCGATATCGCCGGCGACGACGGCGCTGCGCTCTACCGTTATGGTGCCGCCCATGACGAGCAAATCACCACCAATGCTGCCGGATAGGGTAAGCGTGCCGCCCGCAGCCCGCACAGACTCCGCTACATAGCCACGCACATTGACCGTACCGCCCATCAAGACAATATCGCCCTGAACGGTATCGGAAAGGGTAACGGTGCCCCCCGCGCACCAGATGTCGCCGTAAACCGGCGCATTAATGCTGATGGTACCGCTCAGGACGTAAATGTCCTCGTGAACCGGTTGTGAAATCCGCACACTTTCGCCGCGCTCAAAGCGCACCCCAAACGCCGGATAAACAGAAAAAAGGGCCCATAGCCCTACGAGTAGAAACGGCATCTTTTTCATGATTCAAATAAAATTTTGGACAAAAGTAGCTTTGTCAATGATGAATGACAATGACCTGGATTAACAGGCGAGGTGACCTCTTTGTAAAGAAGACTCCCGCAGTCTTGGAACCCTAAGAGGTCTCTTTCCCCCATCGAAACGAGCGTCATGGCCGCATTGCAGCAGACTTGAAAGCGGCAAAAGGATGGATGCCTCGTTTTTATCGCAACACAGCACCTGAGAACGACTACCTACGAGGCAACCACCAGCCCAACCACAGCCCGACCAAACCCCATGAGGTCACGGCGTCGATCAGGTACGCCATAGATCTGGTCTCAAACCAGATGCTGTTCAAATAAGCAATGGTCAGGTAGCCCGTGAGGCCCACGACAATAGCACCCTGCACAGCGGTGCGCATATTCAACTGCTGAAACTGCATCAGTATCCACACCAGCAACCAGGCTGCAAGCAGATTGACTGCTATACTGCGCGCCAAACTGGCGCCCATGGCCGAACTCCAAGACTTGTGGTAGGTGAGATGCGCCCAGGGTTTGCCCTCGTAGGGCGCCATGTACGCCTGCTCCTGATCCATGGGAGTACCCGGTGGTGGGACAGGGAGCATGTAAGTGCCCTCTCCCTCTAAATTCTGGCCCAGAAACTCCAGAATCCTGTCCTGATTGGGCGTATGCCTAAATTCCGACTGGTGCACTCCGAGCATGGACCAGGACAGAAACTGCCACAAAAACAGGATAATGCCGCCAACTAAAGCGCCAATGAGTTGCTTTTTCATAACCGTAACGTTTTGATGTGAAGAAATATGGTAAAGGTATGCTTTTTTCAGAGTTCCCAAACAAAATGTTGACCACGACGCTCTTATGGGTCGTGCTACCCTTTCTATTTTTGCCGCGCTTAACCGTATGTCGAACAAATTTAATAACCCATGAAAAAGTGTTTCGTAGCCTTACTGCTGCTGTCACTCAGCAGTCTAATACCTTTATTTGCGCAAGTTCGAGAGGACTCCATAGAACAGAAGCGTCTTCAAGAGGTCGCTGTGCGCGCAAGCAAGCCCGATCTCTGGTACGTGCCGCCGGTGCAGGGGACGTATCTGCTGGAGGGCAAAAAGAACGAGGTCATCTCGGTAGCTAACGTCAATGCAAACATTGCCGAGAAGGTCGCCCGTCAAGTGTTTGCGAAGGTGCCTGGCGTGTTCGTGTACGACATGGACGGCACGGGCAACCAGTTACACATTGCCACGCGCGGCTTAGACCCGCACCGGAGTTGGGAATTCAACGTCCGTACAAACGGCATCATGACCAATTCCGATCTGTACGGCTATCCGGCCAGCCATTTTACGCTGCCGTTTGAGGCGGTGGAGCGCATCGAGCTGATCCGCGGCACGAGCGCCCTGCAGTATGGCGCCCAGTTTGGCGGCATGATCAACTATGTCATCAAGCGCCCCGACACCACCCGCGTCTTTTCAGGCGAGAGCTTCAACAGCGTCGGCTCATTCGGCATGCTCAGCACCTACAACGCCGTGGGCGGCCGTAAAGGCCCGTGGGAATATTACGCCTTCTACAGCCAGCGCAGCTCGAAAGGCTACCGCGACAACAGCGAGTCCAACTTCGACGGTCAGGGCGTCATTCTTCGCTATGAGCCGTCCAATCGTCTGTCGGTACGGGCGGAGTTCTTGCGCTCGTACTATCGCTATCGCATCCCCGGGCCGCTCACGGATGCGCAGTTTGCTGAAAACCCGCGCCAGGCAACGCGCTTCCGAAACTTCTACAGCCCGGAGATATTCCTGCCCTCGCTGACGTTGGAGTGGCAGGTGGGTGCTCGCACGCGCCTGATGAGCTCCGTCTCGGGCATCTACGGCGAGCGGCGCAGCGTGCTGTTCGACCGCCCGGCCACCATACGCGACACCATCAACCCTACCACCCGTCAGTTCTCGCCTCGTCAGGTGGACATTGACGGCTTCCACAGCCAAACCGTCGAGTTGCGCCTGCTGCACGAATACGCACTGGGCAACCAAGTCGGCTCTGTACTGACGGCGGGCGTCCAGTACATCCACAACGACCTGCGCCGCCGCCAGCAGGGGCGCGGCACTACCGGATTTGACTACGACCTCTCAGTGGACGCCGACGGCTTCCGGCGAGACCTGTGGATGCGCACGCGCAACCTCGCGCTGTTCGTAGAGAACAAGTTTCAGATTACGCGCCGCTGGTCCTTAACGCCCGGCGCTCGTGTAGAACTGGGGCAATCGCGCGTGGAGGGCACCCTCGTCTACCTGCCGTCCTCTGAATTGGAAAACACCATCGAGCGCAACTTCCCCCTCTTCGGACTGACGTCGTCCTATACTTTGAGCAAAACACAGAATCTATACGCCGGCTGGTCGCAGGCTTACCGACCTGTGCTGCTCAAGGATGTCATCCCGGCCAATCCTTACGAGCGCACCGACCCGAACATCCGCGACGCCTACGGCTACAACTTAGAACTGGGCTGGCGCGGGCGCGTCGAAAACTTCCGCTGGGATGTCAGCGCCTTCCAACTGCGCTACGACCGCCGATTCGGCAACGTCTCGCTCTACAACGAACGCTTAGACACCGTCATCCTGTGGCGCACCAACATCGGCAACTCTACCACAAACGGCTTAGAAATCTTCGCCGAGTACGGACTGCCGGTAGGCCAGCACCTCTACCTGTCCGTCTTCACTGCCACAGCCTGGATGGATGCCAAATACTCGGGCGACTCCGTGCGCGTTAGCGCTACCGAAAACCGCAGCATCGCTGGTAAGCGCGTCGAGTCGGTACCGCAGTGGATCACGCGCAACGGCCTCAACGCCCGCTATAAGACCGTCGCTGCCTCGCTGCTGTACAGCTACACTGCCGAAAACTTCGCCGACCCGCTCAACACCGTGGTGCCCAACGCCACGGGCGCCGTTGGCTTAGTGCCCGCTTACGGCTTGCTCGACCTCAACCTCTCCTGGCAAATACTGCCCCAACTGGGTACGCGCTTCAGTGTAAACAACATCACGAACAAACAGTACTTCAATAAGCGCCCCACGCTCTATCCAGGGCCGGGAGTGTGGCCCGCCGACGGGCGTACCTACACGCTAATGGTGCACTTAGTCTTTTAAAAGCTAACCGCTGCAATGCGCCCAGACAAAGGCCCGGCAGGTGGCAGCAGCGCCTGCTGGGCCTTTTAGCTTTTCCAGCAGGGTTTAGCGTCTCTCCCGAAAAAACCGCACAGTCTCCGTCTGGTCGAAGTACTCGGGACGGACGGAGGCATCAGCGCCGGCAGCCGCGCAAAAACGAAAGGAAGTATCGCTGGTGGGCTCCAGAATGCCGTAGAGCGTTTTGCCCTGCCAGGGGCCTCCGTCGAAATCGAGCAGGTCTATCGCCGCGGGCGTTCGAGAGCAGTCGTAGTGGTATGTCAGGCGCACCGTGTCGAACTGGCTACCAAAGCGCGTGATCCAGAGCATCTGGCCATCGGGCCGAATGGCCCAAAGGTGGCCCTCCTCGGCCTCCCAGGTACCTTCTAAGGACAGACAGGGAGTGCTGCCGCACGAGAGGAGCGCTGAAGCGAGGGCATATGCCGCGAGAAAGCGCGCTGCGCCAGAAAGTCGTTTCATCGTTGAGAACATGTCGTGCCGTTTAGTACACCCTTTGAAAGACGGTCTTTTCCCGACAAAGGTGGCATAGAAACAGCGTTTTTCTTGCCCGCGAATGGACGCAGGCGGCGCCGAATGACTTAAGCCACTCGTCAATCCCTCGCACCGGAACGCGAATGCTGATTGTGATGCCAGACGGCGCGCTGCAAGTGCTTATCTCCGCGAAGGTTCAGGTGAATCGAACCACCGAAAGAAACAGCGCAAGCCCCCAGCAAGAGAATCTGTGGAGGGCGAAAAAAGGCGCCCGTAGTTACTTTATCCGTCCTGGCCATGTAATCCACGGAAGTATAGCTCCAGGCAAACAGCGCCGTTGCTGCGCCACCTAAAAGCACGTAGCTCAGCTGTTTATCCCGCTTATACCGCCTGAAATCATCGGCGACTTCCGGGAGATTGAGGTTGAGCTCATGCCTGAGTCTTCCGCCAAACACTCCTGAACGGGTGTAGCTGGGATGGCGGTCGTTTTGGAAATAAATGGGGTAGTAATACGTGTAGGGATGCCCTAAATTATCAGGGCTGATGTTTCGACTCCAAACGACATTCTTTCGCTTACCCAGGTTGATAGTGGAATACTGGGCGTGAACGTCCGTGAAAAACAGGAGAGCGAGGGCCAGGAAGCACAGGGCACTGGACATTTTTTCTGTTTTCATATTGCGGTGTACTTATGGATGAAAGATAAGCCTGCAAGCCGACTTGCGCCAGTATTCCGGCGGACGACGGCATTTTGCTGTTTCTAATGACTCTTTATTTGGATGCTGAAGACTTAAATGATTGACGTTGTGCGCGATGGGATGGTTTGCTCCGGCGATACCTGCTGCGTTCTCTGCGGTTTTTATTTCTTATTGCGCAACACTTGATTGCTGCATGATGGCTGACTCATGTCGGGTCAGGAAAAATCGCGCCTGGCGCTTGCGCTCTTGCCGGGTGTAGAAAGACGGTTAGCGTCGCGCAGGCGCCGTTGCTCCTCTGTAGTCATATGGTGATGTGGCAAAGGATTGCTCACGCAGCGTCGGTTTTACAAATGCGCCGCGCCGTTTGCAGCCAGTGTTTATGCCGCTCAGCCTCTGGCTGTGCGTTGGCAAATTTGACCCAATCGGCCTGCTCCAGCAGTCGTTGTAGGTCGGCGCGGAGGGTGACTGGGAAGGGTGTTTTTGCTATGCTGCGCGCAATTTCTGTCGTTGTTTGCTCTAAAGCTGGGAAGTTGTACTCGTTTTCTAAGAACTCGCGTACAATCCAGCTCAGTGCAGCGTAGTACTCGCCGATGCGGTCGGGTTGTGTCCAGGGTTTTTCGCGCGCCAGAGCGTCTAATTTTTGCAGGGCAATGTCTTGCGCGGAGGGGCGTGCAGGTTCGGGTGTTGGCGGCGGCGGGGTTGGGCGGCAGCGTTTTTGGCGCCACCAGAGGGCTACGGCTATGGCTAAGGCGGCAGCCAGGGCTGCTGGCCAATAGTCGTACCAGGTCGCTGAGCTTCGGCGGATGTCGCGAATGGGCGCCATGGCATTCAGGTCGGCGGGCACGCGCGGGGCTGTTACATTGATTTCCAGAGGGTTGGTCAGCACTGGGTCGCCCACTTGCAGGAGGACGGGCAGTGGCGGCAGCGTCAGGCGGCCCGTATCGAGCAGGACGATGGCAGTGGTTTGTACCCAGTATTCGCCAGCGCGTCGCCAGGGCGAGGGCGGTCGGATGTCGTCGGCGGTCAGGAGAGGCAGCCAGGCGGCCAGGTTGACGCGCTGCGGCGCCGCCTGCACGCCCGTTACCTGCACGCGCAGCACAGCCGTGTCGCCGGCCTCTACGCTTGGGCGGTCGAAGCTGGCCACTGCGCGTATTTGCGCCGCCAGCCCTAAAGGCATTAGACCGCCCAACACCCACCCGAGCCACATCTTCAACCCTATGGAGGCTACCTGCCGCCCGCTGGAACGCCCGTTCGCTGCTGTGTTTAGAAATTCACCCATGTGCCACCACCTTTGACCTGCGGGCAAAAAACTGGAGCAATTCGCGCACGTAAGGCTGGTCGGTGCACAGGCTAAGGAAGTCGGCCCCTGCGCGCCGGAAGAGCGCCTGCGTGTTGGCGCGGTGCGCTTCGAAGGTTTGCCGGTATTGGCGGCGCAGCTGGCCGCTGGTGGTGTCCACCCAGATTTGCTCGCCCGTTTCGGCGTCGGCCACGCGCAGCACGCCCACGTCGGGCAGGTCGCGTTCGAGGACGTCCCAGCAGTGGATGCCGATGCAATCGTGGCGACGGGCCACAATGCGCAGCGGCGCCTCGTAGCCCGAGGCCAGAAAGTCGGACAGCACGAAACAGACACTGCGCTTTTTGAGCACGTTGTGTACAAAGCGCAAGGCCAGCCCTATATCGGTACGCCGCCCTTTAGGCCGGGCCAGCAGAATTTCGCGGATGATGCGCAGGATGTGTTGCTTTCCCTTTTTGGGCGGGATAAACAGCTCGACGCGGTCGGAAAAGAGCAGGACGCCCACCTTATCGTTGTTCGAGATGGCTGAGAAGGCCAGCACCGCACACAGTTCGGTCAGATATTCTTCCTTGAACTGGCTATGGCTGCCAAAAACGGCTGAGCCGCTGACGTCCACTAAGAGCATGACGGTGTTTTCGCGCTCTTCTTCAAAGACTTTGACGTAAGGCTCGCCGGCGCGGGCGGTTACGTTCCAGTCAATGTTGCGCACGTCGTCGCCCGGGTAATAGAGGCGCACTTCGCTGAACGACATGCCGCGCCCTTTGAAGGCGCTGTGGTAGCCGCCAGTGAACAGGTGGCTGCTCAGGCCGCGCGCCTTGATTTCGATCTTGCGCACCTTTTTGAGCAGTTCTGCGGAGGTCATGGAATGGGCACGGTTTGGAGGATGCGCTCGATGATGCCCTCCTGGGCGATGCCTTCGGCTTCGGCTTCGTAGGTCAGGCCGATGCGGTGGCGCAGTACGTCGAAACACACGTCGCGCACGTCGTCGGGCGCAGTGAAGCCGCGCCCCCGGATGAACGCCAGCGCGCGCGAGGCCTGCGCCAGCGCCAGACTGGCCCGAGGCGATGCGCCGTAGCTGATGAGCGGCGCCATGGGCGCCAATCCAAAGCGCGCCGGCTCGCGGGTGGCAAAGACGATGTCTAAGATGTACTGCTCCACCTTTTCGCTCAGGAGCACCTTTTTGACCGCCTCGCGCGCCTTCAAAAGCGCGTCGGTAGAGACGACTTTTTTCACTTCGGGCGCTTCACCGTTGAGGTAGCGGCGCACGATGAGCCGTTCGTCGTCCTGGGTGGGGTAGCCGATTTTAACTTTTAATAAAAATCGGTCTACCTGCGCTTCGGGCAGCGGATAGGTACCCTCCTGCTCGATGGGGTTTTGGGTGGCCAGTACTAAGAAGGGTTCGGGCAGGCGGAAAGTGTCGTTGCCGATGGTTACCTGCCGCTCTTGCATGGCCTCCAGCAGCGCGCTTTGCACTTTGGCAGGGGCGCGGTTGATTTCGTCGGCCAGTACAAAATTAGCGAAGATAGGCCCTTGGCGCACGGTGAATTCGGCCTTAGCAGGGTTGTAAATCATAGTGCCCAGCACGTCGGCAGGCAACAGGTCGGGCGTGAACTGGATGCGGCTGAAGCGGGCATCTACGGCCTGGGCTAAGGTCTTGATGGCCAATGTTTTGGCCAGCCCAGGCATGCCCTCCAGAAGAATGTGCCCTTTGGTGAGCAGGCCGATGAGCAGGCGCTCAAGCATCTGACTCTGGCCCACGATGACCTGAGCGGTGGTTTCCCAAAGGCGGTCAATGAAAGCGCGTTCGGCCTGAATGGCCTGCTGGAGCGCTTCTACATGGGAGGATGGCTGCATGGCAATACGCGTGGTGGTTATACCGTGCAAAGAACTGCAAAATAGAGGGAATGACTACTGCTGTGCCGACAAAAAGGTACGTGCACTCTTTACCGAGTCAGGTCCTTCGTCTTTACGACCGCCCATCTGGGTTGGACACTTCCTCGGAAATAAAGGCAGTCTTTGCATCCGCGGCATTCGTCGTTCAAGACGGCGCCTTTGGTCGAAAAAGCAAAGTGGGCTATTGTACTAATCGAGGTCAGAATAAAATCTTTGCAATATCAAAATAATATTAAAAAACTTGCGCTATGGAAAAAACCATTCGTCCTGCTTCGGGTTGGCCGATGCTAGCTCTTTTTGTGGCCTTACTGCTGGGCGGCATTGGCCTCATTATCATGAAAGCCATTTGGTTGGGTATCCTGCTACTGGTCCTGTCACTGCTGCTAATTGCGCCGGGCTTTATCGCTGTTGAACCGAACAGCAGCCGCGTGCTGACCCTATTTGGCGCTTATGTGGGTTCGGTCAAGGAGAGCGGCTTTTTTTTCGTCAATCCCTTTTTTACGCGCAAAAAGGTGTCGCTGCGAGCGGTAACGTTTGATGTACCGGTCATCAAGGTAAACGACAAACAGGGTAACCCCATCATGATTGGCGCGGTCGTGGTATATCGGGTGTCCGATACCTACAAAGCAGCCTTTGGCGTAGAGGACTACCATGAGTTCGCTAAGACGCAGAGCGAGTCAGCGGTGCGCAAGCTGGCAGGCATGTACAGTTACGACAATCTGGAGGACGAGGACGCTGTGGTAACGCTGCGCACTAATTCGGACGAGGTAAACCAGCAGCTGGCCCGAGAGATCGGCGACCGGCTGGAGATTGCCGGTATTGAGGTCATTGAGGCGCGCATCAACCATCTGGCATATGCCACGGAGATAGCGGGCGCCATGTTGCAGCGCCAGCAGGCTACCGCCATTATTGCTGCGCGGAGCAAGATTGTAGAGGGGGCTGTGGGCATGGTGGAGATGGCGCTGGAGCAGCTGTCGAAAAAGGAGGTCGTTCATTTAGACGAGGAGCGCAAGGCTGCCATGGTCAGCAATCTGATGGTCGTGCTGTGCAGCGACAAGGCCGCCACTCCCGTGCTCAACGCTGGCACGTTGCATCACTGATCCGGACGCCAATTTTTTTGAGCTGCAGGGAAGCCGAAGAGCCTTGTTCTGCCTTCCCTGCAGTTTCGTAATTTAAGCTTGCATCTGCTATGGCAAACAAGAAGAGCTTCGTGTTGCGCATAGACGAAGAGACTTACGAAGCCTTAGAAAAATGGGCTGCCGATGAGTTTCGCAGCGTCAATGGGCAGTTGGAGTGGATCATTACCCGCGCCCTGCGCGAAGCGGGTCGGCTACCGCAAAGACAGCCGCCGCCGCAGCCCTCTCAGGAGGCGCCCCCCGAAATACCTGTTCAACCTTAACTGTGTTTCTCAGCATGGGTAGAATTACGCGAAAGCAACCGCAACCCAAAATCGCGCTTGAGTGGACGCTGGCAGACCGGCTTTTAGAGGCCGTGGCTACTTTTTTCGCTGTTTTACTGATGGCTGTACCGTTGGCGTACTACCGCGACCTACCTGAACGCATCCCTCAGCACTTCAACGCCGCAGGCGAGGTAGACGCCTACGGGCCAAAATACCTGCTGCTCATTCCGGTGGGCATGGGCATACTTCTGTTTGGAATAATGACCTGGCTCAGCCGCCACCCGCACTGGCTCAATTACCCCGTAACCATCACGCCAGACAACGCCGAGCGCCAGTATCGGTTGGCGGTTCGCTTGCTGCGCGTGCTTAAGATGGTCGTCGTGCTGCTGTTTCTTTACCTTGCCTGGAACACGACTCGCATTGGAATGGGTAAGGCGGAAAGCTTACCGCCTGCCTTGCTCTGGGTCGTACTGGGCGGCAATGGCGCCATTTTGCTGTGGTATTTCACCGCTGCATTCCGCAGCCGGAAGCCTTAGCGGCTTTAGTCGTTTCGCAGGCGGGCCAACAGCCAGGCATCCACCGGCTGACCGTTTTTCAGGAGTAGGGCGCGGCAAAAGCCTTCGACGACATAGCCAGCCTTTTCTAAAACGCGCTTTGAGGCCGGGTTGTAGCTATAAACCCAGGCGCTCAAACGTATCAGGTTGGGTCGCGTCTCGAACTGCATGGCCGTCAACGCCTTCACAGCTGCCGTGGCGTATCCACGCCCGCGCCAGGGCCGGCCCATTACATAGCCGATTTCGTCGCTATGGCTATCAATACCCTCGCGGAGAAATACGGAGATGGTGCCTGTGAAACCATGCTCGCGGTGCTCGATTACCCAATGGTGCGGCGCTCCGCCCGCTTCCTGGGAGCGCTGTCGCAGCTTTTCCCAAAAGTCCTGGGCATCCTTCAGCGTGTATGGGTGCGGTATAGAGCGCGTATTGCGGAAGATATCCTCGTCGTTTAGGTATTCAACCAGCGCAGGAAAATCGTCCTGGGTGAGCTGCCGCAGGCGTAGCTCGGCGTTGATATCAAATTCTGGGAGCATAGGGCTTCAGTGTTTTTTCTTTTTTGAAAAAAACCATTTGCACGGCGACTGAGTTCGCCATGCGTTTGGATAAAATGCGCGGACTCCGCTATTTATTGCCCGCAGGGTGCGTTGGGGCGCAAATGCGCTCCCTCAACGGTAGAGATGTTTTCCATTCGCAAGCCTAGTTTCGGCCGGCTTTTGCATCTCGGTGGCCAGGGCGGTCTCGAAGCGCTACCGCACTACGGTAACGCTGCCATCGTACTGGACTTGCTGTTCGTCCACAAAGCGCACTAAGGCGTAGAACGTGAACACGCCGTCCACGGGTTTGCCTCGGAAGCGTCCGTCCCAGCCTAAGTAGGGATCGTTGAGCGGGATGTCGCGCGCTTCGAAGACGAGGCTGCCCCAGCGGTCGTAGATGCGCAGCAGTTCGATGCGGGTGGCGGCTGGGCCTCCGAAGAGCGTGAAATGGCTGTTGGGAAACGGCTTGTCTGGCGCGAAGACGTTGGGCACGTAAATGGGCCGTTCGTCGCGGACGATAACGTGCACGGAGTCGAAGGCTACACAGCCGTCTTTATCCGTTACCTGGACGATATAAGTGGTATTGCGGGTGGCAACGATGGTGGGCTCCGGGCAATTGACGCAGCTGAGACCCAGTGGCGGCGTCCAGGCAAAGGTAACGGGTCGGCCCGGTGGCGCCGTAGTTGTGCGCACCTGTTCGGTGTAGCCCAGTTCCAGCGTCACCTCTTCGGGTTGAGCGTTCACCTCGAGGGGCGGCGGCTGGTTGAGGATGGCAAAAATAGAGTCTACACAGCCGCTGCCATCGCGCACTTTGACCCAGTAGTTACCTGCCGGCAAGCCGTCTAAGCGCGGCGAGGGCGTTGGTCGGCGGCCATCCACCCAGAAAGCGTAGGGCGTTCGTCCGCCCTGAGCCGACACGGTGATGACGCCTTCGGGTAGGCCGTTGCAGCGCAAGTCGGTAGTACCGACGAGTTGCAGGCGAATGCGCTCCGGCTCTCGAATAAAGACGCTGCCCACAATAGTGCAGCCGTTGCCATCGGTAACAGTAACGAAGTACTGGCCCGGCCTCAATTGCTCGGCAGTGCCCGTGGTGCTGTTCTGGCTCCACTTGTAGGTATAGTTGCCCACGCCGCCGCCGGGCACGGCAATACCGACACCATCGTTCGCGCCATAACAGCTGATGTCCGTGGTGTCCATTTGCAGCGTCAGCGGCGGGTTGTCGGTAACGGTTACGACGAAAGTGCCTTTGCACAGTTCAGCATCCAGTCCCTGCACGGTATAGACGCCAGCCGCGAAGCCACCCTGACTATTGTTGGGCACAAAGCCAGCGCCCCAGTTGAAGAGATAGGGCGGCGTGCCATTCGTTACGTTAAGCGTGATGACGCCGTTGGCGTCGCCGGTGCACAACGGTTTTTGAACGTTGGGAACAACCGTTAACTCTTTTTCACGCACGTCAATATTCAGGGCCGTCTCGCAATTGTTGGCGTCCCGAATGACGACGTTGTACGTGCCCACGGGCAGCCCTTTTAGCGTGTTATCCGGAGTGAAGGGCCCACCCCTCCAGCTAAACAGGTAGGGCGGCGTGCCCTTCTGGATGTTGGCGATGGTGATTTCGCCGTTGGTGCCGCCGTTGCAGTCTGGCGCAGAGATGACGGTATCCACTTCGACTTTGGGATAGACCTGGACGTTTTGAATGGTGGTAATCTTACAGCCCAGGTTGGTTTCGATTTGAAGGACGACGGGGTGTATGCCGGGCTCTGAAAAGACGACCGAGTGCGGCCCTCGGCCTGTAGCGACAGGAGGTGTGGCGTCGGAGCCAAAGGTCCAGTTGTATCGCGTGATGGTGCCCAGCGCGAATGAGGAGGCATCCGTGAACTCCACCGGCGCACCTAAGCAAATGGCAGAGGGTTTGGCAACAAAGTTAGCTTTGGGCCCCAGAAATGTGCCCGTGCCGCCGAATTCAATGGAAAAGCCGTTGCCACTGCTGGTGAAGTTGTTGACGCACAGGGCATATACCTCGCCCGTCTGCATGTTAAGCGGCGCGGCCCAGGTAGTGGGGTTAGAGAAGCCACAGCCCGCGGGTATGCTGGTGCGCGTTTCGCCGGCGCGCAGGCCCGTTGGCCCCATGCAAGGGCTCGGGAAGAAGAAATCGCCACTGGCCACGCAGCGCACCACCTGCTTGCCCTGGCAGTTGCCCACGCCGTTGGGCAGGCGATAAACCACAAAGTCTAAGTCGTCGGGCGGGCTGAGCGGCGTGAGCGTAAAGGTCAGCGTACCAGGCTGGTCGCAAATCCAAACAAACCACGTGGAGTTGCTCTCGTAGTTGCTTGGCGCTCCGCCGAAAAAGCAAGAAGCGTCGTTCAGTTCGGTGATATTACTGCCAGCGCCGGTTACGCTTTTGACGACAAAGGGCGATTTGTCGCACAGCAAAGCCGCTGTCGGACAATCAGAGGTAGGTATAGCTGGCGGATTGAAGTTGTTGATGCACAGCTGGAATGTGCCCATCGAGTTGTTGAAGCCCTGCACCCGAATGAGGTAGGTTGTGCCGACAAACAGGCCGCTTTTACTCATTTCGGCGATGTGTGTGTTGTTGGTGGAGCTCTGGCAGGCAAGCTGGCTGATGGTGCCGCCGCAGGCACCTGCGTAAAGCGCTATTTGTGGATTGCGCAGCGTGCCACCCGGAGATTGCTGCGCTGCGCCGCGCACCACCACCGTAACGTCGGTAGCCTGAGCAACGAAAGAAAACCACACGTCGTTGCTGGCCGCGCCGAAGCACGTCGCCGGCCCGTAGCCCGACGGCGTAGCGCCTACATTGGTGTACTGCGCCGGCGCGCTGCAGTAATTGGCCACATTCGGCAGCACAATGGGCGTAGTACAATTGTCATTGGTAGGCTGGGCATTGGCGTAGCTGGCCCAAAGGAAGAATACCGCTGCAATCAGGGTTAATCTGCTCATGTATGTCCGTTTTTGATGGCTCCTGTTTTCTGCATGCTTGCCTATGCGGCATTTTATAGACGCAGAACCTGCCACATTTGTTGGCCTTTTTAACCCAAAATAACCTTTTCTGCTAAGAATGGCTTAAATCCGCGGCGATGAATGGAAGAGCACGAGGAAGGTCAGCGCCATTTTCATAGGTATGGAAACCGAGGCATGAAGGCGGTCGTCAATCGCCCAATCGCGCGGGTCGCCTTCGTAGAAGGTGTACATGTAGAAAGTTCCGCGGGCAGGGTCATCCACGCGCCATTCGTCGTACATGTTCTTCCAGCGGCTGCGCAGCGTGAGCGAGATGTTGTTGTCTGTAACGCGCCACTCGGTGAGGTCATCGGGCCACAGAGCGCGCATGGTCACCACGGCGCCCGAGTAAGTGCGCAGTTCCCATTGGGTAGGGTCGTCTTTCCATTTCATCCGAATGGTGCCGCGGCCGTCGGGCAGGGTGAACTCCCACTCCGTCCAGTCTTCGCGCATCATGAGCCAGCGCAGTTTCAGGTCGCCGAAGACAACCTCTTTGGGCGTTTCACCCTCTTCCTCGTCGGCGGGCGGGCTGTCGGAGGCGAAGGCGTACAGCTCCCACTCGACAAACGAATTTAGCCAGCGAGTGTGCGCGCTCGAGAGCGATTGACCACGAGCATGCAGGGCCGTCAGGCCCAACAACAGCAGGATACGCAAAACCGTCATTTCTTCAGCAAAACGTCGTGAGCAGATGAAGGGTGGGTTCGCTTGCCTCCAGCCGAACGGAAGCAGGACAACCCATTTTTTGGCGAAAGATAAGCGCTTGCATCTCTGCGTTGGGCTCCGATGCTCGAAGCGGAGCGCCTTTTTATCGAAAAAAGAGCGCCTCTGCGCAAAAAGAAGGCCCAGAGATGTCATCTGTCGCGCTACCTTTGAAGGAACGGAACCGCATCTTTAGAGGGTCTATGCCGTATTCGGAAATTCTCTTGCTGGCCTGGCGCAACATTCGTGCGAACCTGCTGCGCGCGGTGCTCACCCTTTCCATCATCGCCTTTGGCATCATGGCGCTAGTAGGCATCCTCACCGCCATTGACGCCATTGCTAATTCGCTAAACAGCAGCTTTTCGGGATTGGGCGCCAATTCCTTTAGTATCCATCAAAAATGGAATACGGTGCGCGGCAGCCGTGGCGGCATCCGCCAAAAGCAAGGCGACCCTATTTTTTACGAGCAGGCCATGCGTTTCAAAGAGCAGTTCGACTTTCCTGCATCGGTGTCCGTATCGCTGTTGGCTGCCAACATGGCTACCGTTAAGTTCGGTAATGAAAAGACCAACCCAAACATCACCATCATCGGCGCTGATGAAAATTACATCGCCGTCAAGGGGTTGGACATCGAGCACGGGCGCAACTTCTCCAAAGCCGAAGTAGAAGACGGTCAGAGCAAGATTATTCTGGGACGCGAGATTGTCAAAATACTTTTCAACGATGAGCCCGAGCGCGCGCTTGACCAGGTCGTGCTGGTGGGCAGCCGGCGCTATCGCGTGGTGGGCGTACTGCGCTCCAAAGGCGCCGCCATGAACAGTCAGGCCGATCGTGCCGTCTACGTGCCGCTGGCCAATGCGCGCGCCCTGTATGCGACGGCCGAAAGCAATTACGACTTGGTAGTCGCTATTCAAAACGCACCCGATTTGGAAGAAGCCAAATCAGAGGCCATTGGCCTGTTCCGCCAGATTCGAGGCTTGCGTCCTGGCCAGGAAGACGACTTTGAAATCTTCGCCAGCGATAGCCTCATTGCCATTTTCAAAGAGAACACCACCAACCTGCGCTTAGCCACCATCGCCATTGGCCTGATGACCCTGCTGGGGGCAGCCATTGGCCTAATGAACATCATGCTCGTGAGCGTAACCGAGCGTACGCGCGAGATCGGCATCTACAAAGCTTTGGGCGCCACCCGCCGAGACATCCTCAACCAGTTCCTCACCGAGGCCGTGCTTATCTGCCAGATGGGCGGCGCGCTCGGCATCGTTCTGGGCATCTTAGTGGGCAACGTGGTTACCTTGTTCCTTGGCGGCGACTTTCTCGTGCCCTGGGCCTGGATGCTGTTGGGCTTCGTACTGTGTATGCTGGTCGGCATCGCTTCCGGCTTCTACCCGGCTATGAAAGCGGCCCGACTCGACCCCATCGAGGCGCTTCGATACGAATAAGGGCTGCTGAAACCTTGCTCAAGCAGCGGGCACTTCCAGCCTTTCTATAAATCGAAAACCCGCCTGCGCCTACTTTTGCCGCTAAAAATAACCGGTCTTGACTGTACGCATCATCAACCGCTCCGGCCACCCGCTCCCGCAGTATGAGACGCCGGGGAGTGCCGGCATGGACCTGCGGGCGCATTTAGACGCGCCCATCACTCTGGCCCCATTGGAGCGCGCCTTAGTGCCCACAGGGCTGTATATCGAACTGCCCGCTGGCATTGAGGCCCAGATACGCCCTCGCAGCGGCTTAGCCCTCAAACGCGGGCTGACGCTTCTAAACTCGCCCGGCACGATAGACAGCGACTACCGCGGTGAAATCAAATGCATCGTCGTCAACCTCTCCGATACCGCGCAGACCATCGAACCCGGCGAGCGCATCGCGCAAATGGTCTTTACGCGCTACGAAACCGTTGAATGGTTGTTGACCGACACCTTAGAAGAAACCACCCGAAATGCGGGAGGATTTGGGAGCACGGGCGTCTCCTGACCGTCGTGCAGCCGACCCTGAAGCCGAAGGGCCCTTTTTATTGCAGCTGCTGGGCCGCCTGACGGAACTGCTGCGCTGCCTGCGCGTTGCCCACGGCCTCGTACAGTTGTGCTCCCAACTCGTAAGCAGGCCGAAAGCCCGGCGCCAGCTGGAGCAATTTGTCTAAATGCTTGAGCGCCTCGGCCGTGTTGCCTTCGCGTTGAGCGATGAGAGCCAGATAGTAATACGGCATGGGTGCTCCGGGTTCGAGTTTAGTGGCGCCCAAGAACTGGTTTTTAGCCTGCCCGGTATTGCCCAGGCTGAGCCAGTATAGGCCTAAGATGTTGTTGGCCACATCGTCGGCGGGGCTGATGCTGAGGGCTTTTTCGGCGGCGGCTTTGGCCTCTTCAGTGCGGTCACTGTTAAAATACGCCTGCGCCAGGCCGCCCCAGGCGATCTCATTGTCGGGCACGTCTTTCACTTCTTGCTGAAAGCGTTCGATGGCCCCGTTCCAGTCTTGCAATTTGAGGGCGGCGGTGCCTAAGGCGCAGTTGCGCGTAGTATCTTTCAGAATAGCCAGTATGGGCGCTCCACCCACTTCGATGACGTGCACAGCGTTGTCGGGCGGCCAAAACCCGCGCTTGAGCGTGTGGCCGTTAAGGAAGCGCGTCGGGTAAAGAGCATAGTCCCAGGCGTCGTCGCAGCGGCGCTCCCATTTGAGGTATTTGAGCGAAACCTTATCGCCGTATTTGGCTAAGTACTGCTGCGCCGGGTAGTACATATTGGTAGCAATGACGACCACTTCGTTCATGTCTGGGCGCAGAATGCCCTGTTTTTCCAGCCATTCAATGCCTTGACGAATGCTGATGCCCCAGTAATCCGTTTCATAGTTGCCGTAAGCGCCTTTGACGCCGCCAGCGATGGGGTTGAAGTAGAGATATGAAATGCGCGGATACCGGGCGAAGAAGACCACGGCGTCGGCCATAAGCAGGGCCAGGGCCACCACAACAGCATACCGGGCAACGCGCTTCGAGGCAAACAAACGCAGCAGCTCGTTCCAAAACAGCCCGGCGGCGACGGCCACAGGCGGATAGGCAAACGTCAGGTGCCGCCAGCCGTCGTGCAACGTAGCGTTTTTGTAAATCACATAAAACACTGGAAAAATGGCCGCAAAAAGTACTAACGCTATCCACAACGGCTGATAACGCCGCAGCAGACGCGGCAGCAGCAGGAACGTGCCCGCGAAGCCGACCAGTACTGCTAAGGGTATGGTCAGCCCCATCCACTTGAGCGGGTAGTGCCAGGGGGTGAGGTTCGATTTAATGTTCGTGCCATCGTAAAGGACGCGGATGGCGATTTCAAGGTCTGAAAACTTCGTCAGGGCAAACCACGGGTTGGCTAAAGGCGCTTGCAGGGCGAAAGGCCAGAACAGCAGCGCTATGACGTAGCCCGCCACAGCAGCTCCGCCGACCACGGTGGCGTATCGGCGCAGGATTTGGCCATTAAAGGCGCCTCGCCAACCGTGTTTGAGCAGGATGAAAAGTCCTGCAAAGAGGAACAGGTAGGCGAAGTTGAGCAAGCCGCCTGCCCGAACGCTCAGCGAGATGCCCAGACCGGCAACTAAACCGACCCAATGCCAGCGCGAAGGGCGCGGCATCTGCTGCAACAGCGCCGCCATGTGGTAAAGCGTCAGCATATAGCCAGCGGCAAAGGGAATGTCCTTAGGGTTGACCAGCGCATCGCCCATGAAGCGCGGCGTTAGCAACATCAGCAGCAGCGTCAGCAGCCCTGCCTGCCAGCCCGCGATGAGGCGCGCCAGCAAGGCGGCGCACACAATGGCCACCCAGCCCAAGAAGGCGCTGAACAGGTGGCGCACGTGGTGGTAGCCCATGTCCGACTCCTGAAAGCCTAAGGCCTTGTTGGCGAAGCCCGTAACAATCTCGAAGAAGCCGCCGTACAGGTGCATGTTGCCGTCGGGCACATTCAGCGCCGAGGTGTCGCGGCCGAAAGTCGTGTAATAGTTGATGAGCTTAGCGCTGTAAGCATTCTGGAACTTATCGTCGGCGTTGATGCCTGCCCCAAAGGCCAGCACGCACAGGAGCAGAAGGCCAGCGCCGGCAAGCCCCCAAAACCACAGGCGCAGGCGTCCGTCGGCTTCCGTAGTTACCGGTGGGCGCTCCAACAGGTCGCGCACAGGGGCGGGAGGCTTAGGCGCTTTGGGCGCTGGGGCAGTGGGCTTGCGCCCGATAGATTTTTGCGGCGTCGGTTTTCGCGCTTTCGACATAAAGGCAGGTTGACGTGGCTGAAAACGGCTAAATACGGGCGCAAGGTAGCAACATTTGCCCGCATGGGGGCCGGATGATTTACAACCCGTCGCGCCGTGCAAAGTACCACACCAGCACGGCAGCCAGCAGCAGGAGGAGCAGCAGCACCACCACGGCGCCCGTCTGCAAAAATCGAATGGCGCGGCGCTTGCGGCGCCTACGGCGCTGCTCCAGACGCGCCTCCAAACGCTGCCACACCCGCTCAGGCGGCGCCTCCCGAAGCTGTTGTTCCTGTTTTTGAAAAAATTCAAACAAATCCATCACTCACCTCCCCTGTATGCCTTTAGCCTGCAACAGCAACTGCAACCTGGCCCGCGCCAGCAGCAGCTGCGATTTGCTAGTGTTGATGCTGATGCCGAGCATCTCGGCAATTTCGTGGTGCTTGTAGCCCTCCAGCACGTACAGATTGAAAACAGTGCGATAGCCCGGCGGCAACTGGGCCAGCAAGTCTAAAATCTCGCGCGCCGACAGCTCTGCCTCGATGGAAAAATCGTCCTGTGCATCGGGCGACCGCACTTCCTCGCCTGGAAATACCAGAGGCTGCGTCTTGCGCAGCAGCATCAGCGCTTCGTTGACGACGACCCGCCGCATCCAGCCCTCAAAACTGCCGTTGCCCTGGTAGGTCTCTATCTGGGAAAAAATCTTATAAAAACCGCTCAACAATGCCTCTTCGGCGTCTTCGCGCGAACTCAAATAGCGCCGACACACCGAAAAAAACAGCGGCGCATAGCGGTCGTACAGCCACTTCTGCGCCTTCGGGTCGTCGGCCTTTAGCCGTTCTATCAGCGTTTGCTCGGTCATGGCTCTTACTCAGATGCGCATTGGGCTGAATAGGGTGTGTGAAGCGTGAAGGAAAAGCAGCTACTGGCGCTCCCCCAAAAATTCCATAAAATTATCAAGGTTGTAACACTCGTAACCCGCATGCGGGTACGCCTCAACCCAGGCAGACGGTGGGGCGTTCCTTCTCTTGCCCCATTTAAACTCGTAGCCCATCAGCCGGCCCTCTGCTTCCTCCACTAAGTCGAGCTCCGAGCTATAGTATGTGCGCCAGAAATAGTAATTCGCAAAGCGCTGTCGGTAAGCATTGTACTTGATGCGCTCTGCTAAGAGAAAGTTTTCCCAAAGTTGTCCGACGTCATTGCGCTCCGACAGCTCGTTGAAATTGCCCACCAGGGCGTTGCGGATACCAATATCCATGAAATAAATCTTATCCATCTTAGTTATCTCCTTTTGTAAATTTCTGCTAAATCCGCCGAGGCGAAAAACAACAAAGGCCTTCTCCAATAAATCCAGATAATTTACCACAGCCTCCCGGTGAATCTGAAGTGACTTAGACAGCTCTTGTATGGACACCTCGCTGCCTATCTGGTAGGCCAACAGCTTGAGCAACTGCTGCAATTTTTCGGGAAACTTAATGTTTGCCAGCACCAGAATGTCTTTATACAGGTAACTGTTCGTAATCTCTTGTAAGTAACGCTGCTTCTGGGCGGGCGTGCTCAAGGTGAAAATTTCTGGGTACATGCCAAACCGCAGGAAAGACTCCAAGGCCAACTGGGTTTCAAAAGCGTTCGCACCTGTGTAGCGGCGCCATTCATCTACGGAAATAGGATACAAAACGTACGTCCATGCCCTGCCGGTGAGCGGCTCCTGGATGCGGTTGGCCAAGTCAAGAGAAGAAGAGCCCGTTACAATGATTCTGAGCGCAGGCAACTTGTCGTGTAAAATTTTCAAATTGATACCAATATCAGGAATTCGTTGAGCCTCATCTATGAAAAGAATATCGTAGCCTTCCACCAAAGCACGGAGTTTCGTCCAGTCTCTACTCGAGAGCACCTCCCAGTAGGGACGCTCATCGGCATTGATTTCTAACACCTTACCTGCTTGTGCCTTCAGCAGCTCGCGCACCAGCGTCGTTTTCCCGACCTGCCGTGCGCCGTACACAACGATAATTTTATGGCTGCTTGCTAAGTCGGACGTTAAGATCTCTAAATAACTGCGCGGTATCATATCGCTATTTTTGCGGCAAATATCCTGAATTCCTGCGGTTAACCGCAGCAATTAAGCCAAATTATTACGGCGCACCGTAGGAATTTAGGGTCTTTTGGTTTTCCGATAAAAGACGGCCTGGGTAGAGAGCCTTAGCAGCCAGTTTGGCTCAGGCGTCTGGCTCGACAGCATTGCTGGTGGCTTTTTTCCCAGAAAACGCTTCACGGCCCAGCCGGCGGAAGGCGCTACCTTTGCCGCCGTTTTTTTACAGTATTTTGCCAAAAACTCAGCCGGATCAGCCCGTGGAACTCATAGACGGAAAATACCGCCTGTCGGGCGGAATAGACCCCCTCGAATTGTGTCGCCAATATGGCACGCCACTGTATGTGTACGACGCCAGCACGATGGAGCGCCAATACCGGCGGCTGACGTCGGCGTTTGCCTATCCGCATGTGCGGATTCACTACGCCTGCAAGGCGCTGACGAATATCTCCGTCATGCGGCTTTTCCAGCGTCTGGGCGCCGGGTTGGATTGCGTGTCTATCCAGGAGGTTCAGCTGGGATTAAAGGCGGGTTTCGCGCCGGGCGAAATTCTGTACACGCCCAATTTCGCCGCCACAGACGAATACGAAGAAGCCGTGCGGCTGGGCGTGCGCATCAACATTGACGCCATTCCCATGCTCGAAAACTGGGGGTTGCACCACTCGGATGTGCCCATCTGCATCCGCATCAACCCGCATATCATGGCCGGCGGGCACGAGAACATTAGCGTAGGGCACATTGACTCCAAATTTGGCATCAGCATCCATCAGCTGCCGCACGTGCTGCGCGTGGTCGAAAGCCAAGGGCTGCGTGTCGAGGGCCTTCACATGCACACCGGCTCCGACATTTTAGACGTGGACGTATTCCTGCGCGGAGCGGAAATTCTCTTCGAGGCGGCGCGCAAATTCCCCGATCTGCAGTTCATTGATTTGGGCAGTGGCTTCAAAGTGCCGTACAAGCCCGACGACATCGAGACCGACGTAGAGGAGTTGGGCGAAAAAATGAGCCGCCGCTTTGCGGAATTTTGCCAGGAATACGGTCGCGAGCTGACACTCATGTTTGAGCCGGGCAAGTTTTTAGTCAGCGAAGCCGGCTATCTCTTCGCGCGCTGCACGTTGGTGAAGCAGACTACCTCAACAGTGTTTGTCGGGTTAGATACGGGCTTCAATCACCTCATCCGCCCTATGTTCTACGGCGCGTATCACCGCATTGTGAACGTTACGGAGCCGAACTTCAAACCGCGCATTTACACGGTGGCGGGCAACATCTGCGAGACAGACACCTTTGCCGCCGACCGCCGCATCGCAGAGGTGGTAGAAGGCGACATCCTGTGCTTTTTCAACGCCGGCGCCTACGGCTGGATGATGGCCTCCAACTACAACTCGCGCCCGCGCCCGGCCGAAGTGCTGATCTACCAGGGTAAAGCGCACCTAATCCGCCGCCGCGAAACGCTGGACGACCTGCTGGCCACGCAAATACCGTTTGAGGACTGGTAAGAAATGCCCTTACACATTGAAACGGAAGTGCATGATGTCGCCATCTTGCACGACGTACTCCTTGCCCTCTACGGCCATTTTTCCGGCCTCTTTCACTTTGGCTTCCGAGCCGTAATGGATGAAGTCCTCATACTTAATCACTTCGGCGCGAATGAAGCCTTTCTCAAAGTCAGAGTGAATGACGCCTGCAGCCTCGGGCGCTTTGGCGCCGCGGCGCACCGTCCAGGCGCGTACTTCTTTTTCGCCGGCGGTGAAGTAGGTGATGAGATCCAACAGAGCGTAGCAGTGGCGAATCAGGGCATGGCGGCCCGGTTCTTTGAGACCCATCATTTCTAAAAATTCGGCCTGCTCTTCGGGCGACTCCATTTCAGCGATTTGGGCCTCGATGCCGGCGCAGATGACCAGCACGTGAGCATCTTCGTTGGCCACAGCCGCACGCAGGGCTTCGGTGTGGGCGTTGCCGGTAAGGACAGAGGCTTCGTCCACATTGCAGGCATAAAGCACGGGCTTGGCTGTCAGGAGCGACAACTCTTTGACGATCAGACGGCGTCCATCCTCGTCTAACTGAGGCAGAATGGAACGAGCCGGCTGACCACTCTCTAAATGCGCTTTGACGGCATTGAGGACTTCCTGGTTGCGCAGTTCCTCTTTGTTGCCGGCTCTGGCGGCGCGGCTGACGCGGTCTAAGCGCTTTTCGACCGTTTCCAAATCTTTCAGCCCCAGTTCAAGGTCAATGACCTCTTTGTCGCGCACAGGGTTGACGCTTCCGTCCACGTGGACGATGTTGTCATCCTCGAAACAGCGCACCACATGCACAATGGCGTCCACCTCGCGAATGTTGGCCAGAAACTGGTTGCCCAAGCCCTCGCCCTTGCTGGCGCCTTTGATGAGGCCGGCGATGTCCACGATTTCCACCGTTGTGGGCACAACGCGCTGCGGGCGCACGAGCTCAGCCAAGCGGTCTAAACGCTCGTCGGGCACGGTAATGACGCCCACATTGGGGTCTTTGGTGGCAAATGGGTAGTTGGCCGCCAGCGCCTTGCCGCTGGTCAGGGCATTGAAAAGGGTGGACTTACCGACGTTGGGCAGGCCAACGATGCCGCACTGTAAAGCCATAAATGGGGTAAGCGATGCGCGTTGAGAGGATGGTTGTTCTTGCGTTTTTCTATGCTTTAGAAAAGCGCGCGCAAAGGTAGGCTATCCGTCTGGATGTAGAAGGGTCAGAGGAAACATTGCAGGGCTGATGTACTCGATCTATTTATATCTAAACACACACGCGCCTGTTGTCCGGACAAAAAGCAGATGCAAGGCGCTAAACCTTCCAAATTACTCCCCTTGCACCATCCGTATAGAGTACAACCAATATGCTCCGGTGAAAAGCGCCCTCAGATGCTCAAAATGAAATCAGGTCCAAAAGGCGTATTTTTTTGTTTCTTTGCCTGACCATTCCTCCAACCCACCCGGATTTTCATGGCAAAACGAAACCTCTCCCTGCAACACCACCCCAGCGACCACTACATCAAAGAAGCCCTCAAGGTGGAGGCCGTCGGACGCCAATTCGTGCAAACCTTCCTGCCCCCCGA
>JANWVR010000130.1 GCA_025056735.1 Saprospiraceae bacterium
TCTAATAAACCACCCAAACAATGGCCCAGGCCAATCCGCACTCCCAAAAAATCCCAAGCGACTTTGCCTTGTCCAATGCCAAACGCTCAGACGTAGCCTTAGCCCTCGGACAGCCGCAGGAAGCCCGGAAGTTCTTTGAAAAAGACTTATCACTATCCCATACCCTGGCGCCCGCCAATCCGGACGCCGAACAAATCCAACGCGACTGGGCCGTGGCCAATGCCAAAATGGGCGACGTCGCCTTAGCCCTCGGACAGCCGCAGGAAGCCCGGAAGTTCTTTGAAAAAGTCTTAGAAATCTCCCAAACCTTGGCGCAGGCCAATCCGCACGCCGAACAAATCCAACGCGACTGGGCCGTGGCCAATTCCCGCTTAGGCGACGTCGCCTTAGCCCTCGGACAGCCGCACGAAGCCCGGAAGTTCTTTGAACAATACTTAGCCATTACCCAAACCTTGGCGCAGGCCAATCCGCACGCCGAACAAATCCAACGCTCCTGGGCCGTGGCGCTGGCGAATTTGGGTATTTTAGAAATCCAGGCCGACGGCGACCGGACGCGCGCCCGCGCCTTGCTGGAACAGGCGATAACGATAATAGAAGAGCGGTTGGCCATCAATCCACATTCGGCGGACTTGAAGCAACTGATAGACGCGATGCGGAGCTGGCTATAGAAGGTGTAATAGACCCTACACAAGCGCGGCAAAACGCTGTTTCCCTCAGGGATTATCCCTCTATCATGGCGGGCACATCCAACATCCTGTAACCGCCCGATTTATCGGGTGGAATGGGCAGAACTCCTCCTCTGCTGCATCGAACATCCTCACAAACATCACATCACGCATAAGACTGGATACTGAAGTGTAAGGTCTTTCAGAAGGAGGAAACGCCCGATAAAAAAGGGTTTGCCAAGCAGTCTGGACGCTGACGCGCCCTCCATCCAGGCTGTGGTGACATCAATAACGAGACACCTGCACGAGTAGCGTCGCGTTTTTCATCCTTGAAAAACAAGAAGTAAAGTTTTGGATTTTCAAGGATGATGGTGGCGTTGCCGCCTCTTAGAAATGGGCGGCGGCGCTCTTTTGGTTCCGCATGCCGGCCAGCGCGTCATCATAGACGAGGTGCGGCGGATGCTGGTGCGGGCGCCGCTTTTGCGCCGGCGGCGAGGGTTTACCTTCGCTTCAGAGAGACTAAGTTGGCAAATAGCCGGTAGGCGCCGGGGACGCCGGCAGGGAACTGGCGGAAGAAGGCCAGACCGGTATAGACGATGTAGCCCTTGCCGTAGGGCGCGACTAAGAGAGCGCCTTCGGCGGAGGGTTCGCCGGGGTCGTTGCAGGCCAGCAGCGGCGTGAACTGCGCGTCCCACTGGTCGGGGAAGTAGAGGCCGCGTTCCTGCACCCAGCCGTCGAAGTCGGCCGGGCCGATACTGTTGGGGGTGGTCAGGGCCGGGTGTTTGGGCTGCAGGATGCGCATTTCGGCGGTTTCATCGGTAACGCGCGTGCGGCTGAGGCGCAGCGGCAGGGGGGCTACCTGGGGTGTTACCAAGTCGAAGCTGTTGTTGTATTGCACGACGAGCGTGCCGCCGTTTTGGGCGTACTCGAAGAGCAGCGGCTGGTGGCGCTTGAGCGCGTCGCGGGTGTTGTAGGCGCGAATGCCCAGCACGATGGCGTCGTATTTTCGCAGGGCGTCGGGCTGCATGTCTCTGTCTTCCAGTAGGGTAACCTGGCAGCCCATGCGGCGCAGAGCGTCGGGGCCGTCGTCGCCGGCGCCCATGTAGTAGCCCACGGAGCGGGCGGTCGTGTTGAGGTCTAAGCGCACGGCGCGCGCCTGGGCAGGCAGCAGGATGTACTGCGGCGGGATGTGGTCGTAGCGCACTTCGACGAGTCGGTCGGTGCAGGGCTTGCCGTTGACCTCCACTTCGGCCCGGAGCATCGCCAGGTCAGGGCCTTTGGGGGCGTCTATGTAGAAGGTGTAGGTCCACTCCTGGTCTTTGCGCGCCAGGAAGGTTTCCGGGGCGCTGTTGGAGAGGGCTACTTTCCATTCGGCGGGTGCGAGCAGGCGCAGGCGGCAGTGGATGCTGTCGCGGAAGGCGCGCACGCGCAGCGTTACGGGTATGCGTATGGGAGAAGCCTTGCGAACGAGGTAGCACGGTTCGGTGAACTCCACAAAGGCGGGCGGCAGCACACAGAAGGGCTGCCATACTTCGCCGAGGGCAGGTTCTTCGGTTTTGGTAGCGATCTCGGTTTCGTACTCGATGGGCACGCCACCCACCGACAGGCGCCAGCGGACGCGCAGGGCGCGCGGTGTTTCGGGCAGGGTGCGCCAGGGCAGGGAGTCCACGGCGTACATGCCCGCTGTGTAGGGTTGGCGCAGCCAGAAGGGCGCGGTGAAAGGTATGTCGTCGGGCAGGCGCACGGTTTTGGAGAGCGTCCAGGGGCGGTTGAGCGCCAGCGCGTAGGCGCAGGCGGTATCGAACAGGCCGGGCTCGATGCGCACGCTTTCCAGGCGGACGGAGAGGCTGCTCTCCGGTGCGCTGCGGTAGATGCCCTCTAAGCGCAGGCGGACGGCCTGGCCGGGCGAGGCGCCGGTTTCGATGGTTGAGGCTTCTAAGTAAAGGCCCAAGCAGCCGCGGATGACGGCTTCGGTTTCGGCGGCTTTGAGGCGCTTCCAGTGGCTATCGGGTAGGGCGCGGATGAGCTGCAGGGCGCGCACCAGGTCGGGCACAGAGGCCGCCGGGTTGTCGGAGCGAAAGCTGCGGTCAATTTGCGCCAGCAGTTCGCCAATAGGCGCTCCACCGGGCAGGCGCGTCCAGGTGGTGTTGATGCCCTCAAAGAGGTCGTTGCTCTTGGGCCGGTCGCCTTCCACCAGGTCAAAGTACTCTAAGGCTTCGCCGCGCGCGCTGAGCGAGCCGAAGCCCTGGCAGCGGTGCATCGAGCGCGCCTCGGCGGCCACCTCCGTGTTGCTTTTGCCCTTCAAAGGCAGGTAAACGCCGGCGTCTATGGAGAACAGGTGGCTCTTGTCCATCTTCTCAAACGCCTCGCGACCGCCGAAGAAGAACCACGAAGTGTTGAAAAACAGCCGCCGCGGTTGCCAGGGCAAGTGCCAGGCCAGCTGCTCTGGATAGGCGTCAGGACGGTTGGCCAGATGAAAGGCCTCCACCGCCAGCATGGCCGAAGCGGTGTGGTGGCCGTGCGTGCGCGTGTTTTTGTCGTGCGAAAAGCGGTTGACGATGATGTCGGGCTGAGTTTCGCGGATGACCTGCACTAAGTCGGCCAGCACGGCGTCCTTGTCCCAGACTCGGAAGGTTTCATCGGGCGTCTTGGAGTAGCCAAAGTCGTTAGCGCGGCTGAAGCGCTGATGTCCGCCGTCTATGGCGCGGGCCATGAGGAGCTCCTGCGTGCGCAGCACGCCTAAGGCTTCGCCGAATTCGGCGCCGATGAGGTTTTGCCCCCCATCGCCGCGAGTGAGGGAAACGTACGTGGTGTGCAGGCGCTTTTCATTGGCGCAGTAGGATATAAAACGCTGGTTTTCATCGTCGGGGTGAGCCGCCACATAAAGCACCGAGCCCAGCACGCTCAGGCGCTTGATGGCGTCGTGCAGGTCGGCGGCATTGGGCCTGACAGGACGCTGGGCAGGAGCCTTCGACAGAAAAGCAAAAGCAAGGGCGGCAGCACTAAGCCACCGAAACACCAGAACAGGGCAGCGCATACGGCAAAAATGTGCGTTTTGAGCGGCGAAAATAGGGACACAGACGGCATCGCCCTTTGAGAAGGTCGTCGCTGCGTTCTCAATAAACGCGAGCCTGGCGATAGCGGGCGGTAAAGCCCAGGGAGGCCAGGCCATCGGAAAAGCCTCGCCAGAAGAACGATGGGCGCAGATGGAAGGTTCGCTAAAGCGCCGCTTCAAGGATCAACCGCCCTTCTCTCCGTATTTCAACCCAGCTACCCCGACCACGATGAGGGCGATAAACAGCACCTGCGTCCAGTTCCAATCTTCGCGGAAGAAGGCAACGCCAACGATTTTCGTACCCACCAACGCCAGGCCCATCCACACAGCAAAAGCCGTCGAAGGCGGAATGCCTTTCATAGCCATGGAAAAAAAATAGATGTTGGCCAAACCGAAGACAATGTATCCCAGCAGCGGCATCAGAGCCAACCAGCCGTCCCATTCTATAAAAAGGCGCGGAAAGCCAAAGGCAGCAATGCGCTTGAAATCGAGCCATTTGAGGCTGTAAATCCAGCAGATTTCCATGCCGGAGGCGATGAAAAGAGCCATCCAGGGACTCATGGGTTGGCGACAGGCGGTTGGACGGTTTGTGCAGCGGGTGGCGGCATATCGGCAAGGTTTTCTGCTGGTTGCTTTTCTAACCCCAGCCAGCGCAGCAGCGTTTGTTGCCATTCAATATAGGGTTTCAGCCAGGGATGGTTTTCTACTTTTTTCACGTCGAAGCGCCAGAAGGAGAACCAGTGTTGGAGGAAATAGTCGCGCGGGTACTCGTATGGCAGGCCGTACTCGCGCGGTTTGAAAAAGGCGTGTTTCAGCGGTTTGAGGCCGGGCAAAAAGCCGGTACCAAAAATCCAGTCGAAGAGGGCAAATTTGGTGGCGTAGTTGGCGTAGAACACCTCTCGGTGGTTGGCGTGATGCCACTGGTGCATCTGCGGGCCGTTGATGAAATACTGCAGTTTGCCCATGTTCACGTCAATGTTGGAGTGAATCCACATGCCCCACATGGCGTCGAGCAGGGCCTTGATGGGCACCACGACGGCAGCCGTCTCGTTGTCGAGCAAGAAGACGATGGGCGCAAATTCGATGGTCTGGTTGATGAGAATTTCTATCGCATGCGAACGCGAGCCGGCCAACCAGTCCACCGTCTTGACGGAGTGATGCGCTTCGTGTGTGCGCCACAGGATTTTGCTATGATGCTGCCAGCGGTGAAACCAGTAGATGTACAGGTCGTGCGTAAAAAGAAAAAACAACACCAACGCCCAAATGGGCCAGTGCGACAGGTAGCCCGCCTCCGACAGCCCCAGCGCCGATTTGGCCGGGGCGATGATGTAGTCGAAGATGAGGATTTTCAAAAAATAGCTCTGAATGAGCGTGTACCACACTAAGTCGAGCCACCAGCCCTCGCGGAAGAGCTTCAGGCCGGGCGTGTAAGGAAAAAGCCGCTCCAATACAATGATGAGCAGCATCCAGCCCAGCAGTATGGCCGTGGTGAGGGTTAGCAAGTCCATAGTTTCTGACTTTTTTCGCCCATTTTTTCAAAACGTACACCTATATGCGGTAAAGATTGGCGCCGGCCTTTTCTCATTTGACGCGGCGCAGCTTTTGTCGCTGTCCCATTTCGCTTTCATAGACGCGCTTGATGCCGTCGCCCAGTGCGGCCTCGATGTCGCGGATGTCGCGCACCAATCTGGCCATGCCAACGGGCTCGACCGAGGCGGCCTGGTCGGAGCCCCACATAGCGCGGTCGAGGGTAACGTGGCGCTCGACAAAGCAAGCGCCCAAGGCCACCGCCGCCAGCGTAGGCGCCAGCCCCGTCTCGTGGCCCGAATAGCCAATCGGCACGTCGGGATAGCGCCGCTGAAGTGTATGGATCATGCGCAGGTTAAGCTCGTTGACAGCGCACGGATAGGCCGAGGTAGCATGCGCAACGAGCAGATTGTCCGTACCTACGGCATTCACAGCGGCCTCAATTTCTTCCATGGTGGACATGCCCGTAGACAGGATAAGCGGCTTGCCCGTGGCTTTTTTCTTTTTCAATAAATCAAGGTCGGTCAGCGAAGCAGAGGCCGCCTTAAACAGCGGCACGTTGAACTGCTCGATGAAATCCACCGAGGGTTCGTCCCAACAGGAGGCAAACCAGATGATGTTGTGCTGGCGGGCAAACTGGTCAATGGCGGCGTATTCAGCTTCGCCCAATTCCACTTTGTAGCGGTAGTCAATGTAGCGCATGCGGCCCCAGGGCGTGTCGCGCATGATGTCCCACTGGTCGCGCGGCGTGCACAGCTCGGGGGTGCGCTTTTGAAATTTCACGGCGTCGAAGCCGGCTTTTACGGCCTCTTCGATGAGGCGCAGGGCCAGTTCTAAAGAGCCGTTGTGGTTGATGCCGATTTCGGCGATTAGAAAACAGGGCTGGCCAGGGCCAATTTTTCGCCCATTGGGCAATTCAATGATATTCATGCAGATGTGCTTGTGCTTGTTTTTTATTTTTGATGAAAGCAGCCGCCCAAAGGCGGACTTAGTCACGACGTGCTATTGCTGCGAGGCACGGGCCCTCCCGTGAATGAGCCATTCGGCGAACTCGCGAAAGGCGCCATGGCCTCCCGGCAGGGTGCAAACATAGTGAACAACCGCCTTGACGGGCGGCAGCGCATCGGCCGGGCACGCGCTCAGGCCGACGAGTTGCAGCACTTCTAAATCGTTCATGTCGTCGCCGATGAAGGCGATCTCCTCCGCCTGTAAGCCGTGCTCGGCCAAAAGCGCGCGCAGACAGGCGACCTTGTCCTTGACCCCCAAATACAGGTGCGTAATCTGCAACTTCTCCGCCCGGCGCGCCACAATAGGCGAGTTCTCGCCCGTCATGATGCCCACATCCACCCCACAGAGCTTGCGCAGGCGCTCCACCCCCATGCCGTCGCGAATGGAAAAACGCTTGAGCGCCTCACCCTCCGCCGAGTAATAAACGCCGGCGTCGGTCAGCACCCCATCGCAGTCCGTCAGCAGCAGGCGAATGCGAGCAGCCCGCTCAGCAAGCACATCTTCAGTAAGCGTCATAGAATCGTAATTGCAAAGTTTTTTTGATCACTAAGGCTCACTTTTCACTCCCCACTTTTCACTTTTCACTTTTCACTTTCCACTTTCCACTCCCCACTTTTCACTTTTCACTTTCCACTTTTCACTCAAATCGCCGTCCACCCCCCATCCACCACCAGATTAGCGCCGGTCATGTAGGCCGAAGCGTCGCTGGCCAGAAAGACAATGGCGCCCCGGTAATCCGACGGTTGGGCCATTCGGCCAAGGGCTGTTTTTCGGCTGTAATTCTGGATAAAAAAAGGCTCCTGGTTGTTCTCCACGCCGCCGGGCGAGAGCGTGTTCACCCGTACGCCTTTGCGGCCCCAATAGGCCGCCAGATAGCGCGTGAAGTTGATAATGGCGCCTTTGGTCGTTGGGTACGATGGCGACTTATAAAACGTCTGCTCGCCGCGCTCGTTCTGGTAGATGCTCTGGTCAGGCCCGACCATGCCGTACGTCGAGGCAATGTTGATGATGCTGCCGCGCCCTTGCTGAGCCATGACGGCGCCGAACACTTGCGAACACAGAAAAACGCCAGTTACATTGACTTCCAACGACTTGCGCCACATGTCCAACGGGTAGTGCTCGAACATAGACTGCTGAGCGGCCAGCGCAGGGTTTTCAAACATATCGTTGATGGCGGCGTTGTTGACCAGCACATCTATGGAGCCGTAGCGGGCCAGCACAGCGTCGCGCGCGCGCTCGAGCGAGGCGCGGTCGGTAACGTCGGCACTCAGCCCTAAGTGCTCAGGACCCAACGTTGCCGCTAATGCCTGGCAGGCGGCCTCGTCCACATCTATGGCCACCACCGAGGCGCCGGCTTCGGCCAAGGCGCGGCAGTGCTCGCGACCCAGGAGGCCGCAGGCGCCGGTTACGAGGGCGGTTTTGTTTTTTAATGAAAAAAGGTGCATGTGTGGGTGGGTTTTGGGCCAAACAAGTTTGGCGGTTACTGTGGCCAAACAAGTTTGGCGGTTACTGTGGCCAAACAAGTTTGGCGGTTACTGTGGCCAAACAAGTTTGGCCGTTACTTAGCCAAACGGGTTTGGCGGGGCGGGGTCAGTACTTTGTTTTTCGGAACACCATTTCCAGCACTTCGCCGCGCAGGAACTGTTCGGGTTTGCCGCTTTCGATGGCGTACTTGAGCACTGGGAAGGCGTCTTCGTAGGCCTCCAGCGTGTAGGCCACATCGGCGTCGGTGTGGCTGAACGACATGTTGTGGAAGCCACCCCACAACACGCCGCGCTTGAGCATTTCCTGCTGCATCAGGGTCTTGAGCACGAGCGGGTCGCCGCCCTGGCCAGTGAAGTTGACGACAGTGCGGCAGTCGAAGCCCGCGCAGTGGGTAACGTCTTGCAATTCAAATCGCGCGGCCAAGGTGTTGTAGCCGTCCTTGAGCTTTTTGCCCTGCCGGGCCAGATAAGCCGGCACGTTTTTCTCCCGAATTTCGGCCAGGGTGGCGAGGGTGGCAGCCAGAGAGAGCGCTTCGCCACCGAACGTGGTGAAAATAAACACGTCGTGCTCGCCCTGGCTGATGACGTCTTTGCGGCCGGTAAGGAACGAGATGGGCATGCCGTTGGCCACGGCTTTGGAAAAGCACGCTAAGTCGGCCTGTACGCCGAAATATTCCTGGGCGCCGCCTAAGGCCAATCGGAATCCCGTCCACATTTCGTCGAAGATGAGCAGCGAGCCGTTTTCGCGCGTCAGGCGAGCCACCTCGTGCAGGAAGTTGTCGCGTGGCGCCTCAAAGACCACCGGTTCCAGGATCACGCAGGCCACGTCCTTATCCAGCACGGCGCGCAGGCTGTCCAAATTGTTGTACGAGAAGGTGCGCGTCAGCTGGCGTACGGCCTGCGGTATGCCGGCGTTGCGCGGCGTGGAGGCAATGTACCAGTCGTGCCAGCCGTGGTAGCCGCAGCACACCACGACGTCGCGCCCGGTAAAGGCGCGGGCTAGGCGCACGGCAGCGGAGGTTACATCGCAACCGGTCTTGGAGATGCGCACGCTCTCGGCGTGGGGGACGGCCTGCTGCACGGCGGCGGCGGCTTCATACTCTAAGCGGTGCATGAGCGAAAAGGTGATGCCCCGCTCCAGCTGCTCGCGAATGGCGGCGTCCACGCGGTCGTAACAATAGCCCAGCGAGAGCGGGCCGACGCCCATGGTGTAGTCAATGTACTCGTTGCCGTCCACATCCCACACGTGCGCGCCCTTGCCGCGCTCTAAATAGACGGGCGCTACACCGCGGCTCCACTGGCCAGGGCCTTTGGCCAGCGTCTGGGTGACGGGGTGCATGATCTGGCGAGCCTTGGCCAGCAGCTCCAGCGATTTGGAAATGTTCGGATAGTCTGCGTTTAGGGATACAGTGTTGGGCATGGTCATAAAATGGCGGCCAAACGGGTTTGGCCTGATGGTTTGATAGTGAATGGTAATGGATGCTATGCCTGGCGGTTTGGCCAAACAAGTTTGGCGGTTACTTGGGCCAAACAAGTTTGGCGGTTACTTGGGCCAAACAAGTTTGGCGGTTACTTGGGCCAAACAAGTTTGG
>JANWVR010000141.1 GCA_025056735.1 Saprospiraceae bacterium
GAAGAACACGCGGTTCGGCATGGCAAAGAATGTTTTCGTTTCCTTTTGGGTGCAAGTTAAAGGGCCTTTGCCAGCCGATGTAGTGAAGGCTGTGTTAGATTTTTTCGAGAAAACGTTAAAGGGCTAAATCATTTGTTAACGGTCGTTCAGAACCTCATTTCTTGGTCTTTTGGGCTACAAAGGTTGGATAGGCCTGACCTCTACGATAGGCCAGGAGGCTATTTTGAGGCGTGTATCTTCGTTATTTTTCCTCTTCTTCCCACTTTGCGTATAGACTTGCCTTATCGCTGTAGATAGGCGCAAGCATAGGCAGTTTGAGCCATCGGTTTTCCTCTGGGCTAATGGCGCCCATGCGAAGGAAGCCTCCGGAAGCTTTGGCCACTTCCTCGGCCAATTTGAGATAGCTCTGGTAGAGCACTGCGGCCAGCGGCGTGTCCAATTTGGCCAGAATGGGGTTGACTTCGGCAATTTTTTCCGCCAGCCATTGGTTGCGGCGTTCCACATCGGCTGGTAAGTTCTGCCACAGTTCGTCGAGGCGTTCGGCAAATCTCTCCGATACGGAGCGATAGTATTCGTCGAAGCTGCCTTCACGAGCGTAAGTGCGAACGCGCACGATGTAGGCGGCCCAATCGCGCTCGGCGCGGTCTAAAGTGTCGTCGGCTCCGCCGATAAGGGTGGTGATCCAGAGCGGCACCTGGCACAGCGTCTCGAATTCTGCATCCGTCAGAACGGAAAAATCGTTTGTGGGTGTGGCCATAGCCATAGGATTTCAGGTATGAAAACAACAAATGTCCCGATGACGAAGCAAAGTAAAAGCAAAGGTACGGCGCTTCATACTTGCAGCGGAGCAATTTTAAACATAAAGCCTACTTTTTAATCCTTCGCATAGGCAAGATCTGCCCTCCCCTTATCCTGAGCGCCATATCTTCCCTTTTCATTTTTCCCTTTTCCCTTTTCATTTTTCATTTTTCTCTCGTCCTACCTTCGCGCCCAGAAAGCACAATTACTTTTTGCGTATATGGAGCAAATGATCGCCCGCTTCCCAGAGCAGTTACAAGACGCCTTGCGCTTAGTAGAAGGCTTTACTTACCATAAGCACTCGCATCCGCTCCGGCAGGTGCTTATTTCTGGGTTGGGCGGCAGCGGCATTGGCGGCCACTTCGTCCAGGAGTTAGTCGCTGATGCGTGTAAAGTTCCTATTTTCGTCAACAAGGGCTACGATGCTCCGCGTTGGGTTGGACGGCATACGCTGGCCATTTGCTCGTCGTACAGCGGTAATACGGAAGAGACCTTGAGTGTATTCGATCAGATAGCGCCTACGGGCGCCAAGGTAGTGTGCGTAACTTCAGGTGGTCAGCTGTTGGAACGCGCTCGAGTGCAGGGTTTCGATGCTGCCGTGTTGCCCGGCGGTTGGAGTAGCCCGCGGGCCTGTCTGGGCTATTCCGTTGTGGCCCAGCTGGGTGTACTGCGCGCAGCTCGCCTGATTAGCGGGCGCATTTTCCGGGAAATAGAGGCCGCCCGAAAGTTGCTTGCGCGCGAACAGGAGGATATTCGTAAGCGCGCTCAAAAATTGGCGGGCTTTTTGGCTGACAAGTTCCCTGTACTTTATTGCGCCGACACCCGCGAAGCCATAGCCGTGCGTTGGCGGCAACAAATCAACGAAAATGCCAAAATGCTCTGCTGGCACCACGTGCTCCCCGAAATGAACCACAATGAGCTGGTGGGATGGCGTGACCCGCAGCCGCGCATAGCTGCCGTATGGCTGCGCCATCGCGACGACCACCCGCGCACTGCCGTGCGCATGGATATCGTCAAAGAAATTGTCGAGCATTTTGCCGGCGCCTCCATCGAGGTCTATTCCAAAGGCAAAACGCCCGCCGAACGCACCTTTTACTTAATTCATCTGGGCGACTGGGTCTCGTTCTATCTGGCCCAACAGCGCCAGGTGGACCCGGTTGAAATTCGCGTCATTGATTATTTAAAGGCCGAACTGGCCAAAATCGGATAAACCGCATGTCGCACATCACGCTTGACCTGACGCATACCGGGCCCTTCATCCGCCCGGAGGAATGGGCTGCCATCGAGCCGCAAGCCGTCGCCGCCGCTAAACTTTTAGATAGCCGCCGCGGCCCAGGCGCTGACTTTCTCGGCTGGCTCGACCTGCCCGTCAAGTACGACCGCGCGGAGCTGCGCCGCATCAAGGCCGCCGCCCGCCGCATTCAGCGCCAGAGTCAGGTGCTGGTCGTTATCGGTATCGGGGGCTCATACCTCGGGGCAAAGGCCGCCTTAGAATTTTGCCGGCCTACACCGCCCCTGCCGCCCACTTGGAGCCGAAAAAAAGGCCCGCTTCAGGTGTGCTTTGCCGGCACCAATCTTAGCGGCACTTACCTCCAGCAACTGTTGGATGCGCTTGGCGAGCGCGATTTTTCCATCAACGTTATTTCCAAATCCGGCACGACGCTCGAGCCCGCCGCAGCGTTTCGTTTTTTGCGGCATCACCTGGAAGCGCGCTACGGCAAGGAAGGCGCACGCCAGCGCATTTACGCCACCACCGACCGCTCGCGCGGCGCCCTCAGGACACTCGCCGACCGCGAAGGCTACGAAACGTTTGTGGTACCTGACGACGTCGGCGGGCGCTTTTCGGTGCTCACCGCCGTCGGCGTGCTGCCCTTAGCCGCCGCTAACGTAGATGTGGACGCCCTGCTGCGCGGCGCCGCCGACGCCCGCGCTCGCTACCGCACAGCCTCGCTGGCTGACAACGACGCCCTACGGTATGCCGCCGCGCGCAACATCCTGTATCGGAAGGGCAAACTCATCGAAATGCTCGTCAGCTACGAGCCGCGCCTGCTCTACTTAGCCGAATGGTGGAAGCAACTCTATGGCGAAAGCGAAGGCAAAGACGGCAAGGGTATCTTCCCGGCAAGCGCCCAGTTCACCGCTGACCTGCATTCACTGGGCCAGTACGTACAAGATGGACGACGGCACCTCTTTGAAACACTCGTGGATATCGAAATGCCCCAGCACGACCCAGCCCTGCCGCCTACCGACGACGACTTGGACGGCCTCAACTATCTGGCCGGAAAATCTATGCGTTTCATTAATGAGCAGGCCCTGCAGGGCACCCTCGAAGCCCATGTCGCCGGCGGCGTACCCAACATCCGCATTGGCGTGCCGGAGGCCAGCCCATACTACTTGGGACACCTTTTTTATTTCTTTGAAAAAGCCTGCGCTCTCAGCGGATACTTACTGGGGGTAAATCCCTTCGACCAACCGGGCGTAGAGGCCTATAAGAAGAACATGTTCCGCCTGCTCAAAGCATAAAACGAAGATCGTCCTCCTGTGCCGATGGACATTATGTCGGGTGATTATGGCGCGGCTTGCGAGAGGGCTTAACGCAACGCTCCAAAATAGCCCGTTACTCGTTTAGGGGGCAGGTTTTCATAGGAATAAAATTAAGGTGTAATCGCGGTGTTGACTGAACATTAACCTTCCTTACAGCCTTGAAAGGCTTAGGTAAGCAAACCTCTCGCAGTTAGTGGTGTTCAGGTAATGTTGTATTTTTGCCCAACATCTGCGAACGTTATGCCCGTAGCACGCGACCAGGAAAGCATCCTGAAAGAAGTCTTCCAAATCTTCTCGGCACATCTGGCCCAGCACGGCCTGCGCCGAACCCCCGAACGCTTTGCTATTCTGGAAGAGATATACAAACGCTCCGACCATTTCGATGCCGAAGCCCTGTACATCCATATGAAAAACAGCAACTATCGCGTTAGCAGGGCCACTGTGTACAACACCTTAGACCTCTTGACGGCATGTGATTTAGTCAAGAAGCACCAGTTTGGCAAAAATTTGGCGCAGTACGAGAAGTCCTACGGCTACAAACAACACGACCACGCTATTTGCGTCCACTGTGGGCGTGTGGTCGAGTTTTGCGATCCTCGCATCCAGCAGATCAAAGATATGGTCGGCGAGCTGCTTGATTTTCAGATTACTCACCACTCTCTCAACCTGTATGGTGTCTGCCAATCCTGTCAGAAAGAAATAGAGCAGGGGGTCATTCGGCAGCACCCCGGCCGCTTAGACGACGAGCCGGGATGGGGCGATTAGCGCCTTAAGCGCATTTTTTTCAAAAACATTTTAAAAAAGTTTGGTGAAACCCAGAATGGGTGTTTACCTTTGCACCCGCTTTTGACGTGAGCGCAGGCTTATCGTTGAGAATTAGAAGTATTTCAAGGATTTAACAGGTCATGAATCAAAAAATTCGCATCAAGCTTCGGTCTTACGACTACAATCTCGTGGATAAGTCCACAGAGAAGATTGTCAAGACCGTACGTGCGAGTGGGGCCGTTGTATCTGGGCCGATTCCGCTGCCTACTGAGAAAGAAGTGTTTACCGTGCTGCGCTCGCCGCACGTGAATAAAAAATCTCGGGAGCAGTTCCAGTTGCGTACCCACAAGCGCCTGATTGAGATTTACACCCCTACGCAGAAGACGGTGGATGCGCTTTCTAAGTTGGAGCTCCCGAGCGGTGTTGACATTCAAGTCAAGCTGATCTGAGCAGGCGCGTTATCGTTTCGACACACAAGACGGGTCTTTCCGGTGGGCGTCAAAGTACCCTTCCGCACGGCGAACCAGGGCAACTGACACCACCGAAAGCGGTCCAGCGCAAGGGGACGACGCTTTTTGTGTTTTCATCCGCGCTGCAATTTAGAAACAAAAAATAGGCACAAACCAATCGTTCAACCACTAAAATAAGCTACCGTGAACGGTCTGATTGGCAAAAAAATAGGCATGACCAGCATTTACGATAAGAACGGCAAGAACGTTGCTTGCACGATTATCGAGGCTGGGCCGTGCATTGTAACGCAGGTGCGCGACGAACAAACCGACGGCTACTCTGCTCTGCAGCTGGCTTTTGGTGAGCGCAAAGAGTCAAAAACGCCTAAGGCTATGCTGGGGCACTTTGCAAAAGCAAACACCGACCCTATGCGCATTCTCAGGGAATTTCGCAACATGACGTTGAGCAAGTCGTTGGGCGATGAAGTAACCGTACAGGAGGTCTTCCAGGAAGGCGACAAGGTCAACGTGGTGGGTACTTCCAAGGGTAAAGGCTTTCAGGGGGTTGTGAAGCGCCATGGTTTTGGTGGCGTCATGCAGCAGACCCACGGTCAGCACAACCGCTTGCGTGCTCCGGGCTCGCTGGGTAACTCGTCGTTTGCTTCCAAAGTCGTCAAAGGCATGCGCATGGCCGGCCACATGGGCAACCAGCGCGTCAAAGTGCGTCGCCTCGAAGTCCTAAAGGTGCTGCCCGAGCACAACCTGCTGCTCGTCAAGGGCGCTGTGCCAGGGCACAAGGGCGCTTTTGTCATCATTGAAAAGTAAAAATGGCCTTGCAACATGAGACTCGAAATCTATAATATACAAGGTGAGAGTACCGGGCGCACTGTGGAATTGCCCGACGAAATTTTTGGCATCGAGCCTCACGAGCATAGCGTTTGGCTCGACGTCAAGCGCTATCTCAACGCTCAACGCCAGGGTACGCACAAATCCAAAGAGCGCAGTGAGATCAGCGGCTCCACGCGCAAGCTGCATCGCCAAAAAGGTACGGGTGGCTCGCGTAAGGGCGATATCAACAACCCCCTGTTCCGCGGCGGCGGTCGCATCTTCGGCCCGCGTCCGCGTAACTACGACATCCACGTCAATGCCAAGGTTAAGCAGTTGGCTCGTCGTAGTGCACTTTCAGCCAAAGCCAAAAGCGGTAGCATCGTAGTCGTAGAGGATTTTACCCTTGAAAAGCCTCGCACGAAAGACTTCCTGGCCATTTTAAACGCTCTTCAGGTGGCTGACAAAAAGCCCCTCACTGTGTTGCCGGATTACAACAAGACGCTCTACTTGTCGTGCCGCAACATCCCTAAGGCCGACATCGCTCCAGCGCAAGACCTTAATACTTATCGCATTCTGCGCGCCGGCACCATCGTACTGACGGAAAGCGCTATTGAGAAACTCAAAATCATCTGTGAGTAATCATGCCTAAGCAAATCTTGATACGGCCCGTTCTTACCGAAAAATCCACCAAGCTGACCGACAAGCGCAATATCTACACGTTCGTCGTAGGGCGCAACACCAACAAGCTGGAGATTAAAAAAGCGGTAGAGGACATGTTTAACGTTGCCGTAGAGCGCGTCAATACGGCCCTTATGCCGGGCAAACCCAAGACGCGCAGCACCCGCACCACGATCGTCCGCGGGCGCAAGGCGGCCTATAAAAAAGCATTCGTAACCTTAGCTCCAGGTGAAACTATAGACATCTTCGGAGAAGTCAGATAACCCGTCCACTCTCTTGACTTGCTGGACAAAAACAAGGCAAAGTAATGGCAGTCAAAAAATACAACCCGCTCACACCCGGCCTGCGCTTCCGAGTAGATGTGGCCAAGACGGAGCTGACCAAAGGCGCTAAGCCCGAGAAGTCGCTCCTCTTGACCCTGCGCAATACTGGTGGTCGAAACAACGACGGACGCCGCACTATGCGCTACCGCGGCGGTGGCCATAAGCGTCGCTATCGCATCATTGACTTCAAGCGCGACCGCGAGAATGAGCCAGCCACCGTTCAGTCCATCCAATACGATCCCTATCGCACGGCCTTCATTGCATTGGTGACGTATCCGGATGGCGAAAAGCGCTATATCTTGGCTCCGCAGGGCATCCAGGTGGGCCAGCAATTGCTCTCCGGTCGCGGCGTGCCGCCCGAGAACGGCAACTGTTTATACCTGTCGGAAGTGCCCCTGGGCGCCTTTGTGCACAACATTGAAATGCACCCGGGTGCGGGTGGAGCGCTGGTACGCAGCGCCGGCGCCGGTGCCATCATGCTTGGGCGCGAAGACCGTTATGCTGTGCTGAAAATGCCCTCTGGCGAAGTGCGTCGCATACTGCTAACGTGCAAAGCAACCATGGGCACGGTTAGCAATGCAGACCACAACCTCGAGGTATTGGGCAAAGCGGGCCGTAGCCGCTGGCGCGGACGCCGCCCGCGCACTCGTGCCGTAGCCATGAACCCCATTGACCACCCGATGGGCGGTGGCGAAGGACGCGCCTCCGGCGGGCACCCGCGCTCGCGCAAAGGTCTCAAAGCCAAAGGCGCTAAAACGCGCAACCACAAAAAACAATCGAACGCGCTGATCATCAGCCGACGCAAAACCACCAACAAATAAGCATCGGTTTCTCTATCGCAAACCTGCATCACTTATGCCTCGTTCGCTTAAAAAAGGCCCTTACGTCCATCACGCGCTGATGGAAAAAGTCATTAAGGCTAAGCAAAGCAATAAACGACAGGTTATCAAAACCTGGAGCCGCGCTTCCATGATCATTCCCGACATGGTAGGCGAAACCATCGCCGTACACAACGGTAAAACTTTCATACCCATCCTCATTACCGAAAACATGGTCGGTCATAAACTCGGCGAGTTCGCCCCAACGCGCAACTTCCGCGGCCATGCCGGAAATAAAAAGTAATGCACAACTATGGAAGCTGTAGCCAAATTACGCAACTGTCCTATGTCGCCGCGCAAAATGCGTTTAGTGGCAGATAATATTCGCGGAAAGCGCGTTACCGACGCCCTCAGCATTTTGCGTTACACCAATAAAGAGGCTGCCGTGTGGTTGGAAAAACTGCTCCTGTCAGCTGTTAGTAACTGGCAACAAAAAGCAGAGGTAGATAGCTCGGACGATTACGACCTTTACATTAAAACCATCTTCGTAGACCCCGGTGGTATCGTCTATCGCTTCCTGCCGGCACCGCAAGGGCGCGCCTATCGCGTGCGCAAGCGCCGCAATCACGTTACAATTATCATCGAAAACAGAAATCTCCTGGAGTCCGAAGCAGAGGAAACTGAAGAATCTATCGAAAACGAGGAATAAAAAGCAACGCTGCGAGTAACCACCAATCGCTTACATCTACCAGCAAATGGGTCAAAAAACAAATCCAATCGGCAATCGCTTAGGCATCATCCGCGGCTGGGACTCCAACTGGTTCGCTGATAAAGACTATGCCCTCAAGGTCGTCGAAGACGAAAAAATTCGCGCCTACTTACGCGCCCGTCGTCCGAAAACAGCGGAGGCAGACCCGCGTGAGCGTAATAAGCCTTTCCAAAACGGCATCAGTCGCATTGTCATCGAGCGCACCCTCCGCCGCGTAACCGTCACGGTGCACACCAGCCGTCCCGGCATCATCATTGGCAAAGGCGGTAAAGAGGTAGATTTGATCAAAGAAGAACTCAAGGTGCTCACGGGCAAGGACGTGCAGATCAACATTGCCGAAGTACGCAAACCGGAGTTGGATGCCAATATCGTAGCCGAACAGATTGCCAAGCAAATTGAAGCGCGTGTCAACTTCCGCCGTGCCATCAAGACAGCCATTCAAAGCACGATGCGTGCTGGTGCCGAAGGTATCAAAATCCGCATCAGCGGGCGCCTGGGCGGTGCCGAAATTGCGCGCAGTGAAGAGTATAAGGAAGGCCGCACGCCGTTGCATACCTTCCGCGCCGATATTGACTACGCTTTGGGCGAGGCTTTGACAGTGTACGGCAAAATCGGCATCAAAGTGTGGCTTTTCCGCGGGGAGGTGCTTCAAAAGCGCGAACTGACGCCTTTTGTGGACTCAGATGCTCAGGATGCCCGTCGCCCCGAGCGCGGCGATCGTCGAGGGGGGGGGCGCGGCGAGCGCGGTGAGCGCGGTGGTGAGCGCGGCGAACGCCGTGGCGGTGGTCGCGGTGGCGAACGCCGAGGAGGCGGAGAACGCCGGCGCCGCTAACGCCCAGTCATTTACGATAAAAACGTACTATCTTTGCAGCCCTTTCGGCCAAGACCACTTAAGCAGCAAAACAGACCGCTCATTCTTTAAACTATCCATACGATGCTTCAGCCAAAACGTCAGAAATATCGGAAGCAGCATAAAGGCCGCAACAGAGGTATTGCCTTCAAGGGCGGCTCTATTGCCTTTGGTACCTTTGGACTCAAGGCGATGGAACACTCGCGCATCACCAGCCGACAGATAGAAGCGGCCCGCGTTGCGCTTACCCGCAACATGAAGCGCGAAGGAAAAGTCTGGATCCGCATTTTCCCCGACAAACCCATCACTGCGAAACCCGCGGAAGTGCGTATGGGTAAAGGTAAGGGTGCGGTAGATCACTACGTGTGCGAGGTGCAGCCGGGCCGCGTGCTCTTCGAGGTAGAAGGCGTAAGCCAGGAACTCGCCTACGACTCGCTGCGAAAAGCCGCGCAAAAATTGCCGATTGTCTGCAAGATGGTTACCCGCCACGACTACGAAGGATAACACGCAAAAGCCCACATACACACTTGCTGAATGCCATGGCGAAGGAAAAATTGGATTTGAGAAATCTGGAAATTGGCGAACTGCACGACCGCGTCAGGTCGTTGCAGGATGAATATCTCCGCCTAAAATTTGAGCACGCGGCACGCGGATTGGCTAATCCCTTAGAATTGCGCAACCTGCGCCGCGATATTGCTCGCTATCATACCGAAGCCCGCCGACGCGAATTAGAAGCCATGTCTCCCGACGAATTGGCCATGCGCACTAAATTAGTTGCTCGCCGTCGCCGCCAGCGCCGGCGCTAACACCATATTCACATGACATCTAACATGGAAGGAACCGTTAGGAAGCTCCGCAAACAAAAAATAGGCGTTGTTGTGTCCACCAAAATGGACAAAACCATATCCGTACTGGTAGAACGCCGCCTGATGCACCCGCTTTACGGCAAGTTCGTCAAGCGCTCGAAGAAATTCATGGCGCATGACGAAGAGAATACTTGCAACGTGGGAGACAAGGTACGCATCATGGAGACCCGCCCGCTCAGCAAGCGCAAGCGCTGGCGCCTGGTCGAAATTATCGAACGCGCAAAATAATCTTCGGCAAAAAGCCACTGCGCCTCATTACTGCAAAAAGATATACCAACCATGATCCAGCAAGAATCTCGTCTGAACGTAGCTGACAATTCCGGCGCTAAAGAAGTGCTGTGCATCCGTGTGCTCGGAAGCACCGGGCAACGCTACGCCAGTGTGGGCGATAAAATTGTGGTTACCGTCAAAGACGCCACGCCAGGTGGCATTAAAAAAGGCACGGTTTCCAAAGCCGTTATCGTTCGCACGCGCAAGGAAATCCGCCGAAAAGATGGCTCCTATATCCGTTTCGACGACAACGCCGTAGTGTTGCTCAACGCTGCTGACGAACCGCGCGGCACCCGCATCTTCGGCCCTGTGGCGCGTGAACTTCGCGACAAAGACTATGGCCGCATCATCTCGTTAGCGCCGGAGGTGCTCTAAATATCATTTAATTGTTGAAAAAATGGCAACGAAATCAAATACCAAACGCCACAAGCCCAAGTTGCACATCCGCAGGGGCGATACCGTGATGGTCATTGCGGGCGATGACAAAGGCAAAACAGGCACAGTGCTTCAGGTCTTTCCTGACCAGATGCGCGCTATTGTTGAGGATGTCAACATCGTGTACAAGCACGTGAAGGCCACTGCTGAGGAGACAGGCGGTATTCAAGAGATGCCGGCGCCCATTCACATATCTAATTTAATGCTGCTCGACCCTAAAACGGGTGAGCCTACGCGCATTGGCCGGCGCTTAGAAAACGGCAAGCTGGTGCGCTATTCTAAAAAAACGGGTAATATCATCTAAAGATGGCATACGTAGTTCGTCTCAAAGAAAAATATCGCACGCAGGTGGTGCCGGCGCTCATGCAACAGTTTGGCTACAAGAACGCCATGCAGGTGCCTCGTTTGGTTAAAATATGCCTCAACCAGGGCATCGGCGAAGCTACAGGCGATAAGAAGCTGGTGGATAACGCTGTGGCCGAAATGACCGTGATTGCCGGTCAGAAAGCGGTGCCCACGCGCGCGCGTCGCTCCGTGTCGAACTTTAAATTGCGCGAAGGCATGCCTATTGGTGTGCGCGTTACGCTCCGTGGCGACCGCATGTACGAGTTTCTCGACCGTCTCATCTACGTCGCTCTCCCTCGCGTGCGCGACTTTCGCGGTATCAACGACAAGTCCTTTGACGGACGCGGCAACTACAACATGGGCCTCTCGGAGCAAATCGTCTTTCCCGAAATTGATTTAGAAAAGGTATCGCGCGTCAGCGGTATGGACATCACCTTCGTAACCACCGCCAAAACAGACGCCGAAGCTTTAGCGCTACTCAAAGAATTGGGACTTCCCTTCAAAAAATAAACCCTCTAACCCACGCTTGCATCGCAATTTATTATGGCAAAAAAATCCGTCATCGCTCGCGAACGCAAACGCGCCCGTCTTGTGGCCAAATATGCCGAACTGCGCAAACGCCTCAAAGAGGCCGGCGACTACGAAGCCCTCGACAAACTACCGCGCAATTCCAGCCCTGTGCGGCAGCACAATCGCTGCATGCTCACCGGACGCCCCAAAGGCTACATGCGCCGCTTCGGCATCTGCAGAGTGAAATTCCGCGAGATGGCCTTAGAAGGCAAAATACCCGGTGTAACCAAGGCTTCCTGGTGATCTCAGCCATTTAAACGCCGACACTCAACAACCATCCATTTAACTCTCGCAGCAATATGCAAGTTACTGACCCGATAGCAGATTATCTCACCCGCATTCGCAATGCGCAGATGGCGGGGCATCGCATCGTGGAAATACCAGCATCGAAGGTGAAAAAACGCATCACCGAAATTTTATATGATCAGGGTTACATTCTTAAATATGCCTTTGAAGATAACCACCCTGAGTACAAACAAGGTGTGATCAAGATTGCGCTCAAGTACGACCCGGTCACGAAAAAACCCGTCATTCGCGAGCTGGTGCGCGTCAGTCGCCCAGGTCTGCGTAAGTTCGCTGGGGTGGCCGAAATCCCGCGCATCATCAACGGGCTGGGCATCATGATCCTCTCTACCTCGAAAGGGGTGATGACCGACAAGCAAGCACGCGAACACAACGTGGGCGGAGAAATGCTTTGCTACGTTTGCTGATAAAACGATAATTTTTTCAACCGAACCACATACACGCCATGTCTCGGATTGGTAAATTGCCGATACTCCTGCCTCCCAAGGTAGAGATTAACATCGCTTCAGATAACACTGTTACGGTAAAAGGGCCAAAAGGTTCCTTGACGCGCAAAATAGACCCCGATATCCAGGTCAAAGTGGAGGGGGGACAGCTCATCGTTACCCGTCCGACTGACCAGAAGCGCCACCGGTCCCTTCATGGCCTGTATCGCGCTCTGCTCAACAACATGGTCAAAGGCGTGAGCGAGGGCTTTCAAAAAGAAATGCACATTGTGGGTGTGGGCTTTCGCGTCGAAAACCAGGGTAATCTGGTTACCTTCTCGCTCGGTTACTCACACCCAGTCGTTTTTGCTATCCCGCCTGAAATTAAGGTATCCACAGCTATGGAAAAAGGCGCACCGCCTACCATTCGTTTGGAATGCCACGACAATGAATTGCTGGGACAGGTGTGCGCTAAGATACGCTCCTTCCGTAAGCCGGAGCCTTACAAGGGCAAAGGCATCATGTTCAAAGGCGAAGTGATCCGCCGCAAGGCCGGTAAGACCGCGGGCGGTAAAAAGTAATGCAGCATAAAATGGTAATTCTCCCGGTCGGTAATCGGGATAAAATACACGATAATAAGCAATGAAACGCACGCGACAAGAAAATAGAAAGCGCATTCATCTGCGCATTCGCAAGAAAATCGCTGGCTCTCCAGAGCGGCCACGCCTGAGTGTGTATCGCTCTAATAAGGAAATTTACTGCCAGCTCATTGACGACACTAAAGGCCATACCCTGGCGGCAGCTTCTTCCCGAGAAATCAACGGCGTCAGCGCGACCAAGACGGAGAAAGCGCGTCAGGTAGGCAAACTTATCGCCGAAAAAGCCAGGGCTTCTGGTATTGAGTTGGTCGTATTCGACCGCGGTGGCTATCTGTATCACGGCCGCGTCAAAGCCTTGGCCGAGGGGGCCCGCGAAGGCGGCCTCCGTTTCTAACCTTCTTCACTGAGCACAACATCAACGCGACAGCTAAAAATGGCGAAGCAAGAAATAGAAAAAGTAAAAGTTTCGGAGGTTTCCGAACTCAAGGAGAAGCTGGTAGCCCTCAACCGCGTGGCTAAGGTTACGAAGGGTGGTCGTACCTTTAGCTTTTCCGCCGTCGTCGTGCTGGGCGACGGCCAGGGTACCGTAGGGCACGGCTTAGGAAAGGCCCGCGAAGTCCAGGAAGCCATCGGCAAAGCCATAAAAGACGCGGAGAAAAACCTCATCCGCGTGCCCATCCTTAACGGAACTATTCCGCACGAAGCTCACGGTAAGTATGGCGCAGGGCGTGTATTCATCAAGCCCGCTGCTCACGGTACGGGCGTCATTGCGGGTGGCGCTATGCGCGCTGTACTGGAAATGGCAGGCGTACAGGACGTATTGGCCAAAGCTATCGGTTCCTCTAACCCGCACAATGTAGTCAAAGCAACCATCAACGCCCTACAGAGCCTGCGCAGCCCTGCCGAAGTAGCCCGTCAGCGCGGCATTTCTATGGAAAAATTGTTCAACGGTTAAACCATGAGCAAGCTGAAAATCACCCTAGTGAAGAGTCCGATTGACCGCACTAAGCGGCAAAAAGCCACCCTCGAGGCATTGGGCTTCCGCAGAGTACATCAAACGGTTGAGCACGACGACACGCCGCAAATACGCGGCATGATTCGCAAGGTAGAGCACTTAGTGCAAGTACAATCCAATTAATCCGTCACCTTTTCTTTGAGCAAAGAGCAATGGAACTTGGAAATCTACGCCCGGCTCCCGGGTCTGTCAAAACGCGCAAGCGCGTCGGTCGCGGCCCAGGATCGGGTTTAGGCGGCACCTCCACGCGCGGCCATAAAGGCGACAAATCGCGCAGTGGCGCGCGCCTGAAGCGCAACTTTGAAGGCGGCCAGACGCCTATGCAACGTCGCTTGCCCAAACGCGGCTTCAAGAATATCAATCGCGTGGACTACGTCGCCCTCAACCTCGACCGCTTGCAGGAATTAGCCGAAAAAACCGGTCTGACGGCCTTCGATGTGCCAACGCTGGTTGCTCTGGGGGTCGCGCGAAACACGGATAAGATCAAGGTGCTGGGCCGCGGTGCCTTGTCAGTTAAAGTGGATGTATCCGTCCACGCTATCTCGGCTGCGGCCAAGAGTGCTATCGAAGCGCTTGGCGGTAGCGTTCAAACCGTCTAAAACTCAGGTCCGGCGCATGAAACTTTTCACCGTTATTAAGAACATTTGGAGTATCCAGGAGCTGCGCGAGCGCATCTTATTCACGCTCCTGCTGGTGCTGGTTTATCGGGTGGGCACCTTTATCGTACTGCCGGGCGTAGTGCCCGCTGCCTTAGAGCGGGCTGCTTCCAGCCGTAGCGCCAACGACCTGCTGGGATTGATTAACGTCTTCACAGGCGGAGCTTTCGATAATGCGGCCATTTTCGCCCTTGGCGTGATGCCTTACATTACGGCATCTATCATTGTCCAGTTGTTGGGTTTTGCTATACCGTACTTTCAGCGCCTCCAAACCCGAGAGGGTGAAAGTGGGCGCAAGCGCCTCAATCAGATTACGCGCATGCTCACCGTAGCCATTACGCTTGTGCAAGGTGGCGGTTATCTTCAACTGGTCTCCAGCATTCCAGGCGCTGTGTCACCCGACATACCGCAAGGGTTGTTTTGGTTTTCCAACATTATCATCCTGACCGCCGGTACAATCTTCTGCATGTGGCTGGGCGAGCGCATCACCGATAAGGGCATCGGCAACGGCATTTCCCTGATCATCATGGTCGGTATTATTGCGCGCCTCCCGCAAGCATTCGTTTTTGAATTCCAGAAGCTTTTCGGCGATAACCAGCTGCTCCTATTCTTCGTTGAGCTGGCGTTTTTCTTTGCGATTGTGATGCTGACCGTACTGGTCATTCAGGGCGTTCGCCGCATCCCTATCCAGTTCGCCAAACGTATGGTGGGCCGCACGGGCGGCGGCTTGCCTCAAGCCACCGCCCGCGACTATCTGCCGTTGAAGGTGAACTCCGCAGGCGTAATGCCCATTATATTTGCCCAGGCGCTTATGTTCCTGCCAGCAACGGCATTGCAATATTTTGCCGGTGCTGATGCCCAGAACGTAGGACTGCGTACCTTCAACGATATCTACTCTTTCGGCTATAACGCAGTGTTTTTCATTCTCATCGTGGTATTCACTTATGTCTATACCGCATTGATGATTAACCCTACGAATTATGCCGAATATCTGAAGCGAAGCAATGGTTTTATTCCCGGAGTGAAGCCAGGCGAACCTACAGCCGCCTATATTGATACCATTATGACACGCATCACGCTTCCGGGGGCTATCTTCCTCGGTGCCATCGGTGTCCTGCCCTCCGTTGCGGCGTCATTGGGTGTCAACCAGCAATTCGCGCTCTTTTTCGGCGGCACGACGCTACTCATCATGATTGGCGTCGCGTTGGATACGCTTCAAGTAGTGGAGAGCTATTTGCTTACGAAAAAGTACGACGGCCTGATCAAGTCGGGCCGTATTCAGGGGCGGGCAATGCAGGGGCTTCAAATCGGTCAGCCGCAATAATTGGCTCCTTCTCGCACACACATTCATGGGTCTCTTTAGCAGCGCAGCAAAAAGCAAAAAGATTTTCTACAAAACCGATGAGGAGGTAGAACTCATGCGTGCTGCCAACCTCATCGTCTCTAAAACGCTGGGGTATGTCGCTACGCTGCTCAAACCTGGAGTAACGGGCAAAGATTTAGACAAAGCGGCTGAAGCCTATATTCGAGACCTTGGCGGACGCCCTGCCTTTAAAGGCTACAATGGTTTTCCGGCCTCGCTGTGTATTTCGTACAACGACATTGTCGTCCACGGCATTCCGAGCGATCGCGAATTTCAGGAGGCCGATATTGTCTCAATAGATTGCGGGGTAGAATGGCAAGGCTATTACGGCGATGCCGCCTTCACGTTTGCTATGCGCGGTGTTTCCTCGGCAGTGATGGATTTGCTCGAAGTTACTTACGCTGCGTTGTATAAGGGAATCGAGCAAGCGGTGGTAGGCAAGCGCATCGGCGATATTTCCTTTGCTATTCAGCACTATTGCGAGCGCGAACATCCTTACTCGGTTGTGCGCGAATTGGTAGGCCACGGAATTGGACGCTCGCTGCACGAAGAGCCGGAAATGCCCAACTACGGTAAACGCGGACAGGGCCTCTTGCTCCAAAACGGGCTGACTTTGGCCATCGAGCCGATGGTAAATATGGGACGCCGCGAGGTGCATCAGCACGAGGATGGTTGGACGATCCATACGCGCGACGGAAAACCCAGTGCACACTTCGAGCATTCGATTGTCGTGCGAAAAGGCCAGGCCGATATCCTCTCTACGCACGAGTTCATTCACGAAGCGATAAAAAATAATCCGCACCTTACCGAAGTTTTTCCGAAAAGTGCGAACTTTGCAGCCCAAAAAAATTAGCGTCGTAGTATGCCTAAAGAGGATTTGATCCGTCAGGATGGAGTGGTCACAGAAGCGCTCGCCAACGCTTCTTTTCGCGTTCGCTTAGAAAACGACCACGTCATTCTGGCAACCATTTCGGGCAAAATGCGTATGCACTATATCCGCATTCTACCCGGAGACAAGGTTTCCGTTGAAATGTCGCCCTACGACCTGACCCGAGGAAGAATCGTCTATCGCTACAAGTAATTCGCCATCACCTTTGTTATTGCATAAAAAGCTGTCATGAAAGTCAAGCCGTCCGTTAAGAAGCGTTCTGCCGACTGCAAGATTGTACGTCGGAAAGGGCGCATTTATGTCATCAACAAAAAGAACCCAAAGTTTAAGCAGCGCCAGGGATAAGCGTCTTCCGCTCCCGATGCACTGACAGACTTTTAAAACCACACATATCAATCATTTAAGTAAAAAATAACACTCATGGCACGTATTGCTGGTGTGGACTTGCCACGAAATAAAAGAGGGCTCATTGGGCTTACTTACATTTATGGTATTGGTCGCTCGACGGCACAGGCTATTCTCGAAAAGGCCGGTATTGACATCAATACCAAGGTGGAGCAATGGAGTGATGAAAACATCAAGGCCATCGCTCGCATCATCAGTGAAGAATATAAGACCGAGGGCCAGCTGCGCGCGGAAGTCCAGATGAATATTAAGCGCTTGATGGACATTGGTTGCTATCGGGGATTGCGTCATCGCAAGGGGTTACCGGTGCGGGGCCAGCGCACGCGCACGAATGCCCGTACGCGCAAAGGCAAGCGCAAGACGGTGGCCAACAAAAAGAAAGCAACTAAGTAATACGGACATAAACAGGCCGATCGCGACGCATGCGCCTCGGTTATTGTCCTACATTTCTTACCTATACCTACGTCTTATTTTATGGCAAAAGTTGCACCTAAAAAAGTGGTGAAGCGCAAGGTAAAAGTCACGCCGGACGGCATGGCTTATATCCAGTCGAGCTTCAACAACATTATAGTTACTATCACGAATAAGCACGGCGAAGTTATTTCGTGGTCGTCGGCAGGCAAGTCTGGGTTTCGCGGTTCTAAAAAGAACACACCTTATGCAGCCCAGGTGTCGGCGACGGATGCAGCCAAGGCAGCCTTCGATGCTGGTGTACGCACCGTTGAAGTTTTCGTAAAAGGCCCGGGCTCTGGCCGTGAGGCCGCTATCCGCGCCATTGACCAGGCCGGCTTGAAGGTCTCGGTTATTCGCGATGTAACGCCGCTTCCGCACAATGGCTGCCGCCCACCCAAACGCCGTCGCGTGTAGAAACGCAAACGCTCATTCTTTAACTTATTGCCGTTAAGACACCTTAGCAATGGCTCGTTATACTGGACCTATCACCAAAAAGGCTCGCGCGTTTGGCGACCCTATATTTGGATACGACAAGAGCTTCGAACGCCGCAAGTATCCTCCCGGCCAACACGGCCTTAGCAAGCGCCGCAAAGCGCGCTCCGACTACGCGCTTCAGCTGGCAGAGAAACAGAAAGCGAAGTACACCTACGGCATTCTGGAGCGTCAGTTCCGCCGCATCTTCCATAACGCTACTCGTCGCCACGGCGTAACAGGCGAGGTCTTGCTGCAGTTGTTGGAGGCGCGTTTAGACAACACTGTCTATCGCTTAGGCATTGCTCCAACGCGCCGCGGCGCCCGCCAGCTGGTTAGCCACCGCCACATCACGGTCAACGGCCGTGTCGTCAATGTGCCTTCCTACACGCTGAAACCGGGAGACGTAGTGGCGGTGCGCTCGCGCTCAAAAGGCTTGGATGTCATCACTACCCACGCTGGCGCCAAGACAAGCGATGTGCGTCGTTATCCGTGGCTCGAATGGAACCCCGACAAGATGGAGGGCGTCTTCCTCACTCTCCCACAACGCGACCAAATACCGGAGAAAATCAACGAACAACTCATCGTTGAACTGTACTCCAAGTAATCCATTCCGACAGACTGTTGGGCAGGTGTTTCCTACTTTCTATCCTCGCGCACCCTTAAACCTTGCATCTCTTCATCACCTCAGCCTCTTACTCTTTGCGTCAGTATGAACCTTATCACTTTTCAAAAGCCCGATAAAATTATCCTCACGAAAGCCAACGAATTTGAGGGCACCTTTGAATTTAAACCGTTAGAGCCGGGCTTTGGACAGACCATCGGCAATTCACTGCGCCGGGTGCTGCTCTCTTCGCTCGAAGGTTATGCTATCAGTGCCGTACGTATCGGCGGCGTTGACCACGAGTTCTCTACCATCAAGGGGGTGGTCGAAGACGTAGTAGATATCGTGCTGAACCTCAAGCAAGTACGCATCAAGCCCATTGCACACGACGATAAGTTTCAGTCCGAAAAAATCTATTTGACCATCAGCGGACGTGAAGAGTTCCGCGCCGGGCACATCGAAGAGTTCAACAACGTATTTCGAGTGCTCAATCCCGACCTGCTCATCTGCCGCATGGAGCCCTCGGTAACTTTAGAGATGGAACTCACCATTACCAAAGGCCGCGGATATCAGCCGGCTGAAGATGTGTCGCCGAAGGACGCCATCATTGGGGTTATCCCGATTGACGCCATTTACACGCCTATTAAAAACGTCGCCTACCGCGTAGAAAACACACGTGTGGGCCAGCGGACAGACTACGAAAAACTGACCATCGAGATTAAAACGGACGGCGCTATCCATCCAGAAGTGGCCCTGCGCGAGGCTAGCCGCATCCTCATTCAGCACCTGATGATTATCACCGATGACAACATCACCTTCGACACTCCTGTGCAAGATAAAAGCCCGGATGTGGACGAACATGTGCTGCAAATGCGCCGCCTCCTCAAAACTTCGCTGGAAGACCTCGACCTCAGCGTGCGCGCCTACAACTGCCTGAAAGCCGCTAAAATCAATACTTTAGCCGACTTAGTGCGCTACGACACCCAGGAGTTGCTGAAATTTCGAAATTTCGGTAAAAAGTCGCTCGTCGAAATTGAGGAACTCCTCCAGGATAAGGGCTTGACCTTTGGTATGGACCTGTCCAAATACCGCTTAGAAGAAGCAACCGAATAACTCATCACACTTACAAAGCGTAGTAACCGTAGAGCGGAGCGCGCTCCTGCCCCGGTGCTACCACGCACAAACGGTACATTATCACCATGCGTCACGGAGATAAAGTAAACAACCTCGGCCGCACCGCTGAGCATCGCCGCGCCCTGTTGGCCAACTTGGCTAACGCCCTCATCGAACACAAGCGCATCGTAACCACGCTGGCCAAAGCCAAGGCCCTGCGCCGTTTCATCGAACCGCTTGTAACGCGAGCTAAGAAAGATAATACGCATAACCGCCGTATTGTCTTCAGCCATCTGCAGAATAAGCACTCGGTGAAGGAACTCTTTGGCAATATCATCCCTGAGGTGAATGAACGCCCTGGCGGCTACGTGCGCGTCATTCGCTTAGGCTTCCGCCGCGGCGATGGCGCTGAGACGGCCCTCATCGAATTTGTGGACTTCAACAAAGACTATAACCTTTACGAGGGCAAAGAGAAGAAAAAAGCGAAAAAGACCCGCCGCGGCGGGCGCAAGAGTCGCTCGACTGCAGCGGCAACTGCGGCTGAACAACAACCCGTTGAGGCTGCGCCAGAAGCTGCTGAAGCAACTGCCGACACCGCTGAACAAAAAGAAGCGGAAGCGTAGTTTCTTGTTAAGTAAGCAAAACAAGCGGAAGGCATTCGAGCTACTTCTTCTCTGCGGAAGTAGCTCGAAGTCTTTTTGGTATCAAAACGAATGGGCAATACCTGACAGACTTTCCTTTCGGCGCTTGGCCGTCTGACTGTCCTGACGCTAACTTTGCCCAAAATCGGGAGGAGTGGCAGAGTGGTTGATTGCACTGGTCTTGAAAACCGGCGTACTCGAAAGGGTACCGGGGGTTCGAATCCCTCCTCCTCCGCTTCCACAGGGCTTTTGGCGTCGCTGCACGCCGAAGGCCTTTTCTATTGAGTATGGATAAGCCCACTTTCAGGTATTCCTTCCGTTGTCGAGACCGCCTGCTCGACCTGTCGCGCCCGGTGGTGATGGGCATTCTGAACGTTACGCCAGACTCCTTCTATGCCAGCAGTCGGGTGCGTACGACAGATGCCGTGCTCCGACAGGCAGAGCACATGCTTAACGAAGGCGCGGCCATCCTCGATATCGGAGGTGCTTCTACGCGGCCTGGTGCTGAAGAAGTACCCACTGAGGAGGAACTTCGCCGCGTACTCCCTGCTATAGAGGCTGTGCATCGGCATTTTCCAGAGGCCATCCTCTCTGTAGATACCTGGCGCGCGGAAGTGGCCCAAAAAGCGCTAGAGGCCGGCGTCTCCATCCTGAACGACGTTTCCGCTGGTCGCTGGGACGAAGCCCTACTCTCCGTAGCAGCGCAGCACCGCTGCCCATACATCCTGATGCACGCGCAGGGCACACCCCAGACAATGCAGGTAGCACCCATGTATTCAGAGGTGGCACAGGAAGTGCTGGATTTTTTTATTCAAAAACTACAAAAGCTGCGCGCGCTGGGCATCTACGACATCGCCATTGACCCAGGTTTTGGCTTTGGAAAAACGCTGGAGCACAACTATGCACTGCTGCGGCAATTGCCCGCCTTCGAAGCCGTGTTGCAGTTGCCCATCCTGGTCGGCGTATCGCGCAAATCTATGGTCTGCCGCCTGCTGGGCGTAAAGCCCGAGGCTGCTCTGAACGGCACAACGGCACTGCACGTGCTGGCCCTGTTGCAAGGCGCCCGCATCCTGCGCGTACATGACGTGCGCGAAGCGATGGAGGCAATACGCATTGTGGAGGCGTATCAGGCGCCGGGCAGCATAGTAGCGCTGTAATCGCCCGGCATATTTTCGAGAGCGTGGTTTGAATGTCCTCCCTGACTACCTTTGTCGCTGGCAACCCGACGAAGGTGCGGCCGCTTTAGCCTTTCACCAACTTTTGCTCTGTATGCGTCGCCATCCCGCTGCTCTGCCGTATCTGTTCTTCACCGAAATGTGGGAGCGCTTCGGCTACTACCTCATGATCGGCATTTTCTTTCTCTATATGACCGATACCCAGACGGGTGGGTTGGGCTTTGAGCGCGAAGTGGCCTCCGACATCTACGGCACCTTCATCGCGTTGGTGTATGTAACCCCGTTCATCGGCGGCCTGTTGGCCGACCGGCTACTGGGCTATCGGCGCAGCATCGTGCTGGGCGGCTCGCTCATGGGTATCGGCTATCTGCTGCTGGCTATCCCGAACAGCATGACGGCTTTCTACGCCTCGCTGTTGGTCATGATCTTGGGCAATGGCTTTTTCAAGCCCAATATCTCGACGCTGCTGGGCAACTTATACAACGAACCGCAGTACCGCGCGCTCAAGGACGACGGCTACAACATCTTCTACATGGGCATCAACATCGGCGCGTTGGTGTGCAACTTCGTCGCGGCTTACCTGCGCAACACTTACGGCTGGGGCTATGCCTTTGCGGCAGCAGGCGTGGGCATGTTTATCGGCGTGTTCATCTTTCTCAGCGGTATGCGCACCATGAGTCATGCCGACGTGCGGCGCGAAGCCAATCCGGCAGAAGCCAGCGTGCTGACGCTGCTCTCCTCCGTGCTGTTGCCGGCGCTGCTGACGGGCTTTCTGGCCTGGCACATTCCGGGCGATGTGCTTGGCTCTGATTCAACCGATGCGTTCATTTTTGGCTCGCTGCCCATAGTAGCGTTCTTCCTGTGGATTTTGCGCAAGGCGGCCCCACAAGAAAAGCCGCGCATCCAGGCATTGCTATCTATCTACGCGGTGGTCATCGTCTTTTGGGCTGTGTTTAAGCAAAATGGCACCGCCCTGACGACCTGGGCCGAATACTACACCGATCGCTCGATGCCGGCCTGGATGGAGCGTCCAGCACGCTGGTTGGGCATGGTGCAGGAAGTGAAGTATGAAGTGGACACCTTTCCAGTGTACGATGAGCAATTCCGCACCCAGAGAGATCCGCTAACAGGTCGAATCCTTAAAGCAGAGGGCATTCATCCGTATTTCCTCAATGTGCCGGAAGGCGAACGCCCGCCATTGGGCCAATCGGTCTCATTGGTGTCCACGGAAATTTTTCAGTCCGTCAATCCCTTCTTTGTCATTGTGCTGACGCCTGTGGTGGTCTGGTTTTTTGGCTGGCTCCGACAGCGACGCCGCGAACCAACGACGCCCGCCAAGATCGGCTGGGGACTGATCATTACAGCGCTCTCGACGCTCGTTACGGTGGCGGCGGTGTATGCCTGTCACAATGGCGCAGTGAAAGCCTCGTCGTGGTGGCTTATCGGCACATATGCTGTTATCACCATAGGCGAGCTGTGCCTTAGCCCTATGGGCCTTTCGATGGTGTCGAAAATGGCACCCGCGCGCATCGCCGGCCTGATGATGGGCGGCTGGCAACTGGCCACCTCTCTGGGCAATAAATTGAGCGGCGTGCTGGCTACCCTCTGGGATCGCTACGACCACAAAGCCGACTTCTTTTGGGTTAATTTTGCCCTGCTGTCCGCAGCAGCCTTAGCGCTCTTTACCATGCTGCGCTGGCTCAATCGCCTATTCCGAGAGCAAGGGCTTTCATAGCCCTGCTCTACGCAACAGTCTTTTGCCGAACCCCTGAACACAAGGGGTGTCAAGGAGGCCATTAAATCCTTCTTAGTAGCCGTTTATCATCGTTTTACCATAAAATTTGCAGCGATATGTCAATGAAACACAGACTTTCCAAGCAGCGCCAGAACACCAAAGAGCAAGACGATATGCGCAAATTTTTGCTGATAGTTGTAGGCGCCACTTTAGCACTGATGGTGTTGATTTACTTCATTTTCCGTTGACGCCCGCGCCAAAACTTTATCGGGAAAGTGCGGCAGCAGCGTTGGGCTGGGTCTTTCGGAGTTGCGAGGCATGCGGCTGGCGCGGCTCGGCACATAGTTATTCGCTTTTGTGGGGCTGGTCGAAGGCATACCCGGAGACGACGGGCTACCTGATACCAACGCTGTTGGCCTGGGGCGATGCCTGGGCCAATGAACGCTGTTACGCTCTGGCCCGTCGGTTGGGCCGCTGGTTGGTCAATCTGCAGCAGCCGACGGGCGCCTGGGCGGGCGGCATAGCGGGCGGGCGGCGCCCAAGCGTCTTTAACACCGCCATGATTGCCGACGGGCTGGCGGCGCTGGCTGCGCGCACACCGGACGAGACGGATGCTGCCGATAGCGCGCGCCGCGGATTAATATGGCTCCTGTCTGCAGCAGACGCCGATGGCGTTTGGCGGCGTGGGCTGTATGTGCCAGGCTTTGTGCCCACCTATCACGCCTATGCTGTGGCGTCCGTGTTGCGCGCGGCAGACCGCCTAAGCATGCCCGAAGTGCAGATGCCGCTTCGGCGGGCGCTGGCCTATTACGCAGACCGCTTCAGGGCCGACGGCACGCTGGCCCTGGCTGGCCTGGAACCGGGGCCCTGGGCGTTTACCCATACCCTCACGTACGCCCTGCAAGGGCTGTGGGAGGCGGCAGTGTATTTTCAGGAAAAAAACATCCAGCAAAAGGTCGTCTTTGCCTGCCAGAACTTGCAAGAAGCGGCCAGAAGCCGCGAATACATCGCCGGGCGCTACCGCGAAGGCTGGAAGGGCGACTACTCGTTTACCTGCCCGGTAGGCAACGCTCAACTCAGCGTCCTGTTCCGAGCGATAGGGACGCACACCGGCGATGCCTCCTTTTCCGAATGGGCCGACCGGGCCTTAGCGGCAACGGTGGAACACCAATGCCGCAGCGCCAACCCCAATACCCATGGCGCGTTGCCCGGCTCCGTGCCGCGCTGGGGGCCTTACCTGCGCTGGCGTTATCCAAACTGGGGCGCCAAATTTTTGCTCGACGCGCTTCACTGCGCGCTGATGCCGGGTAGGATAGGGTAGGGTAGCGACAAAGAGGCGCGATCTAACCGCTTAAAGGTGTCTGAGCGGTCGAGGCCTGACGCAAAGGGCTTTCGGATGTTTGGGAAAAGGGGTGTGTATTTCAGGAATTTTAGGGATGTGAGAACATAGACTCTATAGTAAGATATGGCTACTGAAATGGAAAACTGCTCTCTAATGGTTCACGAAAAATATTAATGTGATAACCAATCAAATGTAGCCAAAACTAAAAAAGCGTATATGCCTGGCTCGCTCAAACCTGAAACACACGCTATAATCGAAGTTTAAGAGTTCCGTAGCAAACCCTCCCGCTGAGGCATTAAGCGCTTGTATATGGTGCGATTGTCCGTCAGGATGTTAGAGGTGATGTAGGAGTAGTTTTGCCCACTCCACCCGATGAGTCGGGCAGTTACAGGGTGCTTAATGTGCCAGCCTCAACCGGGTAGCATTTCCCTTGTGAAACAACATTCTTATTAGAATGCGTATGGTCTCTGTTTTACTTCGAGAAGCGCTGCCATTTTCCACTTTTCACTTTCCATTTTTCATTCCCCTCAATGCATTCTGTCCCCTCGTGCCGGCATTTTTTTCATGACTTCGGCTTCGTACTTCAAGTACTCCTGCCAGCGCTGCCAGGTTTTTTCCTTGCCGAAGTAGCGTTCGGCTAAGTCGAGGAAGAGCCGGTAGTGGCCGGCTTCGGCGACCATAAATTTGTGGTACCATTCGCGCAGGGCTTCGTCGGCGCAGTGCAGGGATAGCAATCGGAAGCGTTCGCAGCTGCGCGCTTCAATGAGGGCGCAAGTGAGCAGGCGTTCCAGCAGGGCTTCGTCGCGGCTGACGCCTTTTTTCTGGAATTGGAGCAGGGCGTTTACGTATTCGTCTTTGCGCTGGCGTCCCAGGGGTAGGGAGCGCTTTTTCAGCTCGGCCAGCACCATGCGGAAGTGCCCCCATTCCTCCGTGACGACGGGTGCTAAGGCTTCGACCATTTCGGTGCGTTCGGGGAAGGCCTGAATGAGGGAGATACACGAGGTGGCAGCCTTTTGCTCGCAGTAGGCGTGGTCGGTCAGGATTTCGCCTAAGTCCATCTCTGCTAAGTTGACCCAGCGCGGGTCGGTGGGTAGTTTTAAGCCCAAAGTGGTGTTCATGCGTGTGGGAGTGTTTGTTTGCTTTCCTGAGCACAGGGGGCGAGGCTCGCAGGGCGAGCATATGCAAAATTTTGCGTGTTGCGCTGAAATTGACGGCGGCAAAGTTCGGGCGAAAAGGCATCTTTGCGTACGTAATCGCCTGCGAAACACACTGCCTGCTGGCGCTTTTTGCTCGTCCATGAACCACGTCGCCCATTGCCTGCTGTCGTATCCCGATGAGGAGTTGCTCATCGGCAACTTCATCGGCGACTTTGTCAAGGGCAGCGCCTGGCAGGTCTATCCCGACGGCGTCCAGAAGGGCATTTGGCTGCATCGTTTCATTGACGCTTATGCAGAAGAGCATCCGGCTATGCGCAACAGCGTGCAGCGCATTCGGCCGTTTGCCGGGCGCTTTGCCGCGCCGGCGATGGATATCGTGTGCGACTATCTGTTGTGCGGCCGATGGGAGCACTGGGTTTTAGAGCCTGATTTCGAGCGTTTTACCCAATGGGCTTATGCGGGCCTGAACACGCATCGGGCGCACATGCCCGAGCGCCTTCGGAGCCGCTGGCCCGATATGCTGCGCGCGCGCTTCCTGCACCTGTATCCTAAGCGCGAGGGTATTGCCTGGGCTTTAGAGCGCTTTGCTCTGCGCTTGCCGTTGCCGTTGGATGGGCAAGGGCTGCTTCAGCACATTGAGGAAGAAAAAGCCGTCTTTGAGGCCGATTTTGAGATTTTCTTTGCCGATTTGAGGAATTCTGTGTCCGAATGGCGAAGCCGATATGTTGTTTGAAAAAATAGAGATCACCCACAACATACGACCTATGCGAACGCTTTTTCTATCTCTGTTGGGCTGTCTATGCTCCACGGCGGCCTTTGGGCAAACGCCCTACTTCCAGCAAGAGGTACACTACCGTATTCGCGTCGCTCTCGACGACACGAAGCACACTCTCCAGGGCCATGTGCGCATGGAATACATCAACCATGCTCCTGATGCGCTAACGGAAATCTGGATACACCTCTGGCCCAACGCCTACCAGAACCGCCGAACGGCGTTTTGCCGGCAGCAGTTGCGCTTAGGAAAGGCGGAATTCTATTTTGCCCCCGATAGCTCGCTGGGCTATATTCGCCAGCTAGACTTTCAAGTGAATGGCCGGGCGGCTTCGTGGCAGTATCACCCTGAACACACCGATATTGCCCGCGTGGCGTTAGCCGAACCCTTGCCGCCTGGAGGGCGCGTTGTTGTAGAGACGCCGTTTTTGGTAAAAATACCGGCCACGTTCTCTCGCATCGGGCATAAAGGGCAGGCGTATCAGGTAACGCAATGGTATCCGAAACCGGCAGTGTATGATGCGCGCGGCTGGCACCCGATGCCTTACCTGGATATGGGCGAGTTTTACTCCGAGTTTGGCTCGTTTGATGTAGAGATCACATTGCCTGAAAATTACGTCGTTGGCGCCACGGGTGTGCTGCAGTCACCGGAGGAGCGTGCGTTTTTGCTGCGCCGGGTGGCGGAGACGCAGGCCGCGTTGGCGCGTTTGGATACGGTGAGCGACACGCCTCGCCGGAAGCGCTCAAAAGTCGAGGACGAATTTCCGCCCTCTTCACCGACGCTGAAGACCCTGCGCTATTGGGCGGAGCGTGTGCATGATTTCGCGTGGTTTGCCGATAAGCGTTTCTACGTCTTGCGCGATACCGCGCGGTTGGCGTCGGGTCGAGAAGTGGAGTGCTGGGCTATGTTTCCGCCCTCGCAAGGCCAGTTATGGCAGCGGGCGGCCTTTTACGTTCGGCGGGCGGTCGAGTTCTATTCGGAACAGGTGGGCGAATATCCCTGGCCGCAAGCGACAGCGGTTCAGAGTGCGTTGAGCGCAGGCGGCGGCATGGAATACCCGATGATCACTGTGATTGGCGACGCAGATAATGCGGAGAGCTTAGACGAAGTCATCGCGCACGAGGTAGGGCACAACTGGTTCTACGGCATTTTAGCCTCAAACGAGCGCGATTACCCGTGGATGGATGAGGGGCTGAATACCTACTACGAGCATCGTTACATGGAGGCGTATTATGGCAAGAGCGAATACTCTGGAGAGCCGGGCAAGCGGCCCTTAAGCTCGCAATTTTTCGGCACCTTGCCCGAAATGCTGCTGACGCTATTTGCACGCATAGGGGATGTTCAGACGCCTTCCTCGCCAGAGAGGACTTTCAATGGTATGGGTTATTGGGCTAACGCTTACGCGAAGCCAGTCGTTTTTCTGCGCTGGGTGGAGCAATCGGTAGGGCGTCCGCTGTTCGACCGGGCAATGAAGCACTACTATCAGCAGTGGCAATTCCGCCACCCGCATCCGGAGGACCTGCGCGCGGCATGGAAAGAGGTCGGGCTGGAGGCCGATTGGTTTTTTAAGGCGATGGAAAGCGCGCGTGTTTTCGATGTGGCTCTGCGACGCGCGCAACGCCAACCTGACGGCGGTTGGGAAATTTGGGTGAAAAATCGCGGCGCCCAACGAGGGCCGTTCCGCATATCGGCGCTGAAGTCGGGCAGGGTAGTGCATGAGCAGTGGTATCCGGCCTTTCGGAATGCTTTAGGCGTGGTAACCTTCCCAAACGTAGAGGTAGATGCGTTTGAGATTGACCGCGAGCGCGCTACTTTGGATGCTTATCGCGCTAACAATAGGCGGCGTGTAGGCGGTCTTTCGCTCAGCCCTCGCCCCCTATTGCTTCGCCCTGTGGTTCCGTTTGAGGCCGCCAACTACAGAGCACTTGGCCTGCTACCATGGCTGGCCTGGAACCAATACGATAAGACCACCGTTGGCCTGGCGTTGTACAGCCCTCTTTTGCCGCCGCAGCGTTTTCGCTACTACTTGATGCCGGGCATTGGAACGGCCTCGGGCAACATTGTCGGGTTGGCCGATGTGCAATATCGCTTTTTGCCTGGTGGGTTGGTACCGCATGCGACCCTGGGCTTCAACGTTCGCTCTGCCACGTACGCCCATCGTCTGGGTGAGGGTGGCTATCGGCTCCAGTACTGGCGATGGGCGCCGGCATTGCGGCTTGACCTGCGCAGTGCTTCGTCCGCTTTCGCGCATGGGCTGGATGTACGCGCCATTTTCCTGCAAAAAGAAGAACCAACCTTCAGCGATCAGGGCGTTTTTGCGGGCAAACGCACTCCTGCGGCACAGATTTACGAAGCGCGCTATGAGGCTCAGAACTTTGCCCTGCCCAATCCCTATCGGGCTTTCTTTGCCTTAGAAGGGCAGCGCTACTCCGTGCAGGGTGTGGCGGCCAGCTATTTGCGCGCCTCTGCAGCGTGGGAGCAGGAATTTTTATACAAGCCCAAAAAGCGCATCTACGCCCGCTTCTTTGGCGGTTACTTCCTGCACAACACGCAGCGCCGGCGCGGTAATGTGGCCACCAACAGCCTGACGAACGACGTGGCGCGCGCCTCGTTTGCCCTAAACCCGCAAGGCTTCAACGACTACCGCTTTGACCAGATCTTTCTGGGCCGCACCGACACGCGCGGCTTCCTGGCGCGTCAGGTTAGCCAGACGGAGGGCGGCTTCAAAAATGCCCTCGGCCCTGCTTACGCCCAGGTGTTCGGAAACTCCAACGACTTCATTGCGGCGCTCAACCTGCGCGCCGACCTGCCCGTGTCCTTGCTGTTCAAGCCCTACTTCGATATTGGCTATTTCCGCGACGCCACGCCGCTGGGCGCTTCCCGCCCGTTGGAGGAGCAACTCGTCTGGAGCGGTGGCCTGATGCTGGAAATCCTGCGCGGACGCTTTGAGATGTATTTTCCACTCGTCCACAGTGCAGCCCTGCGCCAGCTCTACGCCAGCGCTACCGATAATTACTGGCAACGCATTACCTGGAGCATACGCATAGCGCCTATTCGCGTGCGCGACCGAGAGCAGATGCTTCGACTGCTGGATTAGAACAGAATTCCAGAATTCTTCAGCTGCCTCTTTCCGTTGTCATTGTTCTGCTTCGTCGTTCCATCGGAAGCGGGCTTGCAGTTTCCACTCGCTGAAGCGTCCGATAGCGCCGGAGGGGCTGCTGGGTACGCGCTGGATGGTTTGTTCGTAGCGGGCCTCTAAGCGGAGCCAGGGGGCGACGCGCCATTGCAGGTTGACGAAGTAGCGCGAGCCGCGGCCGGCGAAGCCAGGGATGCTGACGGCGGCAAAAAGGTCGTTCTCGAAGGCGTAAATGCGGGCGTCGTAGTCCTGCGTATCAAAGATGACGAAGCGGCCCAGACCGGAAAAGCGCGACTGGAGCGGTTTGACGACCACTTCCTGATAGGCTAAAAAGCCGCGCGAGGGTTGGCTGTTGATCACGCTGAAGTGCGTCCACTCTACGCGGCTGCGCATTTCGATGCCGCCGCCAACGCGATAGGCCGCGTGCAGGCGCAGGCGTTGGCGCTGGTGTTCCAGCAGGGCGCGCTCGGGGTGCTGGCTGCTATTGCGCTCCTTCACCTCGCGGAACCACAGGACATAGAACGATACTCCGCGCTGAGGTGTCCAGATGATGCGGCTTAAGTACTCGCGCCCCAGCGACGGAGCGTTGGCACCGAAGCGCAGCCACGGGTGCCGCCACAGGTCGGCGTAGGCGTTGATCTGCCATTTGCGCCCGAAGCGCACGTCGGCGCCCCAGTAGAGGCCGTGTTCGTTGTTGGCACCCGACGTCTCGGCGAAGGGCGCGGCATAGATGGCCTGATAGCGCGGGTCAAAATAGCGGTGCAGTAGGGCCATTGTTACGCGGCTGTCCACGCTAAAGAGCAGGCCGTTGAGGGTGGCTGCGGCGCCGTTGTTGCTTCGGGCGATTTCGCCGAAGGCGTACCAGTTACGTCGTCGCCAGAAATAGTCGGCACTCAGAGAGGTGAGGCGCTGGCCCTGGAAGGCATAAAGGCGATACGGAGCGGGTGTAGGTCGCCAGGGGACGTCGTACTGCAGGTGGACGGCGTTGAGCGCCACCTGGCCGCTGCGCCAATTGCGGGCGAGGACGGCGCCGCCGAGCCATTCGCCGATGGCGCCCTCGTTGCGGATTTCGGAGGGCGTGCGGTGCAGGCCGGCCGTTTGCAGGGAGGTGAAAAAGCGGTCTATGGGTTCCAGGTCGGTGGAGTCTATGATCTCGCGCACGTTGGCGTCGCGCCGGCGGTACGAGCCCAGCACGGTAGCCTCCCAATGGCGACCCAGCCGGAGGACGGCAGCGCCGCCGCGGAGGAAGAAGGCTTCGCCAAAAGCCGAATAGGGCGCAATGCGCGGCCCGCTGCGCACGATGGCCGTCGTCTCGGCGCTCTTGCCGGGGGCAAAGCGCGTTTGCAGAATCAGCCCCTGGCCCAGCCGCACGGAGTAGTCGCCCAAGGCCAGGGCACGCACGACAGGATGTGCATTTTGCACCCAAAAGTGGGCGCTGTAAAAATCGAAGCCGCGCGGGTTGCTGCCGCGAAAGAATGCCTCGCCAGGGTCTTTTTCGGCCGTCAGGCCGAAGCGCAGGCGTTGGTCGAAGGTATGCAGGAAGCGCATCCCCAGCCAATCGGCGTTGCCCTCGGCCTGGCGGAAGTTCCAGGGCGTGGGTCGGCCCCAACGCACGAGCAGCTCGTTGCGCCCGCGCAGCAGGCCGCGCCACACAGAGCCATAGCGGTCATCTAAACCCGTGTTGACGCCCACAAAGGGTAGCAAGCGGCGGATGTCGGCCAGATCCCAACCTGGGATGGCTTGCAGCTCGTAGACATTCAGCAATGGGCCCAGTTGGTCGCGGTATTGCAGGAAGTTTTCAATTTGCAGTTCGTTGAGCAGTCGCAGGGCTGAGAGTTCGTCGCGTCCGACGCGATTGAGGTCGAGCGGGCGGCGGCGTACGTTTTCCAGAAACTCTAAAAACATCTGCGCTTCGGCCTCATTGACCTGTTCGTTTTCGCGGAAGAAGCTCTCCAACAGTTCGCCAGTAGTCGGTTCTTCCACCTGGCTCCAGGCAGGCAGGGAACAGAGTAGTGCCCAAAACCATATCCAAGAGCGGAGCAGAACGAAGGCAGCGGAGAGGGCGTAACGCAGGGGCATAGAAAAGAGAGGTTTGGGTGGCAAAAAGCATTGGCGCGGCAAGTCCTCAGAAGTCCTTTTCCTCGTCGTAGGGCACTAAGAAGACCGACACCTCGACGCCTTTGAGGGTGAAGCGCTCTTCGCGCACCTCGGGCGGATACTGGATGCTGTTGGGAGTGAATACAACGCACACGGCTTTTTTCAGGCCAAGGCTGCGGGCATAGTAGGCTGCCTGTTGCTTGCCGCGCTCGAATTTCGCTAAGCCGTAGTATCGCTTGGCTTCGAAGAGCAGCTCCTGGCCGCGCAGATTCACCACTAAATCGCTTTTGCCCAACCCAGTGTTGGCTTCCCGGTAGGTCTTTCCGCCTGCTTGCTGCACAAAGGCCGTCAGGAAAGTCTCGAAGCTGTAAAGCAATCCCGCTTCTTTGATGGACACGTACTGTCCCTGGGCGTTTTTTTCGCGAAAGACGCCAAAGCCCCGGCGGGCGGCATAGGCTTTGTATTCGGCGATGAGTTTTTCTACGTCCAGCTCGCCAGAAGGCTCCAGGAAGGGCACAGGGCGGAGGTGGGCGGTTAGTTCTGTGAGTTCTCCGTTGGTGTATGGGTAGAAGGCGTCGTAAAGTCGTTTTTTGTAGTAAGGCACCCAAAACTCCACTAAGCCGTTTTTGCCAGGGCGAATGATGCCGTTGACGTAGAGGTCTTTGATGGCGGGTCGGTCTATTTTAAACGGGACGACAGCCTCTGTAAACAGGAGCATTTCCACAAAGGAGCGGTGCGCATTTGCCTTCTGCAGGATGTTGGCAAAGTGCTTTTCTAAGGTCTGTTCGAGGTACCACTGTTCGACTTCTAAATAGTGGGCGTAGGTAATTTTTTTGTCGTCAGCATGTCGGCTAACGAGTTCGTGGGCAAAGGCGTTGACTAAGCCCGGCTGTCCGGCAGTAACTTCATGGATTTTGCGCACAACTTTTCGCTCGAAGCGCTGCCCGGTTTCGGCTTCGTGTTGGCCCAGCAGCTCGAAGGTTTCCTCTAAGGTAAAATAGGGCAGATGGAATTCATCGGCGATATTAAACGGGCTGGCATTGTCGCCTACAACGCCTGTCAGGTTGGAGACGCCTACAAAGATGACGCTTTTCAGGCTGTGTGTGTCGCGGGAGTGGTACAGGTTGCGGATAGTGTGCAAAAAAGACCGGAGCAATTCTCTATTTAAACCTTCTACCTCATCTACCATCAGAACCAGCTTAAGATGTTTGACGGTCTCCAAGTAATCGGAAACCCGCGCGTATGTGTCAAATTCAGGTGGGCTTAAGCCAATTTCAGTAAGTGTGGTATGCAATTTTCGGAGTAGTCCTTCAGAGGTTTCATCGCCGTAATTTTCAAAGTTGAGTTGCAGAAAAGCATAACCCTCCCTCTCCAATGCCTGCTTGAGCAACAGAAAATACGTGCTTTTCCCGCTTTGTCGGGGCGCCCAGATCGTGAAGTAGCGGCGTCGTTTGATGAAGTCTATGCCCTTGGCTATCAGCGCAGGTCTGAGGAGTGTGTAATGCTCCTGAGGGTTGTTTGGGCCAGAGCAATTGAAATAGCGCATAGCGGGAGAATGCCTGATGGAACCAATTTTGCCCAAAGGTACGGAGCAGGGTCAAGTACGGGCGGCGCTTAATGCAGGCGTTGGAGCACGGTTTTCATGCGCTGGATGGCTTCGCGCAGTTGCGCTTCGGAGGCGGCATAGCTGAGGCGGAAGCAGTTGGGATCACCAAAGGCCGTACCCGACACTAAGCCGACGTAGGCGTTGTTCATGATGAAATCGCAGAAGTCGTCGGCGTTTTGAATGACGATATGGTCGTCGGTTTTTCCGAAAAAGTCGCTGATGTCTGGGAAAACGTAGAAGGCGCCTTCGGGGTGGTTGGAGCGGATGCCGGGTATTTCTTCGAGCATGGAGAGCACGATGTCGCGGCGGTGGCGGAAAGCCTCGCGCATGGCATAGGTAGGGCTGAGGTCGCCGAGCAAGGCCACAGCGCCTGCTTTCTGGCTGAAGGCAGCGGCGCCGCTGGTTACCTGACCCTGTATTTTCGAGCAGGCGTCGGCGATGAACTTGGGCGCCCCCATGTACCCCAAGCGCCAGCCAGTCATAGCGAAGCCTTTGGCAAAGCCATTAACAGTGATGGTGCGGTCGCGCACCTGTGGGAAGGCGCCGATGCTGACGTGCTCGTGGGTAAAGTTGATGTACTCGTAAATTTCATCGCTCACCACATAGACATGGTCGTGACGGGCCAGTACTTCGGCATAAGCCTGCAATTCGTGGCGGTCAAACACAGTGCCGGTAGGATTGCAGGGTGAGGAGAAAAGCACGAACTTAGTACGCGGCGTGATGGCTGCTTCAAGTTGTTCGGGTGCGGGCTTAAATTCGCGTTCAACGCCCGCATAAACGGGCACGGGCGTGCCGCCGGAGAGTTTGACGATCTCCCAATACGACACCCAGTACGGGGCAAAAATGACGACTTCGTCGCCAGGGTCGAGCAGCGCCTGGCAGATGTTGTAGATGGATTGTTTGGCGCCGTTGCTAACGACGATCTGTTCGGGTTTGTAATCTAAATGGTTGTCGCGCTTGAATTTTTCGCTAATGGCTTTGGTCAGCTCCGGCAGGCCAGGCACGGGGGTGTATTTCGTGTAGCCCTCTTGCAGGGCCTGATAAGCAGCCTCTTTAATATGGTGTGGGGTGTCAAAGTCGGGTTCGCCGAGGCTGAGGCTGATGACGTCGTAACCTTGTGCGCGCAATTCGCGAGCCATTCGGGCCATTTTGAGGGTTTCCGACTCAGCCAGCGTCAGTACACGCTTAGACAGGACAGAGTGATGCGTAGAAGTCATACTGAAGGGACACTTTCCAAAAAACAGGGTGAACACCTGCAAAGGTATTGGAATGCAGTGCGATTGTTACCGCTGAAGCGAGCGGTTTTGAAAAATCCAGCCTACGCGCACATCGAAAAGGTCAGCGACATGGCGATGTGCCTTGAGCGTGCTGCCAATGAGCAAGCCGTTGCCAATAGTGTAGAAGAGGCCATAGCGCTGATACAGGGCATCCGTCTCACGCGCCTGATTAAAGACATAGGCGCCCATGTGCACGTTGAAACGCACACGCCCGGCCAACAATTCATGTCCGAAGAGCAGGCCACCCAACCAGGCGCTGCCGTCATTGCCCTGCAGATCTAAGCGAGCGCGTTTCCAGCCGTCGCGTATCCACTCTGTGCCCACCGACAGCGCGCTGAGCCGCCCGACGCGACGCCCCACCGCCGCCATGGCGCCCCACAACCACTGCACCTCGCCGCGCGCAAACGACCCATCGGCCAGCACTGTCTTGGCAGAGCCAACCGCATGCACCCAGCCAAAATGGCGCGGCTCGGTACGCCACAAACCTGTCCGCGGCGCACGCTGCACGACGCCCGGCTGGATAGCATACGACATTCCTGCATTCCAGGTCGGAAAGTTCATGCCCTTGTTGGGCAAACGCATGCCGCCGTTCGAGATGTGATTGTAGTTAAACCCCATCGTAACCTCACAGCGTGGCGTAGCGCGGTAGTGCAGGTGCACGTTGAGCATCGCCAGCAGGTTGATGTGCGAACTGAAGAACAGATTGGTTGGGTTGTCCTCAGCATCATAAACTCTGCTGACATAGGCCATGCCCAGCCCCGTCTGCAGGGAAGCATATAGCCGCCGACTCGCACCGAACATCGGCTCCACATACGCCGCCGAGGCTACGCTGTGCCCCAAAGTACAAGGGTTGTCGAAGTCAAAGTAATAGAACACAAAACCGCGCTTCGCCACAACACCCGTGCGCTCGGTGCGCTCAGGCCGCGACTCTATCCATTGCACGTTGACCTCCACGCCGCGCGGCTTCGTCTTAGAAACGTTGATCAACTCGCGCGAGTGAGGTATGATGAAGCCACGGTGCGCGCGAATGCCTATCAGTACTGGATTACAAACAGCATTAGGCGTTTGCGCCCAGGCGCACAGGAGCCTCGAAGCAAGCAGCAGTCCGGTGAATACATGTCGTTTCATGGCGCTAAAATCAGTATTCCCATCTGTTAGCTGCATGCTTTCCCCGTAAATTGCATCTGTGCAGAGCAGTTACTGACCGCTGCCCTCTGCTATGGAAGGCAAGAGAAAACGCTCTTTGCGGCATCTCTTCAGACTTATGAGAGCAATAAAATCCCGGAAAAATTGCGCAAACCGATGATCCTGTCTGGGAACGGCATTTTGCTTCAATACCGAAGCCCCCAAAACCACGGTTTTTCAGCCTTTTTTTGCTCGGCGACGTACTTGCGCACCACTTCACGGTATTCTTTCAAAGAAACCTTTTTGCCTTTGACTTTCGTTTTAGGCAACTCCAGCTCTGCCTTTAGCGGGCGCAGGTCAATTCGGTCGGCTGTGATAATCATCGCGCCGTTGTTGTAGTTGGCCTCTAAAATGAGGCCGGGCAGGCCACAGAGGTCTTCTGGCCCGGCGGGTACTGGCAGGTCTAAGGCAAACCAAACCTCGACGCGATGGCCTTTGAGAGAGTCTTCCCACACGGCATTCATGCAAACGTAGCCGGCCACCTCTTTCAAGTCGTTGAGTACCTTCCATTGCGGGCAGTGCAGACTGTCCTCAATGAGGTAGAGGCGGCCTTCCGCTTTTACGATGTCAAACATCCGCTGGCGCTCAAAGTCGCGATAAAATAGCAGTGGCTCCTTGCGCCAGGCGTAGCCTACCCACTCCACTTCGGCTTTTTCATCGGACTCTTCGTATCGGCTGCGCTGAGGCGAGAAGTAAAAGCGCATATACTCTTTCCACTCGGAGCGGTTGCCCCACATGTAGGCGGCCTGCTCGCGTTCGCGCGCAGAAACGTAGTCCAATGCCGCCATTCTCTTGACCCAATCGTGGACAACTAAGTAGCGGATTTCGCCTTCAGCTACCTGGCCGAGGGCAGTGGCGCTTATGGCAAGGAAAACGGTAAGGCCTATGAAAAAGAGCGGCTTGTGGATGCTCGTGTTCATGTTTTTGGTCAGGTGGATAAAGCGGTTTTAAAAAATAATGATGCCCTCTCTATCGCTCCCTACTTTGCCCGCGTGGCCGCGGAAGTTGTAACTGACGCTGAGCATGAAATATCGGGCCAGCGTGGGAGCAACGCTGGTCGTGATAAAGTTTTGCGTTCCGCGCTGGTTGACGGTAATGCGGCGGTTGAGCAGGTCGAAGGCCGCCAATCGCATTTCCATGCGGTTTTTCGGCCCCAGCAGGCGGCGCACCGAGGCGTTGACGATGGGCACTTCCTGGCGGAAATCGAAAGTTGGATTGCTGAAGAAGCGATAGTTAAAATTACTTTCAAAAAAAGTTTTGGAGACGAATTCCCATTTGACAGAGGCCCCAGCCGAATAGCTGCGAATGCGCTGGTTGAGGTCGCTTTGAATGGAGTAGGAAATGTTGTTGAAATCTGCGTCGCCGTTGGCGCTGAAGAACAATTTCGAGCCGGGCGTGAAGTTGATGGAAGCATTCAGTCCCCAGTTGCGGTCGTCGGTTTCGTTGCGCACATCGTTGACGAAGGCGGGCGTGAGGTGACGGCCGGCATTTCCGCCAAAAGAGACAGACAGGCGATTTTTCACAATGGGCACATTGCCCCACCAGTACGACCACAGAGACTGCCCGCCAGCGACGTTCTCCGGGCGGGTGAAGGTGATGATGCCGAGGCTGTCAGAGCGCTCGACACGCTGGTTATAGACAATCTGGCTTTCAAACCAGCGGGCGTCGAAGCGAAAGCCCATGCTGGCGAAGGAGGCGTCGTCCCAATAAAAAGTGCTGAACTCGAAGTTGTGCGCACGCTCGGGGCCCAGTTGCGGGTTGCCGATACTCTGGAAGGCCGGGTTGGTGAAGATGGGAATGGGCTGCAGATTGGCAAAAGACGGCGCCGACACGCGGTATGTGTATTCGATATCGAAACTAAGGTTATCCGTGGGCTCAACCTCGATGGAAGCGTAAGGGATGAGGTCTTCAAAGGTGCGCCGGATGGGCGGGGCCAGTAGCGGCAGGTCGCGGTCGCGGGCGAAGCGCCCGTTGAGGGCGAGCTGCTGGCCGGCTAAGCCAATGGTGGCGTTGAAGCCCTCCACCAAATACCGAATACTGGAGCCAAGCCGATAGTATTGCTCGGCAAAGCCGTAGAAAACGCTCAGGCTATCTACGCGGGCATCGCCTCGGTCGGGCGCCCGCACCTGGCGGTTGGCGTCGTTTTCGGAGTATCGGGCATTAGCAAAAGTCTGCCAGAACCAGCGCTCGCCCAGCGGCTCGGAGTACAGAGCGCTGCTTTTGAATTGCCGCCCGTCGGCGTCGTTGAGGTTGCGCGTGCGGAGTTGCTCGAGGCGTTCAAAGGGTATAAAGAGTTGGTTTTGAGAAAAGAAGCGCTCGCGTTGGTCGGAGACCTCTTGGTTGTAGCCTGCGCTGAGGGCAAAGGCGCGTCCGGGTTTGCGGAAGCGATGCCGAAAGACGGCGGAGGTGTTGAGCATCCAGACCTGTTGGTCGGCGCCGTTGTCGGCGCGGATGCGGTTGATGGTGCTGGTGGATGCGTCGCTGTCAAAAAAGCGCTGCTGGCGTCGCTCGTCGTCTTCGGAACGGCTCAGGCGCAGGTCGCCTTTGAGCACCAGTACGTTGAGCGAGTCGAAGTTATGCTCAAAGCGCGTTTGGATGCGGTGGTTGCCGCGGAAGCTGTTGCGCCCAAGAGTATCGGTGTTGCTGAAGGCGCCCGTATTCAGAAAGTTGTCGCGCCGGGCAAATTCTTCCAAGTCCAGAAAGGTCTGGTTGTAGACGTAGCTAGCGTTGGCCTTCGTTTTTTTATTGTCAAAATTGTAGTTTACGCCGCCCCCGGCGTTTCGCGTGAAGCCGCGTCCGTCGAAGTAGTTGAGCAGGTCGGCCTCAGCGGTGGAAAAATAAATTCCCGTGGGCATGCCACCGAAGCCAAAGTCGTCGCCGTCGAGCGCCTGAAACGTCCCCTGGCCCTTAAATTCGCTGTAATCTTCCCAGTTGACGCCGGTTTCATTGATGTTGTTGCCATAGCCGATGAGGGAAAACTGATGGCGGTCATCGAAGCGGTTGTAGCTGGCCCGGCTGGCCCAGCGCTCGTCGGAGCCGCCCGCGAGCGTGGCCTTGCCAAAAGCGCCTTTCTTGTATTCTTCCTTGAGTTCCAAGTTCATTGCCCGCTCTTCTTTGCCGTCGTCAATGCCGAGCAGGCGGGCGATTTCGGATTTTTCATCAAACACCTGGACTTTGGAAATGGTCTCGGCGCCGAGGTTTTTGGTGGCCAGTTTTGGGTCGCTGCCGAAGAAAGTCTTGCCGTCCACATAGACGCGGCGCACGTCGCGGCCCTGGGCTTTAATGTTGCCAGCTTCGTCCACCTCAATGCCGGGCAGGCGGCGCAACAGGTCTTCTACCGTGGAGCCGGGCGGCACTTTGAACATAGTGGCATCGTACTCGATGGTGTCGCCCCGGATAAACAGTGGTGCCTTAGCCGTGCGGATCACTACTTCCATCAGCTCGCGCTGGATGGGCTTGAGCGTCAACCGGCCCAAGTCCACCGTCTCGCTTTCAGCAGGCGACAGATGCTGCTGGTAAGGCAGGTAGCCCACATAAGAGATTTTGAGCAAATAAGCGGTGTTTCGGATGTTTTTGAAGGCAAAAGCGCCCTGGGCGTCGCTGCGTGCAAAGGTTACCAGCGTCGAGTCGGCCGGGTTGAGCAGCATGACGGTAGCCAGGGCTGCTGGTTCTCCAACGGTGTCGGTGGCCACAACGCCTTTCAGGGTTATTCGGCTGGGGAGTTGGGCGGTCAGGGCATTCGCCCAAAGGCAAAGGCTGGCTATGAACAGCCGGAAGAGTATTTTTTTCATACGGCAAGCAGGCGTATCGAATGGTTTAATTTGTGAGTAAAAGTGCGTCGTGCAAGCCATGCGCCCGGCACTTTAACGCCCTCAAAGAAGGTGCTTGAAATCCGCGCTTTGTTGCATCAAACACGAAAAAAAGAGCAGTCTGCACCTCGAGGGGTTGCATCCACTCCCTGTCAAAGGTACAGCCTGCCCGGCAAACAAACTGCCGCAGGGAGCGTTACCCTCTTACCTTTGCAACGTTGTAAAGCTGCGGGCACGGCGCTTTTTGAGGCAACTACCTTCTCTGACGCCTCATCATAAGAGCCGCCTCACCGGCGTTGCAAACGCCTACAAACGTTCACCTAACCGTACTCGTCCTCTTTCCAATCATATGCGTATTCTGCTCTTTCTCGCCCTGTTTTGCCTGACGGCAGCCCGCGCGTGGGCACAGCCGGCCTCTGAACCCAAGCTCATCCAGTTCTCCGGGTTGGTGATTACCAACTTAGA